>PHAZ01000007.1:78248-102604 GCA_002841825.1 Deltaproteobacteria bacterium HGW-Deltaproteobacteria-22 | reverse complement strand
ACATCGAGCAGGGAACGGAGAAAACCTTCATGGACCTGCTCAATCCGGTCCTGGCGGCCTCGCTGGACCAGCCCGAGGAAGAGCTCGCAGAGCGCTTCCGCATGGTGCCCATCACCCGGCAGGAGTGGAACGAGTTCTGGAAGAAGGCGTTCGACATCCAGCGGATCGGTCATTTTGTCATCCGGCCTTCGTGGAAGGAAGTGGCGCCCGAGCCCGGGGACACGGTGTTCGTCATCGATCCGGGCATGGCGTTCGGAACCGGGCTGCACGCCACGACGCGGCTGGTGATGGAGGCGATCGAGCAGTTGCACGCCTCGGGCTTCCGACCCACGCGCATCCTGGACATGGGAGCGGGCACGGGCATCCTTTCGATGGCCGCGGCAAGCCTGTTCCCGGAGGCGAGGATCTGGGCCGTCGACAACGACCCGGACGCCGTCGAGACTGCCGCCGAGGTGATCGCGAACAACGGCCTTTCGGACCGGATCCAGGTGGGTCTTTCGTGGTCGGAGGCGCCTGTGGATCTAGTGCTGGCCAACATCCAGCGCGATGTCCTGCTGGAGCTCAATCCCCTGTTCCAGCGGAACCTGGACCCGGGCGGCCGGATGGTGTTCTCGGGCATCCTCAACGATCAGATCGACGAGATCCGGGAGAAGACGAACCTGCCGGTGGTCCGCAGCTGGCACGAGGGTGAGTGGGAACTGGTGGTGTTCGAGAAACCTGCCACGGGAGGATAGTCATGACGAATCGCATGCAGCTTCGCTGGGTACTGTTCACGCTGTCCGCGCTGGCGTTCTTCGCCGGCTGCGCGAAGACCTCTTTCATTTCCGGAACCCGGATCCCGGCGACCCGGGCGAACAAGGAAATCATTGAGGTGATTGAAAATTATCGTCGGATCCTCATCGCCATGGACGCCGAGGCGCTGATCCGGTTGGCCCATCCGAACTACTACCAGCCCAAGACCTCCTCGGACGAGAAGGCGTATGACCGGAAAGGGCTTTCCGAGGCCGTTCACATGCGCTTCGCCCAGCTCAAGAACGTCCGGCTGGACATCCAGTACCGCCGGATCAAGTGGGAGGGTGCCGAGCGCGTCTCGGTCGAGGTCTACCTCGACGGCTCGTACCAATTGATCGTGAGCGAGGAGAATCGCTGGGAGAAGAAGACGGACTACATGCGCCTGACGCTCGAGAAGCACAAGGACAAGTGGCTGTTCATCTCCGGACTGTAATATTGGTAGTTATTTATTAACAATCAAAATATTTATTAAATAATATTTTTCACCAGATCGCGGCGTCGGATCCCTTCGACCTCCTGGTGATGACCTCCGGGACCATGCCGCAGGATCCCTGTCCAGGGGGACCTCCCACCCAAAAAAGACTGTTGTCGAATCACCTTTTTTGATTGCATCCATTTATCATAGGCGTTACGCTCTCGCCATGTCTTTTGTGGCATTTCACAACCAACTAGCCGAGTAGTCAAAGAGAGCCGAAATGATGAAGGAAATCAAGACACTCATCGCGAACCTCTTCAATACCCCGAGCGACAACCACATGCTGGAAGAGCTGGAAAATCTTGTGCTCTCCAGCGACGAGCCGGCGCAGGAGCTGGCCGCTGTTCTGGTCAAGGCCGCCCAGCGCGCGCTCCTGGCCAAGCAGTTGGAGCTGGCACACCGTTTCTACCGGTTTGCCGAGCGCCGGCAGCCCGACGATCTGGAATTGATCTCCGCGATCGCCAGGATGCTCGACGAGGAGTTGTGGCTGGGCGTGGAAGCGCTGGGCATGTATCGACGGGTCGCCGAGCTCGATCCGAAGAACGATGAGGCGGCCTCCCGGCTCGAAGCGCTGGAGCAGGAAGCCGGCAACTGGGAGAAGATGCTCGAGAAGTATACCGCCGAGGCCGACAGTGCGTCGGAACCCCAATGGGCCACGCACATGTATTTCAGGGCAGCGGAGGTGGCCGCCAAGTACGGTTCGGACCTCAACCGGGTCGAAGAACTCCTGAAGAAGGCGCTCGAGATGGATCCGGACCACTCGGACACCGTCAAGCACATTGAGTATCTCTATCGCGCGCTGAAGCGCTATGCGGAGCTGGCCGATTTCCTGAGGGAGAAGCTGCCGCGCATCACGGACCCCCAGGAGCGTGCCGTCTGCCTGCTCGAGGTTGCCTACCTCGAACTGGAACACACGCACCAGCCCCAGTTGGCCGAGGGCCACCTGAAGGAAGTGGCCTCGATCCTCCCGGGCATGGAGAAGACATCCATGCTGCTGGTGGAGGCGTTCACCCAGCAGGAAAAATGGGAGGACCTGATCGCCCTGTACGAGAGCGAGCTCAAAAATGGCTCCAACGCCGAAGAGATGAGCCTGCAACTGGGCATGCTGTGGTGGAAGAAGGTCGGAGATCTCGACACCGCCGAGCAGTACTTCTCCAAGCTGCGCAAGGGCGATATGATGTCCCCGCTGGTGATGAACTTCTACAGCGAGTACTATGTGTCCAAGGATGACTACATGCGGCACCTGACCATGCTGCAGCAGGCCATGCGTGCGGTGGCCAGCGACGTTGACAAGAGCGTCGAGCTGGCGCGCCGGATCTCGGAGATCTCGATCGACAAGAGCCCTGAGAAGGCCATCGATGTGTGGAAGCGCATCCTCAAGATGGACAAGATGAACGCCGCGGCGATCGACGCGCTCAAGGACCTGTACTTCCGGGGTGAGAAGTGGAACGCCCTGATGGAGTTGTACAAGGACGTCGAGCACGCGCTGCCGCAGGATGACATTGCCGGGCGCATCTCGGTCCTGATGGACATGGCGGATCTCATCGAGGAGAAGATGAAGGTCGACGCCATGGTGGTCAATGTCTACAACGCCATCCTGAAGCTTGATCCGCACCACCCGAAGGCCATGGACTCCCTGGCCGAGAAGTACGAGGCCATGGGGCGCTGGCGCGACGTGATCGTGATCTACGAGGAAAAGAACGCCTGCGAGACCGATCCTGAGAAAAAGAAGAATTATCTCAAGCAGATCGCGAACCTGTGGGGCACCAAGTTGTCCAACCCCAACAAGGCGGCCGAGCCCCTTGAACAGATTCTCGAGGTGGACCCCACCGACCTAGAGACCATCACCGCGCTCAAGGACATCTACGAGAAGCGGCGCAACTGGAAGGGCCTGTTCGAGCTGCAGTTGAAGGAAATCAACCTGATGCCCGAGCACGAGCAACGGCCGAAGTTCATCGACCTCGCCCGTTTTGCCCAGCAGCCGCTGGGTAACCCTGTGCTCTCGATCGAGATGTGGAACCGCGTGCTCGAGTTCGATCCCCACGACATCGACGCGCTCGAAAGCCTGATTTCCCTGTATGAACGCGAGAAGCGGTATCCGGCCCTGGTGGAGATGCTGCGCCGCAAGATCGCGATGAGCGTGGGTGACGAGGCGCTGGTCCTGCTGGAGAAGACCGGCGCGATCCTGACGGACAAGATGGGCGCCACCGGCGAGCTCGCCATGGGCACATGGAAGACCGTGCTGGAGTTTCGCCCGGGCCATCCCAAGGCCATGAAGATCCTCAAGGAGCTCTACAGCACCAACCGGGACTGGGAGGCGCTTGAGGGCCTCTTTGCCGATCGCGAAAACTGGGTCGGCTACATCGAGACGCTGCATGACTGCGCCGAGGCCGCCTCGGCCCCCAATGAGAAGATCCAGTTGTATTTCAAGATCGCCAACGTCTTCACCGACAGGCTGCAGAAACCCGAGAGGGCGATCAAGTCCTACGAGAGCATTCTCGAGGTGGAGCCTGAAAACGCAAAGGCTGCGGCCCTGCTGCTGCCGATCTATGAAGACGGCGGTCGCTGGAAAGAAGTCGCCCGCATGGTCGAGATCCTGCTGGCTGCCTGTGCGGAGCCGTCCAAGCGCCTGGAACACCTGCAGAAGCTCGTCCTCGTCTGCGAGGAGAAGTTGAACCAGGCCGAGCCGGCATTCAACTGGTGTGCCCAGGCCTACGTCATCGATCCGCAGGATGATGTGATCGTCAGCCGGCTCGAGAAGCTCGCCGAGGCCTCCCGCAACTGGGAAGCCCTCGCCAAGCTCTACTCGGAAGTGCTCGACCGCCTGTCCGGCGCCGAGAAGATCCGCCTGATGTCCCGCCTGGCCAACCTGTATGTCAACCAGCTCGTCGCCCTCGAGCAGGGTGAGGGGATCTGGCGGGCCGTGCTCGAGCAGGAGCCCGAGAGCGGCGAGGCCCTGATGGGATTGGCTTCCATCTACGAGTTGCGGCAGAACTGGACGGAACTGCTGGAGATCCTGAACAAGCAGATCTCGAGCGCACCGCAGCTGCACGATCGCCTGGCGGCCATGATGAAGATGGCACAACTGCTGGAAGTGCATCTGGAGAAGACCGGCGAAGCCATTGAGATGTACAAAAAAATCATCTCCCTGGCCTCCGACTACCTGCCTGCCCTGGCAGCCCTGGATCGCCTGTATGAGGCCGGCCGCATGTACGAGAACCTGGCGCATGTGCTGCGTCAGCAGGAAAATCTCTCCGACGGCGAGCTCCGGATTGCCTTCCGCCTCCGTCTGGGCCGCCTGTACATGGGTCCCCTCCCGGATGCGCAGGAGGCCCTGGCCTGCTTCGAGACGATCCTGGGCGAGGTGCCCGATCACGCTGGCGCGCTGTCCTCCCTGGAGACGATGCTCGAGCCTTCCCGTGACCCGTCGGTGCGCCGCTCCGCTGCTCTGCTGCTGGCTCCGTGCTATCTGCGCCTGGAGAACTGGGAGGCCTATGCCCGTTCCCTGGAAGTCATCGCCACGATGGAAAAGGATGAGGATCAGAAGATCCAGAACTATCTGGAACTGCTGAACATCACCGTACGACGCGTGGGTGACACGACCCGCGGGCTCGACATTGCGCGGGTGCTCTTCCAGTTGTCCCCGGGCAATGCAGACGTGCGGAAGGAGCTGCGCCGTCTGGCCATCCTGGAGGACCAGATCCCGCAGTTGAAGGAACTGTACATCGAGACGCTGTCGGCCAAGCCTGGTTTGAAACTGACGCTGGCCTGGGAAGTCGCGCTGCTTGAGGAAGAGGAGCTGCACGATCAGGCGGAGTCGGAGAAATACTACCGTATGGTGCTCGAAGAGGAGCCCCTCCACGATCAGGCGTTCGCGGCCCTGGAGCGCATCACCACCCAGACGGAGCGCTGGATGGACCTGCGTGTGCTGATCGAAAACCGCGTCGAGGTCCTCAACGATCCGGACCAGCAGAAGACCATGCTCCTGAAGTTGAGCGCTCTCAATGAGAACATCCTGGCCGATGTGGACGCGGCCATCGCCTCCTACCGGCAGTTGAGGCAACTGGAGGCTGGTTCGCAGGAGGCCTTTGTGGCCCTGCAGCGCCTGTATGACCTCTCCGAGGACTGGGCGCAACTGGCGGATCTGTACCAGGACGAGCTGGCCTACACCCGCAACAATGAACAGCGAATTCTACTGATGATCCAGCGGGCCGATCTGCTGATGCACAAGCTCGACCGGGCTCCGGACGCGGTGTCGTTGCTTCAGGAGATCCTGTCGCTCAACTCCAGCCACATTTCGGCGCGCTCGATGCTCAATGAATCGCTGGAGAAGCCGGAGACGCGGCAGTCAGCTGCGGACATCCTGCTGAACCTCTTTGAGCATGAGACCAACTTTGAAAAGATAGTGGATCTCCTGGAAATCAAGCTCGAAGCAGCCGAGAGCCGCGACGAGGCCGTCGGAATCCTGTCCCGGCAGGGTAAATTATTCACCGTCCAGCTTGCCCGACCCGAGCAGGCCTTCTCTGCCTGGCGCCGGGCGCTGAAACTGGAGCCTGGCAACCTTGAGGTGCGGCACGCCCTTGAGGAGCTGGTCGACCTCTCCGGAAACACCGTCGAGCTCGTCGAGGTGTGGAACGAGGCGATCACGGCCGCCGGCGACGATCTTGAACTGTCGATGCTGTACATCGAGAAGATCGCCCAACTCTATGAGCGCCAGTTGTCCGATCCTGAGAAGGCGGTCTTCTGGTACAAGAAGCTGCTCTCGGTCTCCGGCGACTACGTCGAGATCCAGTCCAAGGCGACGCAATCCCTGATCCTGCTGCTCTCCACGATGGATGAATGGATCGACGTCATCGACCTGTACCGCCGCCAGTTGGCCTGGCTGGACAACCCCCGCGAGCGCAAGGCCGTGTACCGCAAGGTGGCCTCGCTTCAGGAGGACATGCTCGACGCGCTGGAAGACGCCGCCGAGACCTATCACCAGTTGCTCGGGGAGTTCCCGGAGGACGATGACGCGCTGGATCGCCTCGAATACATCTATTCCCGCCTCGAGAAGTGGGAAAAGCTGGTCGAAGTGCTGTCCCGCAGGGCTGAACTCTCCCTGGATCCTGGAACTCGCCGGGATTTCTACTCCCGCATCGCGATCCTGCGCGAGGAGAGTCTGCAGAACATAGAGGGTGCCGCCGAGGCATGGGCCGCGATCCTGTCCGAGTTTCCCGAGGACGGGGAGTCGCTGCGCTATCTCCGCCACTCGCTTCTGTATCGCCTGGGCTACATCCTCCAGGTTCACCTGGAAGAGCCGGCCAGGGCGATCGCGTTCTATCGGGATGTCATCGAGCAGGACCCTGAGCATGAAAAAGCGAAACTGGCGCTCGAGACCATGCTTCTGGGCGAAGAGATGCTGGCGATGGAAGCCGCCTCGATCCTTGAGAAGATCTACGAACTTGAGGATAACTGGGAGAAACTGACGGGTCTGTACGTGCTCAAGGCCGGCTACTCCCTGGATCCCCAGGAGAAAGTGGATTTATTTGTAAAGATAGCCCATGTCAAGGAATATGAGCTTCATGAAGCCGGAGCCGCGTTCGGATTCTATGGGCAGGCACTCAAGGAGTGTCTGGCGCTCCCGATGTTGGAGGATGTGCTGGACAATCTGCAGAGACTGGCCGCGATGGAGAACAAGTGGGCCGAGCTCGTCGAGATGTACAAGGTGAACGTCGACGAAATCCTGGACTCGAACCTCCAGGAGAAGGTGTTCCTGATCATCGCCGATGTTTCCCGCGATGAACTGAAGAATCTGGAACTGGCCCGCATCTACTATCAGAAGGTGCTCGAGCAACGGCCGGATTCCATGCATGCGCTGGATGCGCTTGAGTTCGTTTACAAGGAAGTGGCTGACTGGGAAGCGCTCATGGGTATTTACCTGAAGCGCGCCGAGTTGGGCTACAACGATCCGAACGCCCGGTATTCGGCGCTGGTCCTGGCCGCAACCCTGTGCAAGGTCCAGTTGAAGAAGCCCCAGGACGCGATCTTACATTACAAGGAAATCATTGAATTCCGCCCTGGTGATTCCGTCATCTTCCGCGCGCTGGAGGAATTGTATTTTGACCAGGAGGGCTGGGAAGACCTCATCGAGTTGTACGACCACCGCATCCGCTACGTATCTGATCTGAACGAGGCGGTTGAGATTCGCTATAACATGGGCGAAATATATCAGGATTACCTCAACGAGCCCGAACGCGCCCTGGAGATGTTCAAGGGAGCGCTGGGTGGAGATCCGACCCGCGAGGACACCATCCGCCGACTCGAAAAATTCCTGGATGTCGAGGGCCACGCCGCCTCTGCAGCCGAGACGCTGGTCCCGATCTATGCCTCGCGCCAGAACTGGAAGGAACTGATCCGTGTGTTCTCCCTGCAGCGGCAGATGCTCGAGACCGTCGAGGAGCGCGCGCCGATCACCAAGAAGATCGCCGGTCTGTACGACGCGGTGCTCGAGGACATGGACAGTGCGTTCGTGTGGTATGGTTATCTCTTCGTGGAGACCCCGTCGGATCGCGCGGTCCGCAGCCGCCTGCTTTCGCTCGCCGACAGCCTGGGCCGCTGGCAGGAAGTCTCCGAGGTGTTCGCCAAGGTGCTCGAAGACGCCTACGCAGATCTGGATTATGTGCTCGAGGTCGCCGAACATCTGGCCCGGATCTACTCCAACCGCCTTCAGAAGGTGGAAGAGGCCCGCAAGTGCTACAAGCGTATTCTCGACGCTGACCACAACCGCAAGGACATCTTTGCGGAGCTGGAAATGATGCTCCTGACGGCCGAGCGCTGGGATGATTTGCTGACGATCTATCGCGAGGCCGCCGAAGCTTATTACGATCCGGATAAAAAGAACCAGTATCTTTTCAAGATGTCCTCAGTGTTTGAGGACAAATTGGAAAAATATGAAGATGCGGTCGAGACCTACAAGGAAATCCTGGTCGGAGCCCCGGACGACAGTGTGGCCAACACCGCCCTGCGCCGCCTGTACACGCGTCTGGAGCGTTGGGAAGATCTGGTCGAGCACCTGCTTGTTCTGGTGCAGCAGCAGCAGCACGAGCCGCGCGAGATCTGCGAACTGAACCTGACGCTGGCCAAACTGTATCACCAGAAGTTGGCCGATCCGATCTCGGCCGTGGACCGGATCGAGGCGATCCTGCAGATCGAGCCCCTCGACGAACAGGCGATCCTGTTCCTGGAGAGCCTGCTGCTGACCGAGGATATTTCCCTGCGTGCAGCGGCGTTGCTGCAGCCGATTTACATGAACCTGGATCAGTGGGAAGATCTTGTGAACGTGTACGAGATCCAGATCGAAGGGATCGACGATCAGTATCAGAAGATCGAATATCTGAAGGAATGCGCGAATCTGTATGACTCCCGTGGCAACCGACTGGACAGGGCGTTTGCGTCCCTGAGTCAGGCGTGGCTGCTGGAGAGCACGGATCGGGATCTCTTCGAGGCCCTGTATCAGTTGGCTGTACGCCAGTCGAATTGGGCGCAGTGCATCGAAGTTTACGAAAAGGGGATCAAGGACGCCTACGACACCGATCTTCAGGTCACCGTGTTGTTGCGCATCGCCAGAATCCAGTCCGAGATCCTGACTCAGCCCGCCGAAGCCCGCAAGAGCTACCTGCGTGTACTGGAGGTTCAGGATGATCACCTCGAGGCCCTGACCGAACTGTCGATCCTGCTCGAGGAAATGGAAGCATGGGAAGAACTGAATTCGATCCTGGACCGTCGTTCGTACCTGCTCCACGAGCCCGGAGATAGTGTGCGGACCCTGCGCCAGCTCGCGCTGCTGCAGCAGAAACTGGACCTGCCGTCTTCCGCGGTGGAGACCTGGAAGCGTCTGCTTGAGGTCGAGCCCAACGAGGCTGGTGCCCTGCGTGCCCTGGAAGCGTTGTATGAAAAGAGTGAAAATTGGACGGAGCTGGCCGAAGTGCTTCGCCAGTTGGCCGAGGTGGCTGAGACTGCGGACTTTGCGGTGGCCCTCAAGCTCGCCCGCATTCAGGAGGAGAAGCTCGAGGATAATTACGAAGCCATCTCCACCCTGCAACGGATTCTTTCCGAATCGCACGATCATCTGTCCGCTCTGCAGTCCTGCTCCCGCCTGTATGAGAAGGAACAGAACTGGATGGAGTTGATTCAGACGCTCAACCAGATGGTCGTCCTCGAACCCCTGGACAACAGGCGCAATGAGTTGATCTTCCGCATCGCACACGTGCTGCAGCATGAGATCAACGATGTCGAGCTGGCGATCAGGAAGTACCAGTCCATTCTCGAGTTTGATTCACGCCATGAGAAAACCATCGGCGCCCTCGAGGAGCTGCTCGAAGCCGAGGACTTCCGTCCGCAGGCCGCTGCGATCCTGGAGCCCCTGTATCTGGAGCAGTCTCAGTCCGGCAAGCTCATTCATTTGAATGAGTTGCTGCTGGAAGTCGCTGTGGAGCCGGAGAGAAAGATTAAACTGTTGCGTACAATTGCAACAATTTATGAACAAGGAAACGATCTGGACCAGGCTTTTGAATACTGGGGAAGGTTGTTCCGCGAGAACCCGGCCGATACCGAGGTTGAGGGCCAGTTGATGCGGATCACTGCCGCCGGCAGCAAGTGGCAGCGGCTGGTGGATCTCCTCGACGAGGCGGGCAATGATGTGTATGAGCCGACCTTGCGCAAGCGGTTGATCCTGACCGTGGCGCAATTGTATGAAGTAAGCCTTGAGAACACGCCGGCAGCGATCGATGCTCTGAAGAAGGGTCTGGATGCTGTGCCTTCGGATCTGGAGATCCTTGCCCAGCTCGACCGCCTGCTGACCGAGACCCGGAAGTACGAAGACCTGCAGGAAGTGCTCCGTGCCCAGGCCGATGCCACCGAAGGTGCGACCAAGGCTCAGTTCCTGTTCCGTCTGGGTCATCTGGACCTGCACCAGTTCAACAAGGGTGAAGATGCGATTGAAGTGTGGCAGGAAGCCCTGAATTTCCAGGAAAATCATCCGGACGTCTTCCGCGAGCTCGAAGCGCTTCTCGGATCGGGCGGTCCTCTGGTGGCCCCGGCGCTGGAAGTGCTTGAGCCGGCCTATGAGCGCATGGGTGCTCACGATAAGTTGGTCACGGTGCTCGAAGTGCGCGTCACCCTGACCGAGGACGCAGGGGATCGTGCCGGTCTGCTGGAGCGCGCGGCCCAACTCTGCAAGACCATGGGTTATCTGGACAAAGCCATCAACCTGCTCGCACAGGGTGTGGCCCTTGCACCGGAAAACACCATGCTGATGGAGTCGTTCATTGATCTGGCCCAGCACGCGGATCGGATTCCGATCGTGCTCACCACTTCACTGGAGATCCTCGGCAAAGACATCGACGAGATGGCCGCGATTGCCATGGCGCTGCGTGTGGCTCCGCTGGCGCTTTCGGTCGGTGAGGTGGTCTCGGGCGAAAAATTGTACCTCGCGGCGCTGGCCCGCGAACCCGAGAACATGGACGCCATACGGGCCCTCGAAAACCTGTACCGCGTGGGAGACGACACCACGAAATTGGTGGCGATCCTGCAGAAGCGTGCGGACCAGGAATACGATCCGAACACGAAGAAATCCATCTGCAGCGAGGTCGCCAATCTTGCCGAAACCCAACTGAACGATCTGGTGCTTGCAGAAAAAGCCTGGAAAAATCTGCTGGAATCCGATGAGAGCGACCTGGTCGCGCAGGATCAATTGATTCGTCTGTTTGAGCGTATGGAAAAATGGAACGAACTGATTGAAGTGTTGAAAACAAAGATTAATTATATGTCGGCGCCTCAGGATCAGCAGAGCCTGCGCCAGCGTATTGCCCAGACCTATGATGAGAAGTTGAACCAGAAGGAGCTTGCCGAGGAACAGTGGCGAGATGCGTATGACAGCGATCCCGCCTTTGAACCGGCCTATTTGGCGCTTATGGCGATATATAAAGAAAAATCCGACTGGGATGCCGTCAAGGACCTGTTCTTTACGCGGCTCGGACAGGCCTCGGTGGATTCGGAGCGCCTGGCTGTTCTGGAGGATCTGGCCAACCTGTCGATGAACCAGCTCAAGGAAGTCGATGACGCGGTAGGCTACTGGATGCAGATCCTTGAGGTAGATCCCCAATATGGCGAAATCTTCGAGAAACTGTCCCGGGTTCTGATTGAAGGCGAGCGTTACTATGAACTCGCCGATGTTCTTCAAAAGCGTGCCGATTTCTTCTCCGCCAAGGGAGATCATCGCCTGGAAATGCAGGCCTTGGATCAGTTGGCCCGCCTGTGGGAAGAGAAACTCGAGAGTCCGACCGAGGCACGCAAGATCCTGGAGCGCATTCTGGAGTCCGATCCGGCTTCGGTTACGGCCCTGACCGGGCTTGCGCGCATCTTTGAGAATGCACAGGACTGGGAACACTGTCAGCAGTATCTCGAGAAGGCCGCCCTCCTGGAACCGCAGGGTCAGGATGGAGCCGAGCTGGCCTTCCGGCGCGGCAAGGTCGCAGAGAAACTGGGTGACAATGAGAAGGCTCAATCTTGTTGGGAAGAGGCGATTCGCCTGTATCCGGCTCACCAGGAGACGTTTGAGGTGCTCTCCGAACGTGCAAGGGCAGCCGGAGACAAGGAAGCCATCCTTCGTCTGATGCAGAGGCGTTTGCCGCTGATCACCGACAAGACCCCGCGCCTGGCGCTGTTGCGCCAATTGGCGGATATGTACATTGAACTAGGCGCTTCCGAAGCGGCCTTCCCGGCACTCGAAGAAGCCCTGACGCTGGACCCTGCCAATATGGAGGTCAAGCAGAGGCTCGGTGATGCGTATTTTGCCGCTGCAAACTACCCGAAGGCCGGCGCGGTCTACCAGAAGCTCCTTGATGAACTGGCGGCTGCCAAGGCGCCACGCAAGGATCTGGCTCCGCTGTACCAGCGGCTTGGGGGAATCAAGGAATCGCAGGGCGATCTTGACGGGGCACTGGAGCTCTACACCCAGTCCCAGAAAGCCGATACGACGTATGTTCCGAACCTGATCTCGATGGCCGGTCTCTACGCCCGGCAGGAAAACTATGATCAGGCACAGCGGATGTTCCGCGCGCTTTTATTCCAGCGTATCGAAGGGGAAATCACCAAGGCCCAGATTTTCCTGGAGATCGCCAAGATCGAGATCAAGACCGGCAATGCGGCCAAGGCGAAGTCTTCGATCCAGCGTGGTCTGGCCGAGGATCCGAACCACGCCGAGCTCAAGGCGATGCTCGAGACGCTATAGGCATTCTGCCAAATTGATCTCCCGTCGCCCCGGGCTGCAAAGAGGATCTCCCTTGTATTACAGTCAAGAATTGACTAAATTGTCTTTGAAAACGCGTCTTCTCCGATCTTTTTCCGCTCCACGGATGCCCGGTCGGACGTCCAGGGAAAAAGACTAGATGCCACAGGATCCATTTCCGCATATTCAGAACGTGAAATTTCTCGTGGGGGCTCGTGGTGATGGCCAGCTGCCCTCCACCGGCTACCCGGAGATCGCCATCGCCGGTCGCTCCAACGTGGGCAAGAGCTCGCTGCTTCGTCACCTTGTGAACCAGCGCTCCCTGGTGCGTGTCTCGCGCACTCCAGGGCGTACCCGGGAGATTAATTATTTTCTATTGGAATCCAAAGATCTCCCCCTGCTGTATCTGGTGGATCTTCCCGGCTACGGCTATGCCAGCGTGCCGATGTCCCTCAAGGAGGATTGGGGCGATTTTGTCAGCCGATACCTGGAAAACCGTAGAACCCTGTGTGCGATGCTGCTTCTGGTGGATGCGCGACGGGAAATCACTGACATCGAGACGCAATTTGCAGCATGGATGACCGGCCGCGGGGTCCGGGTGCAGGTGATCGTGACCAAGATCGACAAGGTTCCCAAGACCCAGTGGGGCCAGGTCGAAGCACAGGTTCGGAGCGCCTTTGGGCCGGATGTCCCCAAGTGTATTTTTTATTCCACGCTCAAAGGGATCGGGAGCGAGGATGTATGGCGCAAAATCAAGAGCGCCGTCTCCACGGCACCCACGGTTTCCTGAAGACAGACCCGCATGCTTCCCGACGGATATCTCATCGACACGCTGAATCCGGATGACCTGCCGCAGGTCATGATGGTGGAAAGACTGTCGTTTGCCCATCCATGGAACGAGGAAGCCTTCGCAGCCGAGTTCGCCAAGTCGTATGCGTTTTTCCTGGGGGTGCGTCAGGAGCACGAGGTGGTCGCAGTGCTGCTCTACTGGGTGGTTTTTCCGGAGATCCACATCCTCTCCTTGGGTGTCCATCCTGATCACCGCCGGCAGGGTCTGGCGTCCTGGCTTCTCCAGGTGCTCATGGAGATGGGCCCGGACATGGAATGTGAAAAAATCGATCTGGAAGTGCGTGAGAACAACCTCGCCGGCCAGAAACTTTATGAATCCATGGGTTTTGCCCGGGTCGGTCGCCGTAAAAATTATTACACGGACACCATGGAAGATGCCTTTTTATACTCGTACTACTTTCGGGGGAAAACAGCATGAAAACACCTTCCGTTGCCAACCAGTATGCCGCCATCGGCCTGAACTCGGTCGGACGCTGCCTGTCCATGATGGATCGCAATCCGCTATCACCCACGTTCGGCTGCGCCAACCGCGAATACTGGCTGGCGCGCAGCACAGACTTCCCTTCGGCCATCGCCCAGTATGGGATCCTCCCGATGGCGCTGGCGTATTCTGAGCCATTTGAGAACAATATTTATTACAAACAGCCCAAGATCGCAGCGTGGTTGGCCGCTGGGATGTCCTACCTGTCTTCGATCCAGCACAAGGATGGATCTTTCGATGAATTCTATCCTAATGAGCGTGGCTGGGCTGGTCCGACAGGATTTTTACTCCATGCCATGGTGGCCGGCTGGAAAGCGGTGGCTCCGCTGCTGGATGTGCGGGACAAGGAGCGCATCAGCACCACGATGCTGCGGGCGGCAAAGTTTCTTGCTTCCAACGACGAGGTCGGCGTGTTGGCGAACCACCACGCGATGGCTCTTCTGCCCATCGCCGAGACCATGGAGTTGTTCAAGGCCCATCATCTTGAACCCCTTTACGAGGAACGGAAAAAGGTATTTTTGGATGTATGTTATGATGAGGGGTGGTGCCTGGAGTACGACGGAGTGGACCCGGGGTATCTCAGCGCGACGGTGACGTTCCTGGCGCGACTGGATCAGGCACGTCCGGATCCGGTCCTCCTCGACGTGGCCAAGAAGGCCATCGACTTCACGAAATATTTCGTGTATCCCGATGGACACTACGGCGGCACGCTAGGGAGTCGTGAGACCTTTCATTTTTATAGTCATGGCTACGAGCTTTTGGGACACGAGAATCCGATGGCCCTGGCACAGGCCGATTTCATGCTGAAATCCTATGCCGCTGGCAAGAGTGTGACGCCGCATCTGCAGAGTGATCGCTATTTTGTATATCGGATACCGGAGTTCCTGTTCTCCGCCCGTGACGCCGCCCCCCGTCCCGAAGTTCTTCCCTCCCTGCCTTGGCAGGAAAACAACAATCAGCAATTCCTGTTTCCGGAAGCGGGAATCTGGGGTGGCCGGCGCGGTAATTATTACGCCATCGCCAATCTCGCGCGAGGTGGGGTGTTCAAGTGCTTCCGCCTCAACGACAATGGGGTAGAAGGTGGCATCCCACTCGCATCGGATTGTTCCATGTCGGGGATCATGCCCGACGGCACTGTATTCACGACCGCCTGGTGCGATCCGGACCGTAACTTCGAAGCCCACGGGGTGGAGGCCAACGTCCATGCCCGGGGTCTGGAACTGCACACCCAGACTTTTGATCCTTTCAAGATGACCGTTTTTCGTGCAGGCATGCTTGCGTTGGGCTGGCATCAAAAATCTGCCTATCATCTCAAGGGCTTGATCCGCAAGGTGTTGATGCTGAGAAACACCACCGTACCCGTGCAGTTGCATCGCCACATGAAGCTCTCCCCTGAAGGTTTCGTGGTCACCGACCGCATCACCGTGGCCAAGGGCACCCGGCTGCAGCGCCTGATCCTCGGAGAAGAACTTCCGGTACGCTATGTGCCGCAGTCGCGCTACTTCCAGCCGCTGGAGCTCGAGGTTTCCGGCCGGGAACTCACGCCTTCGGAGCTCGACCAACTCAAAGGGCAGGGAGAGATCACCTTCCAGCGGGTTCTCTCCTAGAAATCATCCCCTGTTTTTGAAAACATTTCTTTTGTTTAGAAATATATATACAGATTACTTCTGGGCCTGGCAGTCGGGGTCCGCAGCGTCAAGGCGGCCATCGACGTCATTGTCGAGGCCATCATTGCAATCGGTCTCGATCAATTGGTAGCTCGCGCAAGTGGCCATGATGCGGATACCTTCGGTCGGGGCGGTGCGTTGGGAGACGACCAGTTGTGCCCCGCGGGATGGGTAGTTCCATGGATTGGACGCCGGATCACAGCCCTGCTCGATGGAGCCTTCGGGGCAAGGTATGGCGCAGTTGGCGTTGAACGCCACATGCCAGCAGGCTTCCACCGGCAGGTCCGCATCCACGACAGCCGGATGGCCACCCTCATAACCGGGGTCGCAGGCCGGGACCGGAGTTGTCTGGTTGCCCTGGTCGACCCGCGCCACGGTGCAGTCGGGCGAGCACAGCGCGGCGACCTCCACGGGAAGGTCCGTGAAGGGTTCTCCTCCGAATGCATAGGAAGGATCCATGCACCCGGCTGCGACCGTGCTGAGGCACTGCGTCCCCACCACGGTGGCCAGGCGGTGGCCAAGACCGACGAGCGCCGGCGTGAAGTCAGGATCGCAGATGGAGGTCCTGGCCCACTCTGGTGTGGAATCGTAGAAGGAGTCGATGAACTCCAGAAGACGCACGGCAGGTGCTCCGAATTGGTTATTGGAACTGCAGACGTTTTGAACTTCCGGATTCTGCATGATGTCCAACACCACGGTCACGGTGCCATCGGTCAGACCCGCCACGGCTGTGGCGATAACCTTGCTGGGATTCTTGATCGTGGACAGGAAACTGGTGTAGCGCTCCAGCGGATACAGCATGCGTTTGGGATCGCCGTCGGGGCGGGACACGCAGTTGGTGTAGGTCGCCAAACCAGTTGGCATTACCCGGTTCCACTCGGCGTCACAGGTGATACCGAACTCCGTGCAGCGGAACGAGTTCATGGTACCCAGCGGTGAAGCAGCATCCCCGTCGGGATTGAACAGTTCGGTGTTCTCGACCGAGCAGTCGTCCTCATCGGTGATGAACACGACGGCCAGGTAGGCATCGCTGCGCAGGAAGCCCAGGTTGTGCGGGGAGGTGGAGGTCAGCGCCCGGTGGAGAGCCTCCAGTGGCTGCTCGAAACCGCAGCCTGAAGAACCCACGTCGGCAACGCACGCGAACACCTCCTCGAGGGTCTCGTCAGCGTAGTTGCGGCAACGCGGACATCCGTTGTCCTCGATAGCCAGGGTCAGCCCATCGGGCTCAAAAAATCCGCCCTGGCCGTCGGAAAAGGCGTCGTGGTCACAATGAATCTGGGTGCAGTCATGGGCCGGACAGGAGGTCCGGGAATCGATGCTGACCTTTTCGATGGTGCATCCGCGAGGCTCAATATCAATTAAAAAACGGTGCTGTGACGGATTGGCACAGTTGTTATCATGGCCCTTCTGGAAGATCCCCTCCTGTCCGAGCTCCGTACAACCGGGAATATCGTATGGTGCCGCGCCCAGGTCCGGCGTGATCACCCCCAGATGCAGGTTCGGCAGGCCGCCGGTGATGCTCTTCAGTTGTTCGATCAACTGCGGAAAATTCTGCCGCAGAAGCACCTGCTCGTCCATCATTGACAGCGAGGTATCAATCACGAAGATCAGATCCACATCACGCATGGGTTCCTGGGCCGTCATGGGAAACGGCTCGGGCAGGATGGTTTTTCCGGATTCGCCGGGCGAATCACAGGCGCCGGTCATGACCAGCAGGAGCAGCAGAGTAAACGGGATGGAATTGGGGTGTCTCATGGCGTCCTCCTGAACAATTTAAATGTATATTAAACATGCAACTAATTACTACCAGGAAATGTCGGATCGATGAAAAACCGGATCAGTTCATCATGTCCCACGCTCCTTTCCCGATGACGGTCACCCTGTCTTCGGAACCCTGAATCGTTGACTTGTCAAAAACAAAAAACTATTCGAGAAAATAGCGTGAATCCAATTCCCCGAACTATCGAATTTTCATCACACTTTATTTTTTTACCGTGAAAAATCACCCCTGTCAACCTGAATTTCCAACTTTTTTCCGGCCCTCAATGATCTGGTTGATGAAACCTCCTGAACCTGCTAAAACGGCATGGAATCGAGGTTTTACACATGCCGCGAATTCAGATCCCGGATCGACAGGAACTGGTCTTTTCCATTGAGGAAACTTTATGCGCCGAGTTCGGGCAGGTTCAGTTTACCACCGGGAAAACACCGGGTGAGCCCGCCGATCTGACACTGGAATTGGATCCGAATCATCCGGCGTCGTCCCAGTCGATGTCCCTGAAGTTGTCCGGGGGATGGAGGGACGCCGCGATGTACTCCCTGCCCGCCCAGTGGGGCGCCCTCAAGGACGACCTGCGCCGCCGCCTAGATGGTCTGGACGCGCGCCGGGTCGACGCCGGGAGTTCCTCGGAACTGCCCGCGCTGGGTGACGAACTGTTCACGCTCGGAGGCATCCCGGTGCCGCGCGAGCCGGCCTTCACCGAGCCGCACGAGGTGATTGAGGACCTCGAGGATCATCCGGTCCAGAACACGCTCGATCCGATGCCGGAGCCTTTCGGGGAGTTGCCACTGCCCGATGACATGTTCTCACTGGGCACCTCCGAGCGCCGGCTACAGGACGTCGGGACCTCAGGTCACGCCGAACAGGTCACGGCTCCGGGCATCCTGCGTCGCAACACCAGCGTGGCGCCGGCGGACTCGATCCAGCCGGTCATGGACGACCAGCGGGTTCGGGGCCCCGCCACGGCAGGTGCGCCGTTCGACGGCAACATGGCGCAGCATTTGCTTCGTCTGCATACCACGGGGTTCACCGGCGCGCTGGAGATTTCCCTGCCGCAGTTCACCGTGCGCATGTCCTGGGAGAACGGCCGGGTGGGAGATCTTGAAGGCTATGCGCCGATTCTGCAGCACCTGTTGCAGCTCTCCGGGGCAGGCTCGGCCTTCGCCGGGGACCTGACACGTACGCTCTCGGACCCCATCGAGTGGGCCGTGCGGCGGCAACTGATCTCCTCCGAAGAAGAGACCAAGTGGCTCCTGCGTTGCCGGCGCGAGGCGATCCGGCT
This sequence comes from Deltaproteobacteria bacterium HGW-Deltaproteobacteria-22, assembly GCA_002841825.1. Classification (GTDB taxonomy): domain Bacteria; phylum Myxococcota_A; class Polyangia; order HGW-17; family HGW-17; genus HGW-17. The sequence continues at coordinate 84,009 of PHAZ01000007.1, read as the reverse complement.
GGCGATCACCGCCACCCGGTGTCCCGTACCCGCCGAAGGGCTGGACTTCCGGCGGCACCTGCCGCTTCTGGATCCCAAACCGCTGCTGTTCTGCGGCGTGGTGGAACACTTCGGCGCGGACCTGGCCTGCGCGCTGTGCGATTGCACGCCGCCTGCCGACACCTCCATGCAGTGGATTCCCCTTTTCGACGACGCAGACTTCGACCCGCTATGGGTTCGGGCGCTGCATCTGCTCGCCGGCGGTACGCCCTGGGCCGAGGCCTGCATCCGGTCCGGCCTCTCCGTGTCCGAGTCCTGGACGCTCGCCTACGCCTGCCGGTTGTTCCAGTTATGCGAGCCGCCCCTGCCCGCATCGCTCCCGGCTGCCGAAATTCTGCGCCGCCGCTTTCGAACGCTCGAGGAGAACCTCAGGACGCAATCGGCGGACCAGTTTTTCGGCGACAATGCAGCCTCCGCGCGCCGGGTGCACCAGGAAATTCTCATACAGTTGGCCTCGTTTCCGGTGCCCTTGCGGATCCTGCTCGCCCAGGACATCGAGAAGTTGAAAAAAAGCATGGACAAGTCGATGTCCCTTCTGTCATTGTAGCTGAACTTTCGGGTCCTGGAAGCGGCCCGCAACCTGAGGTTCGGTCCTGTGCGCATCGTCTTTTTCGGCTCTCCGGATTTTGCTCTTCCCGCGCTGGGCACGCTGCACGGTTCGCACGAACTCGTGCTGGTGGTGACCCAACCGGAACGTCCCTGCGGGCGTGGCCAGAAGTGCCTCCCTACGCCGGTGGAGATCCGTGCACGCGAACTTGGACTGCAGGTGATCACCCCCCGGGCTGTGCGAACGGAAGCCTTTGCGCGACAGATGAGTGAACTGAAGGCCGACTACCTCGTCGTGGTCGCCTATGGCCGCATCCTTCCGGCGGCTGTGCTGGGGGCGGCCAGGCATGGTGCGCTGAACATCCATCCGTCGCTTCTGCCACGCTGGCGGGGACCTGCACCCGTGCCCTGGACGCTGTATCACGGAGAACAGACCACGGGTGTCACCATCATGCAGATGAACGAGGAGATGGACGAAGGTGACATCATACGGCAGGTGTCCACGACGGTCTCTCCCGACGAGAACGCCGACAGCCTGCTGTGCCGGCTCGCCTCCGAGGGCGCCCGCGTGCTTGGGGACGTGCTGGCCGAGGAGACCGCATCCGGTACGCCGCTTCCCCGGGTGCCACAGGACGACGCCCTGTCCACGCGCGCCCCGCTGCTGACCACGGAGATGGCTTTGATTGACTGGAGAAAACCCGCCGCGGAAGTGGCCTCTCATCTGCGGGCCTTCGATTCGCGGCCTGGGGCATACGCATACCTTGGCGATGCGAGGATCAAGTTCTTTTCACCCTGTGTGATTTTGGCGACCGCCCCGGCGGGAACCGTGCTGGGACTCACCACCGGCGGATTGGCCGTTGCCTGCGGACAGGACGCGGTGGTCACTGGAGAAATGCAATGGCCCGGAGGAAAACGCATGCCGGCGCGAAACGTGCTGGCCGGACACCCGATACCGGAAAAGACGGTACTACGAGGAAGAGAATGAATCTTTCAGACGAACCACGCCTGCTGGCCCAGGAAGTGCTGGCCCGGGTGGAGCGACACAATGCCTACGCCTCGATTGCGTTCGACGCGGTCGCCATGAGCGGCAACCTCTCCCGGGAGGTAAGGGCTTTAAGTAAAGAAATATTGTTTGGCGTGCTGCGTCACCGCACCCGACTGGAGCGTGCGGTCTCCGAGTACGCCAACTCCTCGCTGGATCACTGCCATCCCTTTGTGCGACGTCAACTGCTGATCGGCGCCTATCAGATCCTGTTCATGCAGAACATCCCGCATGCGATTGCAGTGGATCGTGCCGTGGAACTGACGCGCCTTCACGTGGGCACCACGCCTTCGGGTTTTGTCAACGCGGTGCTGCGCAAGCTCGCGCACCAGGGCGAGCCGCCGTTCTCGACCACGGACGACCGGTTCACGCGCATGGGAGTCGTTCACTCCTTCGCCCCCTGGATGGTTCAGGCGGCTGTGGACACCGTCGGTATCGACGAGGCCGACGGACTTCTCGAGTCGCTCAACCAGCGTGCACGCACGATCCTGCGCACCAACGTGATCCGCACCGATCGCGAAGCCCTGATGGAGAAACTGCACCAGCAGTTCCCTGACGCCGCGATCGCACCCACGCGGTTTTCTCCTGTCGGTGTGGAGGTGCAGGGCCTGCCCGATCCCATCCGCCAGGACCTTCACCGCGAGGGCTGGTACCTCGTCCAGGACGAGGGTTCCCAGTTGGTCGTGTTCTTTGTGGATCCAAAACCGGGGCAGCGCATCCTTGACGCCTGTGCCGGCACCGGCGGCAAGTCGCTGCATATGGCCGCCCGGCTGAACAACGAGGCTTCGATCCTGGCCGTGGACCTGAAGGCCTCGAAGATGGACGCCCTCTCCCAGCGGGCCCGTCGAGCCGGCATCACCTGCATCTCGACGACCACCATGAACCTGATCAAGGAGCAGCCTGAAGGTGTCTTCGATGTGATCCTGCTGGACGCGCCCTGTTCCGGGCTCGGCGTGCTGCGCCGGCATCCCGAGGCCAAATGGCGGCTCACGCAGGAGGAGGCCCGATCCATGGCCAAGAAGCAGGCCCAGTTGCTCGAGGCCATGGCCTCCCGGGTCGCACCCGGTGGCATGCTGGCCTATGTGGTTTGCACGTTCTGGCCTCCGGAGACCACCGAACGGGTCGCCCATTTCCTGTCGATGCATCCGGAGTTCGAGCGCATGCCGGCGCCGCAGGCACCGGGGATTCCCTGGTCCGAATGCACCAACGCCCATGGCGATCTGGTGCTGCTGCCCAACCGCCACAACACCGACGGCTTCTACGTCGCGCGGCTGAAAAAACAGGGGTAAGGCCATGCACGTGCAAGTAGCTCCCTCCCTGCTGAGTGCGGATATTTTGCACCTGGATCGCGAGGTCGAGTCCATCCGCGGCTGCGACTGGCTTCACATCGACGTGATGGACGGGGATTTCGTGCCCAACATCACCTACGGTCCCGGACTGGTCCGAGCCCTGTCCCGGATCGGCATTCCGCAGGACGTGCACCTGATGATCTCCCAGCCGGCCCGGCACGTCGATGCGTTCATCGACGCGGGAGCCGCGATCGTCACGATTCATGCCGAGGCCGACGTGCACCTGCACCGCACGCTCTCCCACCTGAAGAAGCGCGGCGTGAAGGCCGGCGTCGCCCTCAATCCGTCCACACCGGTGTCGGTCCTCGAACACGTCTGGGACGTGCTGGACCTGGTGCTGATCATGACGGTCAATCCGGGCTTCGGCGGTCAGGCGTTCATCCCCGGCGGCCTGGCCAAGATCGCGCAGTGCCGCCATATTATCGATGAGGGAGGCCGCACCGACGTGCTGCTCGAGGTCGATGGTGGGGTGGATTTGAACACGGCTCCGCACGTCGTGGCTGCCGGTGCGAACCTGCTGGTATCCGGTTCAGCGCTGTTCTCGGCGCCGGATCGCGGGGCGTTCATCCGTCAGTTGCAGAACCTGTAGTTTTTAATATTCAAGAAAAATATAAACTATAATTCCTTGTGGGCAGGAGCTTCTTCAGCGGGTGCACGTGGAGATGAGGGTACCGGTGGCGGTGGACGGCGAGTCGATGACCACGGTATATCGCTCGTTTCGCACGACCTGGAGTGATACCGCTTCGGTACCATCATTGTCGGTCGAGGAGAGGGCCTCCACAGTGGAGGTGTTGCAGGTCGCCCATGCGGCGGACGAGAGCACGATGATCCGGGCGCCGGTCACCCCGGGGCTGAGCTTCCACTCCACCGTACCGGAGAATGGCGCCTCGAAGGTGAAGGCCGTCTCTGGGCCGTTGAGTCCGGTGGTGCTGCCCCATTGAGAGACCGTATCCGGCATGCCCGTGGTGTCGAAACTGCGCTCTTCCTGACAGTAGAGGGGTACCGTCTGCGGGCAGTCGGGCTGGGTGAATAAATTGGGTAAAAACGCCGAGCGATATTCGAGCAGACTGGTACCGGCGGTGGCCAGGATGCGGCCGTTGGATTGCAGGTGTATCCTGGAGAGTGCGGGATTTCCGGGGACGACCACCGGGGAGAAGCGCACACCGGCGTTGCGCAGGGCCACGCCCGAACTGCCGACGACCCAGATGTTGCGGGCGTTGGTTCCCGCGATGTCGCGCAGGATGACACCGACGCCGGAATACTCGGAGTGCCAGGAAGTCCCATTGTAGCGCAGAATGGTGCCGTCGTTGCCGACGGCCAGCACGTTTTTGCGGCTGGCGCCCCAGACGGCCCACAGGTGATTGGTGGAGGCGGAGCTCTGCTGGTTCCACGTGGTGCCGTCATAGAACAGAATGGTGCCGCTGTGACCGACCGCGAACACGGCATTGGGTGCAACGCAATACACGTCATTGAGTTGGATGGCCGGAACCGAATGCTGGGTGGTCCAGGTGGCGCCGTTGTAGTGCAGGATCTTGCTCTCGCCGGTGCCTGTGTCCACGTTGCTCACGGCCCAGATGTCCGAAGCGCTGCAGCCATGAACGCCGTTGAGCCTGGTGGTGATGCCGGTGGAGACGGGGCTCCAGACGTCGCTGGTGCGGATGGCCGTCTTCCCGAGGGTTCCGACGGCCATCACGAAGTCCGTGGAGGGTCCCCACAGGTCCGTGATGACCAGCCCGGGCGTCTCGGCCGCCCATTGGTCATTCGACAGGTGGTGTAGCGCGCCGGACTGGCCGGCGACATAAAAGTCATCGTTGGCAGCCCCCCAGACACGCACCAGATTCTGCGGGAAGACCTGCGAGACCGTCTCGAACTCGCCGGTGTATGTCAGCAGCAGGCCGTTGGCGCCGCCGACCCAGAGGGTGTCCGGGTGCGCGTTCCAGGAGGAGAAGAAGCGGCTGCCCAAGGGGGGGGTCAGGTTGCGCCAGCCGTCGGGCTCGCGCCGCAGGACGGTCCCGTTGTCGAGGATGATCCAGAGATCGTCGATCGAGGTGCCCCGCACCTGGGCGACGTGGTTGGAAAATCCGGTGGGAATCTCGGAGAACTGTCCGGCTTCCTCCTTGAGCACGAAGCCTTCGCCTCCCTGGCTGATGCCCGAGAAGACACGCTGTTGATCGGTGAGGACGAATACGGAGGAGAACTCGGAGGTCTCGTGTTCCACGGGCAGGACGATCCGATCGAAGCGATCCTCGAGGTTTCCGTCGAAGTGCCAGACCTGTCCGAAGCTGCCGGTAACCCATACATCGGAGGGCCCAGAACCGTGGACGGACATGAAGTTGACTTCGGTATCCAGCTCCGAGTGAACCAGGACTTGGGACCAGTCCACGCCGTCGAAGTGCAGGATGACGCCGCGGGAAAAGAAATAATCGAATCCTATCATATAGCCGGGATAAAATCCGACGGCCCAGACGTCGTCGGAGGCCGACCCCCAGACACTGGTCAGATGCAACTCGCCGGTGACGGCGGCGGTCGGGAAAACCGTCCATTGGGAGCCGTTGAAGTGAAGCAGGGTGCCGAAGTTGCCGACCGCCCAGGCGTCGTCAGGCGCGATTGTCCACACGCCTCGCAGCATGGGGTCCCCGGCGATCTGTGTGTTGGTCCAACTCTGGCCGTCGTAGTGTCCGATCCAGCCGGTCAACGACACGGCGAACAGGTTGGCCTCGTCGGTGCCGTGGATCGAGGTGATGTTGCCCATCGTGTTGACCATGTTCCGGTTCCATGACATGAA
>PHAZ01000007.1:34927-78193 GCA_002841825.1 Deltaproteobacteria bacterium HGW-Deltaproteobacteria-22 | reverse complement strand
GACCCCCGCCGGTGAAAAAGAAGTCCCAGCAGGAGAGTTGATTCTGCTGGATTCCGTCACAGACCTCCACGTCCTGGATGATGCCGTCCCCGCAAAACCCTTCGCACTGCGAGGGGTCGAAGGTCCGGCAGTCGGTCGAGCACGCCAGGGTGCCATCGTGGAATCCGAAGTCGGTGCAGTCGTAGCCGCCGAGATTTCCGGGTTCGCACAGTTCGGGTCCGTTGATGGTGCCGTCACCGCACCAGTTCAGGCACTCGTCGGAGTCACGCTCGACACAGTATGATCGTTCGATCAGGCACTCCGATGAGCAGCCGTCGCCGTCGTCGGAGTTGCCGTCGTCGCACTCCTCGCCCACGCCGCGCTCGTTGAGTTCGATCTCGCCGTTGCCGCACTCGGTGCAGATCGCGGTGCAGTTGGTCAGGCAGATCGCGAACCCGTTCTCGCAGGTGAAGTCGCCCAGATCGGTGCCGTCGCAGATCTCGCCGGGATCAAGCACCCCGTTCTGGCAGTAGGCGCCGGCGCTCTCGTAGCAGCGGTAGATCCCGTCGGTGCCGCGCAGTTGGCAGACCCAGGCGTCGGGGCAGGCTCCGGGCTCGTTGGGATCGCAGGTGTAGTGGCCATCCTTGAGGTCGGTTTCACAGGCGGAAAATGGGAAAAGCAGCAAGCACAGGGCTAGAAGTGAGTTCTTCATGAGTTCACCTGACGAAAAAATAGGGCAACAGTTTCAAACCATGGCGTCTGTGGAAACATATCGTATCCTGTGGCGGTGTCAAGTATGAAAGAACCAGCGGTGAGTCGGGCTGCGTCGCGAGCGAGGGTTTGGGGATTGCAGCTCATATACGCAAGGGTCCTGATCGGTTGGGCTTCGATCCAGGAAAGGAGATCCGCAGAGAGGCCCTGTCGCGGCGGATTCACCACCAGCGCAAAGTCTCCTGCGGGTGTTGGCAGGGCCTCGATGCGGTTCACGTCCGCGGTGATCCATGACAGCGATGGATCTGCCTGACGGGCCAACTCGATGGCGCGTGATTCGAGTTCCACACCCGTCACCGCATGGCCATCGGCGGCCAACGCCAGGGCGATGGGGCCCACCCCGCAGAAGAGGTCGAGCACCGGTTCGGTCACCGGATGCAAAGCTCGGACGATGTTGTCCACGGCCGCCCGGGCCATGCTGTGATGTGCCTGGGAGAAGCATGTGGCGTTGACGAGGTACGCAGCGGAATGATCGTTCTCGCGTACGGAGTCCGCTCCCACAAGTGTCCATTCCTCATGACCGGTCAGCCGGTTGCCGGTGTCAGGGTGCAGGTTGCAGGTGACGCCCGCGACGCCCTCGAGGGTTCCGGCGGCCGAGAGCCTGTCCACCATGTCCGTGTCGGGACGGGCCGCGACGACAAAGGTCACCAGCATTTCGCCAGAGGACGTACATTTGGCCAGGATCGCGCGCAGCAGACCTGTCTGATCGGCCTCGTTGTACGGGGGCACATCAGCGATCACCTCAGGAAGCTGGCGCGCCAGCCGAGCCAGGGCCAAAACGAGCACGGCACAGTCGGAGACCGGCAGGAAGCGGTGGGAGTCGTGCCGATAGAAGCCGACGGTCGGTCGACCATCGGAGCCGGGTCCGACGATCCACTTGACTTTGTTGCGGTAGCGGAGGGGCTGTGGTGCCGCGACGAAGCCCGCTCCCGGGAACAGGGCCTCGAGGCGCGCCCATTTCTGCGCGACCTGGGCTTCATAGGGGATGGTCAGCGCCGCACAGCCGCCACAGGCAGCCTGCACGGGACAGACGCCCTTCTCACGGGTGACGCCGTGGGCCACGACCCGCATCGCGCGCCCGAACCAGTGGCCGTGGTGCCGGCTCCGGGCCAGGAGGGCGCATTCCACGATGTCACCGGGCCAAACACCGGGCACGCGCACCATTTCGCCGTCGTTCTGTGGTGACTGGGATTTTTCCATGACCACGGAGTCGGCAACATCATGGGCTTCTTTGGTTCCGACGGCGCCAAAGAGTCCCACGCCTTCCCATTCCGGTGTCAGATCGACGATGCGGGCGATGATCCGGTCTCCGACACTGGCCATGATCAACCGCCTACCGCGGACACGGGTAGTTCCCGGGAAGAGTGATCCGAACCGTCGAAGCTCAGCAGCGTGGGCTGATCCTTGACCTTCGTGACGAGATTGACGGGCTTTTTCCAGATGGTGAAGAGGTTCTCCAGCGTGCTCTTGGCATAGGGCACTTCGAGATCCACACCGTAGTGCCGGTGTTCGAGCAGCAGCTCGCCGCGGTTGACGTAGTCGGAATCGGTCACCGCGATGATCGGATGTCCGCCGTTGGTCAACTGGAACAGCAGGCGGCTCTTGATCTCCGAGAACTCCCGCGAGGAGATGACGTACTCGCTCTTGGAGCGGCTGTAGTCGTAGGTGTAGAACAGACGCTCGGTCAGGAATTCGGGCGTGAGAAACTCGTCGATGAAGGTGACGTCGTTGAACATGCGGCGCACCTCGAAGATCTTCTGCAGACCCTCTCCGGCGCCGGTGTCCCAGTGTTTTTTCTTCTCGTAGTCATCGCAGTCGCGCCAGGCCTTGCCGTGCATGCCGCGGTTCCATCGGTGCTCGATGTCGCGGAACAGTTCCACGCCCATCTTGTAAGGGTTCAACTGACCCGGTGCCTGGACGGTGACACCGGACGTGGTGTGCGCAAACTGGATGACCTCGGAGGCGTCGATCAGGTGATGTGTCATCAGGCGGCTGTGCCAGAAGGTGGCCCATCCCTCATTCATGATCTTGGTCATGGCCTGGGGGGCGAAATAGTACGCCTCCTCGCGGACGATCTCCAGGATCGTGCGCTGCCAGTCCTCCAGTGGCGCACAATTGAGAAGGAAGCCCAGCACGTCGCGCGTGGGGTTGATCGGCTCCTTCCGCAGGCCGATCGAAGGTCCCGGCGTCTCGGCGGCGTTCTTCCGGTCGCCTGCGAGAAAGCCCTTCATGTAGGAGCGCACGGCGCCCTTTTTCTCCGCCTCGGGTGCGTCGGCTGCGGCCAGCCGGGCCTCCTCGATGAGGTCCTCGAGCTCGCGGCGGGTCGCGGGCGGCCGGGCGATGAAGAGGCTGTAGGGATCGATCAGGTTGTCCATGCTGTGGCAGATGTCGATGAAGTTTTCCACGGACTCGATGCCGATACGATCAATTATTTTTTGTACCTTCACAGCATGGTTGGCCATCTCGTCGATCATCTTGCGGTTGGTGAACTTGAAATACACGTTGTTCTTGAAGAAGTCGTTGTGGGCCATGACGTGGGCCATGACCATCTTCTGGTCGACCAGGTTGTTTCCTTCCAGCAGGTAGGCGTAGCAGGGATCATTGTTGATCACCAACTCGTAGATCTTGCTCAGCCCGTAACGGGAGCCCTTGGCCAGCCGGTCGTATTCCATGCCGAAGCGCCAGTGCGGGTAGCGCGAAGGGAAGCCGCCGTAGGCTGCGACCTCGTTGAGGGTCTTGGTGTCCACAAGGATGAACCGCGTCTCGAAGAAGTCCAGGCCCGCGGCGTGGGCGACGGTCTCCACCTGTGTCTGCATTTCCTGGAGGTACGGAGGCAGCATGCGGTTCACTTGCCCTTTCCCAGGAAGTCCCGGATGGAGTCCATGATGGCGTTGCGGTCCTCGATCGGCGAGAGCACCAGGTTCTCGGGATGCGGAAAGGCTTCCTCGAGATCGTGCAGAAACTGGCCCGATCCGTAGGGGCTCTTCACCTGGCCGTAGCCGAACAGGTTGATCCGCGGCAGCAGCCGGACCTTGAGCGCGTCGAAGCACTTCTGGGTGTCCTCACGGGACCAGTTGTCGCCGTCGGAGAAGTGAAACACGTACACGTTCCAGGCGTCGGACGGGTATTCCGCCTCGATCAGGTCCGCCGTCAGCAGGTAGGCCGAGGAGATCATCGTCCCTCCGCTCTCCTTGGTGCTGTAGAAGGTGTCCTGGTCGACCTCGCGGGCCTTGGTGTCGTGAATGATGTAGCGGCTCTCGATGCCCTTGTACTGGTAGCGCAACCAGGTGTCGATCCAGAAGCTCTCGATGCGCACCATGGTCTTCTGCTCATCCCCCATGGATCCGGACACATCCATGAGATACACGATCACTGCGTTGGTCTGGGGGACGACGCTCTCCTTCCAGGAGCGGTAGCGGCGATCCTCCCTGCGTGGAACGATGATGGGCTGTTCACGGTTGTAGGAGCCCATGATGATCTGGCGCTTGAGCGCCTCCCTGAAGGTGCGCTTGAAGTGTTTGAGGCTCTCCGGGCCGATGCGGCGAATGGCGTTGTACTTGTCGCGCGGGGCGCGGATGGTCCGCATGCCCTTGGGCTCGATGTGCGGCAGTTCGAGTTCCTCTCCGAGGATGCGCGCGAGCTCCTCGAGGGTAAACTCGGCCTCCATCTCATGCTGCCCTGGCTGGTTTCCGGCCTGGCCCTCGCCATCTCCGGACTGCGGATCCGAGCCGAGACCGTCCCCGACGTCCCCGGGGCCCTGGGAGACGCCGCCCTGATCCTTGGAACCGTACTTGAAGCGGGGCAGATCGATGCTGGGCATCGGGATCGTGACGCGATCCTTGCCCTTCTTGCCGATCAGTTCTCCACTGGAGATGTACTTGCGCAGATTTCCCTTGATCTGTCCGCGCACGATCTGGCGGAAGCGGCTGTGATCCGGATCGATTCGCTGGCTCATAGGTCACCTGCCGTGGGTTTTACGGAATTTTCGTGTCGCCGCGTGCGAAGATCGAAGTTGCATAGTGCAGGATGTCGCTCGCGCAGTCCTCGCAATAGTGGTACTCGGTGATCAGGCGCTTGCGGATCACGTCCAGCTTGCCCTGATCCTCCTTGTCGAGCACCCCGGCTCCGCCAAGGGTTGAGAACTTCAGCGTGTCGCGAGAATCCTCGAACAGTTTGAGTTCCAGCGCCCGGAGCAGCCGCTCGTTCTGCTTGTAGTCGAACTGTTTGTGCTCCAGCGCCAGGGCACCGATGAAGTTCATCAGTTCGCTGCGGAAGTCGTCCTTGCGGTTCTCGGGGACGTCGATCTTTTCCTCGATCGATCGCATCAGTTTTTCGTCGGGGTCCATCCGGTTGCCGGAGTACTTGTCGCGGATGCTCTCCTTGAGCGTGTAGGCCTTCACGTTGTCGATGTACTTGGCGCACAGGCGGGTGATGCTCTCCTCGTCGGCCGAGATCACGCGCTGCAGCTCGTGCTTGACCACGTTCTCATACTCCTCCTTCACCAGGGCCAGGATTTCGCGGTAGTTCTCCCGCTGTTCCTCGGAGGTGATCAGCGTGTGGTTGCGCAGGCCCTTCTCGAGCTCGTTCATCACCATGAACGGGTTGATGCATCCGCTGACCTCCTCGGAGACCAGCACGGCCGAGAGCTTGTCCTGCACGTAGCGCGGGGAGATGCCGGTCATGGCCTCGCCCTCGGAGTTCTTGCGCAGCTCCTTGATGGTGTCGACGGTGTAGCCCGAGATGAGCTTGCCATCGTAGAGCTTCATCTTCTGGATCAGGCTGATGTTCTGGTTCGTCGGCGGTTGCAGGCGCGTGAGCACCGACCACATGCTGGCCATCTCCAGCGTGTGCGGCGCGATGTGCTTCTTGATGCGGCCGGCGTGGAAGTTCTTGGCGTAGATCTTCTGTTCCTCGGAGACGCGTGTGATGTAGGGGATGTCCACCTTGATTGTGCGGTCCCGCAGGGCCTCCATGAACTCGTTTCCGAGCAACTTCTTGTATTCGGCTTCATTGGTGTGGCCGATGATGACCTCGTCGATGTCGGTCTGGGCGAACTTCTTCGGCTTGATCTTGTGCTCCTGCGTGGCACCCAGCAGATCGTACAGGAAGGCCACGTCCAGTTTGAGCATCTCGATGAACTCCACGATGCCCCGGTTGGCGATGTTGAATTCGCCGTCGAAGTTGAAGGCGCGCGGGTCCGAATCCGAGCCGTATTCGGCGATCTTGCGATAGTTCAGGTCGCCGGTCAGTTCGGTCGAGTCCTGGTTCTTCTCGTCCTTGGGCTGGAACGTGCCGATGCCGACACGGTCCTTTTCGCTGAGCACGAGGCGACGCACCTGCACATGATTGCTGACGACCTTCTCCCAGTCGCCGTTGTAGTGACGCAGCAGTTCGTTGTAGATCAGGCGGCTGGCCGGATCGAGATCGTAGTCCAGGGTGAGGCTCTCGATCGGGTAGCGGAAGCGGTCCTCCCCGATAAGATCAGTGACGACCTGCCGCCTCCATTCGGGTGGCACGAGCAGGATAGGATCCTGGTTCATCGGGTTGGGGAACGTGGTCTCTCCACCGGAGATGCGGACCATCTCGGGAGGCAGGATCCAGTTGAACGTATAGAGCTTGCCGCGATCGGTGCGGGAGTAGTCTTCGAGGCCGCGCTTGATCAGCCGAACGATGCTGCTCTTGGCGCTGCCGACGGGGCCGTGCAGCAGGATGATGCGTCGTTCGGGGCCGTACCCACAGGCGGCGCCCTTGAAGATGTTGACCAGCCGCATCAGGGGAATGTCGAGTCCGAAGACCGCCTCCCGTCCCTGGTTGGGCAGGTCGTAGAAGAACAGGTAGCGGGTGATCTCCTTCTTCTGGTCCGTGTACACGTCCGTGCCGTGGCTGATGATCATGTCGAACATCCGCTGATAGGCCGTGCGCAGGACGTCGGGCTCCTGATGTGCGAGGTTCAGGTAGTCCTGGAAGGATCCGGTCCAGGAGATGGCCCTGTATAGTTCCTGGTTCTGCAGCCGGGCGATTTCTGAAACATTCTGATACGATTTTTCGCTCATCCGTCGTCCTCCTGTGTCGGTATTATTACCATGTATGCGAACAATCGCCAATCAGGATTCGGAACGATTATAGAACTCAGATCCCTGATAAAGTTTGAGGGTGTGCCGCGTCAACACGGCCAGCAATGCTGCGAATGGCACTGCGATCAACGCCCCCCAGAACCCCCACAGGATGCCGAAGGTCATCAGGGCTGCGACCACCAGCGCGGGGTTGAGCCCGACGCTCTTGCCCAGCACGTTGGGCGTGATGAAGAATCCATCGAGGAGCTGGACCCCGCCGAAGACCAAACTGACACCCACGACCGGGCCGAGTCCTCCGCCGTCGAGGATGGCCATGGTCAACGCCAGGAGGAAGCCGATGAAGGCACCCACGTACGGGATGAAGGCCATGAAGCCCGTGAGCAGGCCGATGAACAGGCTCAGGGTGATGCCGATCCAGGAATAGCCGATGGAATACAGCGTGCCCAGGATGACCATGACCAGGATCTGGCCACGCAGCCAGGAGCTCATGGTGCCGTCCATGTCATGCAGCAGATCCTGCATCCACCAGTGATGGCGGGCAGGTACCAGACGTGTCCAGACACGTCCGAGCTTGTCGAAGTCCCGCAGCAGGAAGAAAGTGAAGAACGGAATCAGGAAAAGCGTGGCCAGGAAAGAGAACAGGAAGAAGGTGCCGGCCGCGGCGAAGGTGGCCACCTCGCGCAGTGGGGAGGCGGCGTCGCGGGCGATGGTGGAGAGGTCCGAGCCGAAGCGGTCCATCGCCGAGGCCATCACCTCCGAGGCGTTGGGCAGCGTCGTGTCCAGCAGGCTCTCGATGCGCGGGATCAGCCAGCCCTTGACGGCCATGGTGTACCCCGGAATCTTGCGGATGAACTCGTCGAGCTGGGAGGCCAGCAGGGGCACGATGAAGAGCACGAAAAAGAAGACGAACAACACGAACAGCGACAGCAGGATCAGGATGCCGACGGTCCGGGGCACCCGCCGCTTCTCCAGCCGGGTCACGAACGGGTTGCAGAAGTACGCCAGGAAGAACGAGATCAGGACCGGGATGACCAGCGGCATCAGCAGTACCAGGAGGTTCGCGACCAGGAGCAGGGCTCCGATGAGCATCGCAATCTGGAGAAACAGGTGCGTGCGTCGGGGCGATCCGAAGCCGAAAGGTTTTTCCATCGGTCAGTTCTCCGTGATCCGGACCAGCCCGGGTTTGCGGCGCAGCAGTTCGTGCGCCTTGAGTGTGAAGGTGGAGTAGTACGGGTAATGGTTCGGCGCGACGATCAGCAGTTCGTGACGTCCTGTGGGGAGCAGGCGGGGGATCCTCTCCAGTTCGATCCCGGTGCCCCAGTACTTGTGATCGACGTATACCTGTGCCGTGGGCGGTATCGCCAGCAGCATCAGACCCTGTCGGGACTTGGGCGCGAAGGTGACGTGCGAGCAGGATGTCGCGAACAGACCGAGCACGCAGGAGAAGAAGACAAAACGTATGAAATAATTCATGTTGTATACCTGAGACCGGACACCGCCGGGATTACTGCGGACGATTCTCCAGCAGGGCCGGCGGTGTCTCGACCTGCAGTTCGATCACGCCGTCGGCGCGCTTCTTCCAGGTGGCGGTAACGTTCTTTCCCAGATACAGTCCCTTGAACCACACATCGCGTCCACCGGGTGCCTGGCGCACGTGGAAAACCGCGGTGTTTCTGCCCGAAAGAAGCCCGATCGTGCGCAACGCGACGACCTCGGGCTCCTGCCGCTGGATCAGGAAAAGCACCTGCATCCAGGCGGCGAAGTCCAGCGTTCCCGGAGTCTGGATCTGGACGGCCACGGTAGGGGTGACGCCCATACGCGCGAGCAAAGCCGGCGGCAACTGGAGATATAGACCCTCCTGGACCGTGGCGACCGTCGAGAAGGATTCATCGGTGGACTTCTCCGTCGGCTTCGGCCTTGGACCACGTCGTGGTTTGGGGGCCTCGACGCGCGTCGTGGTGCGCAGCCTGATGAGGGCTTCCCATCCCTCGGCGGTGCGCCGGGACTGCGCCAGGATGCAGAAGTCGACCGGGCAGTGCTGGGGCAGCTTTTCCGTCTTCACGACACACGAGAGACCAGGCTGAGACAACTGTGACGTCCAGTCGGACGTCACCCAGGCAGGTTCGGTCGACTCGAGGTGCACATGCACGGTGCGGAGCTTGTTGAAAAGCAGAAGACGCTTGATTTCCCTGAGGAAACCGACGACATCAATCTGGTACAGCGCCCGGAAAGTATAGGCTCCGGTGGCGCTGCGGTTCTCCTGGATGCCCGAGAGGCCGATCAGGAACGACGACTTCTTCGACATCACGATCTTCTGGATCCGCTCGACCTCGGCGGCCGGAATCCCCATGAACAGCGTGGGTGCGGCGCGCTTGCTCCATAGTTCCTTCAGCACCGCTTCAAGTCCCGCTGTCCGGGCCGCCTCGCGGGCCGCCTGCCAGTCCTTCACCTGCGCGACGGTGGACTCGCCCCAGAGCTCCTCATGGGAGGATATCTCCTGCGGCTGCAGGAGGAAACATTGCATGAAAACCCACCACAACATGAAACAACCCTCACTTTACCGGGTGACGATGCCCATTGCGGCCCACTCCACGATTTCCTCGACGACCTCGTGGTAGTCGAAGGATTCCGAGCCGGTCGCATGAGTCCAGACGATGCCTTTGATCATGCCTACGGCTGCCGTGGCGACGATCTTGGTGTTCAGTTGGCGGATCACGTGCTTTTCCTGGCCTTCCTGGAGGCTTTCCTCGAGGTAGTGCCGCAGGGCTGCGTAAAAGGCCTCCATACGAGCGGCAGCGGCTTCGTCGAGGGTCTCGGCCTGGCTGACCACGATGCGGGCCAGATGGCGATCGGCGAACAGGGGCGCCAGCGCGCGGCCGAGGTTGATCCTGAGTTGCTTCAGGATGTTGTCGCGGTCGGGGGTGGGACCCACGACCACAGGCTTGACCGAGGACAGGATCGTCTCGAAGGCGGACTCAAGAAGAACGTCGAAGACGGCCCGCTTGGAATCAAAATATAAATAAAAAGTACCGCGGGCCACCTGGGCTTTTTCAATGATGTCGGAGATGCCGGTGGAATGGTAGCCACGGGTGGCAAAAAGTTCCTTTGCGCAATCCAGGATGAGACTGCGGCGGTCTTTTTCCATGATGTAGACCGGTTACAGCAGTTCGATCCGGTACAGTTGATACCCCATGAGGATGGGTGTAGCCGGATCGAGCTCCATCATGTTTTTGATGTTCAGGTAGGTGCCATTGGAGGAGTTCAGGTCGATCAAATACGACGCGTTGTCCATCCGCGTGACTTCCAGGTGTTCTCCAGAGACGTAGCCATCGTCCGGGAATGTGATGTCGCCTTCCTCGCGGCCGATCCGGATGCGCTCACCGGTCATCGCGAAGGCCTGTCCGGGCACGTCCTTGCCCATGATCAACTCGAGGCGGCCCCAGGCGTCGAGGTTCGGGCTGCCTGCGATGATGGTGCCGTCATCGAGTGCGTCGACCGGCGGAAGGGCCCGATAGCGGAGCACCTCGGTGCCCACGCGGAACATGTCACCGTCGTGCAGCAGTTCCTCGTGCGACAGGCGGAAGAACGTTCCGTTGAGGCTGCCGAGATCTTCGACGAAGATCGAGCCGCTGTCGATGGTGAGTTTGCAGTGGTTTGGAGACATGTAGTAGTCGTTGGAGAAGGCCGCGTGAGTCGAGCGGCCGAGGATGGTCTCTCCGTCGAACATGTCGATGACCGGCGCGGTGGAGCCGTCGGGCCGCTGCACGATCAGGCGGGCCACCGGGACGGGGGCCGGGGCCGCAACTGGCACAGGGACGGGGGCCGGGGCCACGAAGGGGGCTGGCGCCGGAATCGTGGAATCCAGGGAAGGAGGGACCGGCGCGTCCACGATGGCCGGACTGCCGCAGTTGCCGCAGAACTTGAACCCCGGGGTGATGGCGGTGCCGCACTGCGAGCAGACCTTGGCGCCGGAATCGGGTACGGGCTTGGGAAGGATCATCTGCTGCTGCTCATCGTCGGCGCAGACGGTGTCGGCCATCTCGAACCCGCCGTGCGCGGCCGGGGGTGTGAAGGGGAGCTCGTCGCTGCTCTCGTCGATGACCGGGGCCGCCGGAGGAGCCACCGGCGCCGGCGGGGCCGCGAAGGGCGCGGGGGCAGCGAACGGGGCGGGCGCGGCCGGGGGGGGTGGTGCCATGAACGGAGCGCCTGCCGGGGGCGGCGCCGCCGAAGCCGGCGGGGCCTCGAAGGGCGCAGGGGCTGCGAACGGGGCAGGCGCCGGCGGCGGAGCCATGAACGGAGCTGGCGCCGGGGCGGGAGCAGCAAACGGAGCTGGCGCCGGGGCGGGAGCAGCAAACGGCGGTGCACCCGCCGGAGGGGGAGCCGCGAAGGGCGGCGGCGTCGGCACCGACGGGCTGGGCCGGCTGCTCTCGGGAATCGCGATTCCCTGGCTCTTCAGATAATCGGCCAACTCTGAACCCGGTGTCGCGGCCATCGTAGGCGCGCTGGCGATCTTGTGAGACTGTTCCGGAGCCGGCGGCATCACCGGCGGAATGGTGGCTTCCGCCTTGACGATGACGTTTTCCTTGTTGAGTTCCACGCCGCAGCCCAGGCAGAACTTGAAATGCGATCTATTTTCTCTTCCACATTGTTTACAAATCACACTTGACACGGTTCATCTCCTTGTGTCGTTACCGGGACGACAGGCGCACGCAATCGAATCAGGTGATTTCCACCCGGAACAACTGTTGTCCGATGAACACGAAGTCACCGTGCACCAGTTGCTGGTCGTTTTTGATGCGGCAGAAAGTGCCGTTTCGTGAATTCAGATCGGTCAGGCTGTATCCGTCACCGGTGAACTCAAGCCGTGCATGATTGCCGGAAATGAACGGATCCGAAGGGAAATCGATCGTGTTTCCGGAGCGGCCCATCGTGAGGCTGTTGCCTTCGGCCCGGTACACATCCCCGTCGATGCCACCCTGAAGGACACGCGTGACCAGGAATGATGCCGGAATATGGGGCGTGTAGTAGTAGTAAGTTCCATCGGCTTCGGCGCGGGGTTCCGTGTACTCTTCCGTCAGATCCAGGCGAAGCAGTTGCTTGCCCACCATGAAGTTGTCGCCGGGCTGGACTGGAACGGAGCCCTTGATCCGGACGAAGACGCCGTTGACGCTTTCCTCGTCCCGCACCAACAGGTTCCCGTTGTCATAGAAAAAGTTGGCATGACGGGGGCTGAGGAACGGATCCGGCTGCTCGGGCCGGATGGATCCATCGGAACGGCCGATGACGTGATCCTGGCCGGTGAGATAATACGTGGTCCCGTCCTGACCGCTGCCCTTGATCAGGATCAGACGGGCCCGACCGGGCATCTGGAAGGCGCCGAAATACATCGTCGAGCCTTTGGTCGGGTGAGGTGCGGGAGCCGGAGCTCCACCTTCGACTTTGTACCCGCAATTCCCGCAGAACTTGAATCCCGCCGGAATGGGTTGGCTGCACTGGGGGCACGGACGCTCGCCGCTCATCTATGAATCCTCCCGTGGAAAATGGCCGTGAAAACGAGGTTTCGGGGTGATGCGTGCGTCCGAAATAACGGAGCATGCAAATGAACTGACCGTTGGATGATTCCCGCCGAACCTCATGCCCAAATGGTATGCACAAACGGTTTTGTGTCAAGTAAAAGGATTGGAAATGGACAAGCCCCGAAACGCACCGGCCAGGACTCAGGGTTTCTCTTCTGCAGCGGGCTTTTCTGGTGCATCCGGCACGTCTCCGAACAGCACCTCGTCCCCGACCCTGATGGGGTGTTCGGAACGCAGGATCACGGCGAAGGAGTACTTTTCATGTACCTCGTACACCACCAGGGTCCCCTTGGTCTCGTAGGGGAAGGAGGAATCCTGCTTGCGGGACGGGTCCAGCGGATGCAGGTGGGTGTACAGGCCGTCTCCGCGCACGATCAGCGGCAGGATCGCCCCGGGCTTGAGTTGATGCTCCTTGCCAAGGTTCACCACGACCATGTCGTTGGCCGACAGCAGTTCGGTTTCTTCGATGGTGGCGACAACCCGTCCGACGATGGGCTTTTCACGCTTCTGCACGACGGGCGTAACCTGCTTGAAGCTGGTCTGGACCTTTCCGACCAGGTCCTTGCGGTTGATCACGGCGATGGAGCGGGTGATCTCGGCCTTGAGCACTCCCTCGGGCCGGTGTTCCCTGATCCGGACCTCGCCGAGGATCTGCACGAGCTGGCCGAGGACCTGCTTGTTCTGGGGATCGGAGACCTTCTGGATCGGACGGAAGACGGTGTACACGGAGCCGGGCTTCAGTTTCTTGTCGGGATCCTTGATGTAGATGATGTCTCCGACCGTCAGCAGGCTCTTTTCTTCGGGGGAACCTGAGATCGCGCGGCTCTCCTTGAGTGTCTCCTCGTCGATGAAGGCCCTGTTGCGCACGGTCACCGTGCCTTTCTGGAACTCAAGGCCGTAGAACTTCTCCTCCTGATCGGTTGAGGACTCTTCGACGGCGACTTCGGGCCGGCTGGTCAGATTCACGACCGTGCCCGGAAAGAGCCAGTGGGGGTTGGTGATGTGCGCATTCCATGACCACAATTCGGGCCAGAACAACGGATCGCCGAAGTACTTCTCGGCCAGATCCCAGAGGGTCTCTCCCTTGGTCACGACGTGCCTCTTGGCGGTCGTGCGCGGCCCGGCCACGATCAGACCCGAGGAGTGGATCAGATCCCAGTCCGCGTCGTCCTCGGCCTCCTCGTTCCGGCCTCCGGTCTTTTCGACCGCGTCCTTGGATGCCGTGGGCCGGGGCGTCGGACGTTTCTCCTCCGCGTTGTCATCACCGGGTTTGGGCAGGACGGCCCAGTTTTTCTGTGAGACGGGCGGATAGGTCCCAGGGACGGTGCCGGGTGGATTGGCGGGGTTCTGTTGAAACCAGTACGCCTGAAAAGCAATCAGTAGAAGGATGGCGGGATTCATGAATCACCTCATTTTCTGCAGGTAGGCGGCAGCCTTGGCGGCAGTCGGGGTCTGCGGGACCAGTTCCACCACGCGGGAGAGCATCTCCCTGGCCCGGGTGGCATTTCCGTTCTTGTCCAGGGCAATGCCGAGCTTATACATGGCATCAATCACCTTGGAACTCTTCGGATACGCATCGATCAGGCGCTGGTATTGATTCACCGCAAGAGGATAGCGTCCGCTCTGGAAGTGGCATTCCCCCTGCCAGAAGATGGCGTTGGGGACCAGCGCATGACCGGGATATTCCTTCTCCACCCGGGAAAACCAGGTGAGGGCGAGGGCGTAACGCCCCTGCTCGAAGTGGTCCATGGCTGTCTGGTACAGACCTTCGGCACCGGCGGCCGGACGCTCGGCAGGCTTGGCCGGGGCCTTGCCCGCAGGATGATGTGTGCTCTCCTCGGGCTCCTTCAGCGGGGCGTACTTGCCCAGCGGCAGCACCGGCCCTCCGGGATTGGAGGCGGGATCGGCCCCGGCGGGTTCGCCCTGCAGGCGCAACACGATGCGCTTCTGACCCGGAGATGGCGGCGGCGCGTCGTCTTCCTCGACGGGCTCCTCGCGTCCGGTGCTGACCACGTCCTCCTCGGTCTGGACATCGGACGGAGGCTCGGGCTTCGACGTGGGCCTCGACACTGGCGGACGCAGCGTCACCCTCGGCAGCTCCTCGGGGCCGAGCTCACGCGTTCGGACCCGGGAATGGCCCGGAACCCCCGGTTTTGCCCCGCGGATCGCCAGCCGGGACTCAAGGACCGCCAGCCGCCGAGTCATGGTCTCGAGTTGGACGGAGACCGACTTCTGTTCGGCAGTCAGTTTGCGCAGCGTCGTTTCCAGCCGGGCCGAAGTTCCGGTGCAGGACGCCAGGCTTCCAAGCAGCGACCAGAACATGAATTGAGCCAAAATCACACGCATGACACACCCCTGGCTACATGTGTATCACAAACCTACATTATGCGCAAATTTTAAGTGAAAGATTCTGGCGGTCGCCGGGCGATTCCCTGATTCTTCGGGCGGAGGCTCAGGAAATCACGCCATGGCGGCGGCCCACCTTGGCGAAGGCGGCGATCGCGAAATCGAGCTCCTCCCGGGTGTGGATCGCGGAGATCTGTGTGCGGATGCGCGCCTCGCCCTTGGGGACGACGGGGTAACTGAAGCCGATGACGTAGAGGCCTTCGGCGAGCAGGTCTTCGGCCATCAGGCCGGCCAGGCGGGCGTCGCCGAGCATCACGGGGCAGATCGGGTGATCCTTGCCGCGCAGCGTGAAGCCGAGCTTCTCCATCTCGGTACGGAAGTGGCGGTGGTTCTGCTCAAGCCTGTCCCGCAGCTCGGTGGTCTCCTCGAGGATGTCGAGGACCTTGAGGGTGGCCGACGTGATCGTCGGGGCGAGGGTGTTGGAGAAGAGGTACGGGCGGCTGCGCTGGCGCAGGATCTCGACGATCTCAGGATGTGCCGCGGTGAAGCCGCCGGAGCCGCCGCCGAGGGCCTTGCCGAACGTGGAGGTGACGATGTCCACGCGGTCCATGACGCCGTTGTATTCGTGCGTGCCGCGGCCCCGTGCGCCGACGAAGCCCGAGGCATGGGACTCGTCGACCATCACCAGCGCGTTGTAGCGGTCGGCCAGATCGCAGACGCCCTTGAGGTTGGCGATGATGCCGTCCATCGAGAAGACACCGTCGGTCGCGATCATTTTCAGGCGTGCGTTTTCCGCGTCGGCCTTCTTCAACTGGTCTTCGAGGTCGTTCATGTCGTTGTTCTTGTAGCGGTAGCGCTTGGCCTTGCACAGGCGCACGCCGTCGATGATGGAGGCGTGGTTGAGCGAGTCGGAGATGATCGCGTCGTCGGCTCCCAGCAGGGTCTCGAAGAGGCCGCCGTTGGCGTCGAAGCAGGACGAGTAGAGGATCGCGTCCTCACGTCCCACGAAGGCGGCGATGCGCTTCTCGAGCTCCTTGTGGATGTCAAGTGTCCCCACGATGAAACGTACTGAAGCCATGCCGTAGGCGTACTTGTCGAGGCTCTCCTTGGCTGCGGCGACCAGGCGCGGATCATTGGCCAGCCCCAGATAGTTGTTGGCGCACAGGTTGATCACGGTCTTTCCGCGTCCCTGCACACGGATGTTGGCCGACTGCGGGGTGACGACCACCCGTTCGTTCTTGTACAGGCCGCCCTCGCGAATGCCCTGCAGTTCCGATTTCAGAATGTCCTTCAACTGTCCGTACATGAAAAACCTCCGATGGATGGTGTGAAGAAGCCTTTTCACCGGTCTGTTCAGACCCGGACTTTCATACTGAAAAAGAAAAAGATTGGGAAGAGAAATCACCGGTGGGCGTGCAGAACCCGCGGGGATCCCGCGAGATCGCATAAAACCCTGATTTCGGCATAGGCACCGGTGCTCGCCGCGAAGTCCGCCAGCAGCGTGTCCTGGTCCTGTCCAAACTCGACGAGCAGGTGGCCGCCGGGTTCGAGGTGCCCGGGCGCTTCCGCGAGGATCTCCTTGAGCAGGGCCAGTCCGCCGTCGTCGGCAAAGAGCGCCCCCGATGGCTCGTGGCGGATCTCCGGCTGCAGGACGGCATCCCTCGGAATGTACGGCGGGTTGGAGGCGATCAGGTTGAAGCGCCTGCCTGCCACCGGTGCCAGGAGGCTGCCCTCGAGGAACTCCACCTCGGTCTTCAGCCGCAGGGCGTTTCCCCGGGCCACGGTCAGGGCCTTGGTGGAGAGATCGGTGGCCGTGACGCGCCAGGACGGGCGGGCATGCGCCAGGGAGATCGCGATCGCGCCGGAGCCGCAGCCGATGTCCAGCAGGTGCAGCCCCGCACTTGCGTCGGCGGGGCCGGTCAGATCCAGGGCTGCCTCCACGAGGGTCTCGGTGTCAGGCCGCGGAATGAGCACGTCGGGCGTGACGGTGAAGGTCAACCCGAAGAACTCCTTCCTGCCGGTCAGGTAGGCGACCGGTTCGCGGGCCAGCCGGCGGCGGACCAGGGCGCGCAGGTCGTCGCGCTCGGCGCCCGAAAGAGGCCGGTCCATGGCCAGGTAGATGCCTACTCGGTCGCAGCCCAGCAGATGGGCGCACAGCAGATCGG
This sequence comes from Deltaproteobacteria bacterium HGW-Deltaproteobacteria-22, assembly GCA_002841825.1. GTDB lineage: Bacteria > Myxococcota_A > Polyangia > HGW-17 > HGW-17 > HGW-17. The sequence goes on along the minus strand of PHAZ01000007.1, from coordinate 61,282 downwards.
CGTCCAGTCGCGGAGAATCGAGCTTCTCGTCGGTGAAGCGCTGCGTCATCCAGCGCACGACGTCACGGACGGTCCAGGTACGGCTGGCGGTTTCGTCGGTCATGGCGGGGGCAGGGGCGTCTCACCGTAGCGGCCCGGGCGCGAGACGTTGCGGATCCGGCGCTCGGGATGACGCGGATCCGGAGGGGACAGGGAGAGCTCGGTGCGAGGACAGCCGGCGCCGGGAACACGTTGCCTGCAGCGTGCCAGAATCTCGCGGCTCTTTTTCGGATCGGCCTTGATCCAGAGCATGCCCATGCGATCGAAGGCTTCGGCCTCCACCCAGGCCGGGATTGTGTCGTTCCCGGTGAGTTTTTCGTATGTTTCATGGGCTTTTTCACGTGCCTTTGCCAGCTCGTGGGCCGATCCGAGGTACAACATCGTGGCCGGATCGCCGGGCGCCTTGGCGAGGGTCTCCTGGACGACCTTGAGCAGGGCGTCGCGGCTCTTGAGCCCGAGCAGCACGTCCATGGTCGCGCGTCGCACGATCAGGTCGTCCGGAGAGGCCTCCAGGGCTGCCTCGAAGCTGCGCAGGGCCTTGGCATGTTCCTTGAGTCCCAGATAGGCACGGGCCTGGCACATCAGCGCCTGTGTCTTCGGAGCGGCCTCGGTGACGGCGGCGGCCTTCGTGCAGGCTGCGACCGCTTCACGATTGCGTCCGCACAGTTCTGCGGCCTGTCCGAGCAGCAGCTGGACTCCGGTCTTTTCCAGCGTCTCCGCCGGCAGGGCACCGAGCAACTGCACCGCGGCGGCGCCATAGCCCATCTCATAATAGAGCTTGGCTTTTTCGACGGGATCCGCGGGCACGGTCATGGTCTCGATCGGATCCGGCGGCGGAACGGGTGCGACCTCGACCACGGGCGTGGCGTCAGCCGTCATGGACCCAGGAGGCACGACCACGGTCATCATGCCGGGTTCGGGATCCTTGTGCCCGACGACATCGGCGGGCTTGGGTGACCGCACGGGCTCCTGTTTCTGGCATCCGCAGGCGGACGCAGCCGTGATCCCGCAGAGCATCACAAAAGTCATCCATTGATCCCGCATGTGCTGTCCACCTCGAAAGAAGGGCCGATCCGCCCATCGGTCGGCACCAGAAGCATGTTTACCGCAAACCGGTCGGCTTGTCAGACTATTTTCCGGCCTGGCCGTGCGTCCGGAGGATTATTCCGGTTTCCTGCAATTCGAAACGTGCTATTGAATCGTCCATGAGAACCTCACTTCCTTTCATCCTTTTATTTTTTATACTTGGTTGTTCGGATCCGGCTGGTCGTTCAAATAATATTAATAATCATATTAACAATACCAATAATGCAAACAACCTCAACAACCAGAGCGACGCGGGCCAGGACGTTCCCGAGGTGGATCTCGTGGAGGATGCAGCCGACGACAACGGCGACGGCAGCGTCGATCCGGTGCCCTGCGCGGTCGATGAAACGCTGATGCACGTTCCACCGTTCAGTTACCCGCCAGACGAGGAATGGAACCACTCGATCATTTCGTCCACCACCGCGGCCAGCGGCAGTCCGTACCACATGATGCACGATGAGATGGTGCCCGAGAACACGCCGGTGACCGTCACCGCCAAATTCGACTACAACAGCGCCCTGCACAAGGATCTGCAGGATGAATGGATTCTGGTCTACCTCTGGGGGACCGGCAGGAGCGACTGGGAGTTTCTGGGCCGCTTCCTGACCGATACCGACGGCAAGATCCAGATCCAGATTGGCGGGCTGGGTGCCGGAACGTACATGCTCCGTGGCGTGGTCGCCGGAGATCTCACCGAGGCCGTCGGGTACGTCACGGTGATCGGGACGAACCGCCAGGCTGTGGTGTTCGACATCGACGGCACGTTGACCACCTCCGATGCCGAGGTGATGCAGGACTGGGCAGGGTTCTCGACCGCCGAGATGTATCCCTACGCGGACCTCGTGGTGCAGCACTACGTAGAACATGGCTTTCATGTCGTCATGGTGACGGGTCGCCCCTACTGGCTCGCGGTGGAGACGAGGCAGTGGCTGGCCGATCATGCCATGCCGTTCCATTCCGTCCGGTTCACCTCCGACAGCGGCACGACGGTCAGCGGTCAGGAGACCCAGGCGTACAAGACCGAATATCTCGAGGGACTGATCGCCACCTGCGGGCTGGAGTTGGTGCGGGCCTACGGCAACGCCGACACCGACGTCTGGGCCTATGACGCGGTGGGTGTCTCCAAAGCCCAGACGTTCATCATCGGGGACAACGCCGGCATGGAGCAGACCCAGCCCATCGTGTGCGAGGGCTGCGGGTACCAGAGTCACTACGAGGATTTCCTGCTCTCCGATACCCTGACCTGCCTCGAGAATTGAGTCTCACCGGAATACAGCTTGACGGGGCAGGTCCCTGGAAGTACTTTCTTTTTCGTGGAAAGTCCTTGATACTCAAGGCGTATTTATGATTTCGACTTTCCATGCTATCTGAAAAATGGCGGATTCTCCGCCGGTCTGGAGTCAGTGTCATGCGCAAGTTGCTTCTGTCTGCGGTGTTGTTCGTGATGGCTTTCGGATGCGGGTCCGAGAACCCACCGTCGCTGGAGTCGTTCATCATCAACGGCTCGGTCGACACCAGCGCCGCCAACGATGCGGTGGCCTTCCTCTATCTGGACGCCGGCTACGCCTGCGGCGGCACGCTGATCGCACCCAATGTGCTCATGACAGCCGGCCACTGTGTCACGTACAGCAACACCACCACACCCGTGCCGGTGGACCAGTTCAGCGTCTTCTTCTGCAGGGATCTGAACAACTGCGACATGGCCACGCGGTCCCGCGAGGTCATCCAGTCCTGGGTGCATCCGTCCTACAACGCCACGAACATCCGTTACGACATTGCCCTGTTGCGGCTCTCCGGCCCCGCCCCCGGCGATGTCACGCCGATTCCCATCCTGCCCGCGGCGCAGGTGCTGACCAACGCGGACATCGGCGCGGCGATCACCTTTGTCGGTTACGGCCTGACCAACGGTTCCGACGAGAACTCCAACTCCATGGTGCGCCGGATCTACACAGGCAGCATCGAAGGACTCTGCCACTCCTCGAACCCCTGCACGATTTCCCAGTGGAGCGGCACCTATGCGGCCCCCTGGACGATCTGGACCGACCAGAACAACGGCGGCACCTGCCAGGGTGACTCCGGTGGTCCAGGGCTGGTCACCCGCAACAATGTGAAGTACGTCGCAGGCATCACGTCGTATGGCTATTCCGAGTGCACGGGACCGGGCGTGTACACCGAGGTCAGCAACTACGAGTCCCAGATCAACACGTTCATCAACGGCGCGCCGGCGGAGATCTGCACCGACAGTATCGACAACGACGGCGACGGGGCGGTCGACTGCGCTGATTCCACCTGCACCGGCGTCGGTACCTGTCCGTCCTCACCGTGCGAGGATTACTATTACCTGTTCTGCAACGAGACCGTGAACTCGACGACCAAGAACGGAATCGCCGGCTTCACCGAGTACGCCTGCATGGCACAGGGGACCGAGACCGGACCCGAGATCGCCTTCCAGCTGGCCATGCCGCCGGGAACGGTCGTGCAGATAACCATGACCCCGCTGGATCAGGACCTGGACATCTTCCTGCTCTCGGGCGACCGCTACTCCTGTGCCTCCTCTTCCTGCCTGCAGTACTCGGCCAACGATGCCCTGGCCGCGGAGACCATGTCCGTGACCGTGGGCGAGACGCCGACCTACCTGGTCGTGGAGAGCTACCGGTACCCGGGGCGCTTCAGCCTGACCACCACCTGCGTGTTCCCCCCGGAGAACTGCACCAACTCCATCGACGACGACGGAGACGACGACACCGACTGCGACGACACCGACTGTGCCTCCCTGCAGGTGTGCCAGGCCCCGACGCAGGAATACTGGTGTGACGACGACATCGACAATGACCAGGATGGCCTGACCGACTGTGCCGATTCCGACTGCGCTTCCAATGCAGCCTGCGCCGGCCAGGTGGAGCTCGCCTGTGCGGACCAGCTGGACAATGACGGGGACGGCTGGGCGGACTGCTTCGACCCCGACTGCGCGAACTCAGTCGCCTGCAAGAAGAAAGAAGCATCCGATTCGGGTTGTTCAACCTCGGCCCGACCCCGCTCCGGTGGTGGATGGATGCTGCTGCTCGCGTTCATTCCGGTGATCATCCGGCGTCGCCGCAGAAAATAGGGATTGACACCGCCCGATGGTTTCTTTTACCGTACCCACCATGAGTCAATCCGCCGCCTTCCAGGAAGTCAAAGATGTTGTAATCGATGCGTGGTTCACCACCGATCCCTCAGGGGTGATCGTGGACTTCAACCGGGTGTTCTTCTCCCTGTTCCCGCGCAACGTCGCCCGCAAACTCAAGGGGTTGACGCTGTCCGAGATCATGAGCATGCCGATGGACATCGTCCAGGAGGCCGTCGACCAGAACCGGCAGGTGCGCTTCGACGAGGTCGTCGCCACCATCCTTGAGACCCAGGAGGAGTTCCGCTTCATTCTGAGCGCCATCCCCTTGCTCGGCGAAGAGAAGGTGCTCGAGGGGACCCTGGTCATCCTGCGCAACGTGACCGACGAGGCCATGGTGCAGATTAAATACCAGGAGATGTTGGAGCGCGAGGCCCGTGAGCGCGAACTGCTCAAGGCCGAGCTTGTGCGCCGCACCGAGCGCCTGATCCAGATCTCCGAGCGGTATTATGAACTCAAGGCGCAGATCCGTAAACGCGCCAAGGGTCAGGTCTCGCCGTTCAAACTGAAAATCTGATCGTCATCGCTGCCCCTCACGACCCTCGCCAAAAGTTGCAATTGCCGCAAATCCATGGTTTGTTCGTCGGGGAATTATTCCGGGGGTTCTGTATGATTTTGAAACCTGAGACCGTGTTCCGGCAAATCCGAATCTGGGCCTTCCTGTCCGGAGTGCTGCTTTTCCTTGCGCCGACTCCGGCATCCGCCTATGAGCCTTGGCTGGAGCCCATGGGCGCCCGCGGGTTGGGCCTTGGCGGCGCCGTGATCGCCTCGGGCACGGGCTCCGACGCCCTGATCGCCAATCCCGCAGCCATGAGCCTCGTACGCTCGTACATCTGGGAAAACTACTACCACTACAACAACAAGACCTCAGGTCACAACGGGCTGACCGCGCTGGTCGATTCGTTCAAGAACGAGCGTCTTGCCGCCGGTCTCTTCACCTCGATGGGGTCGGCCGAACCCGAGGACGTGGCCACCGGCACAAAGTTGGACGAAAAACTATGGCGCGCCGGTCTGGCCTTGTCGCTGGCCTTTTCGGAATGGCTCGCGATCGGCGTCAATGGTCATTATTATAACTATGAACTCAATGGTCTGCCTACCGGCGACGTGAAGGAAAAGTTCTTCACGCTCGACGTGGGTGCGATCGCCAAGATCGGAGACATGTTCTCCGTCGGTGCGGTCGCCTACGATCTGCTGTCGGATCACTCCGATGACCGGCCGTATGTGTTCGGCGCGGGCGTGGCGGCCCGGCTGTTCAAGAACCAGTTGATGCTGGAGGTGGACGGGCTTATCGAGGGCAAGAAGCCCTGGATTCGCGGTGGAGCCGAGTTCTTTTTCGCTCAGGGTATTGTCATCCGGGGAGGCGGCAGCCGCCGCGAGTTCCTGGATCAGACCTTCGTGTCCGGCGGTCTGGGTTACATCACCAAGGGTTCCTCCGTCGAGTTCTCCATCCAGCACCAGCTCGACGGCGATCGGGCCACCATCGTCGGACTTGACCTGCGCTTCTTCATACGGTGAAATCATGTCATCGACTTCAGGGCATCGACGGCGCCGGCACCACCACCTTCGCCCATGGACTTCATGCGACGCTGACGGCCAGCGGTCTGGTGGTCCACCGTACCGCCGAGCCCTCCTCGGGACCCGTTGGCCGGCTCCTGCGCGAACTGCTCAGGTCGGCCGACACCCCGGATCCGGCCGTGTACGCGCTGCTGTTCGCGGCTGACCGGAGACATCACTGGCTCTCGGAGATCCTGCCCAACCTGCAGAAGGGCACATGGGTGATCACGGACCGCTACGTGTTGTCCTCCCTGGCCTATCAGGGCATCGACGAGGACGTCGCCTGGGTCTCCCACTGCAACGCCCGCGCGCCGCTTCCCGGCGTGATATTCTTCCTGGACCTGCCTTATGAAGTGGCCCAGGCCCGCATCCAGAACCGCGGCGGCCTGCGCGAGAACCTGGAAGGCGCCGATTTCCAGGAGAAGGTCGCACAACGCTACCGGGACCTGTCCCGCACCTTCGGATCCTCGCTGGTGACGCTTGACGCCAGCCTCCCGCCCCAGCATCTGGTCCGCACCGCGCTCATGGAGTTGTCGGTGCGCGGCCTGCTGCCCGGATAGACGCATGGGAAGCCTCTGGAGATTCCTGAACCGGGCCGCCGACGCCTTCTTTGCGCCGTTTCTGGCCTTCTTCACCCAGGTCGGGAACATCTTCATGCTTCTGTTCTCCTCGCTTTTCTGGCTTTTTCGGCCGCCGTTCCGCTGGCGCAACTTCGTCTCGGCGATGGACTTCGTCGGCATCGGTTCGCTGGGCATCGTGGCGCTGGTCGCGTCGTTCACCGGCGCGGCGTTCTCCCTGCAGACCGTGTACACCTTCAAGATGTTCCAGGCGGAGGCCTTCATCGGCGTCACCGTGGCGCTTTCGCTCTCCCGCGAGCTCGCGCCGGTGCTGACCGCGCTGATGGTGACCGCGCGCGCGGGCTCGGCCATGGCCACCGAGCTTGGCTCCATGCGCATCACCGAGCAGATCGACGCGCTGAACACCATGGCCGTTTCGCCGGTGCAGTACCTGGTTTCGCCCCGGGTGGTGGCCGGCGTGCTGATGATGCCGCTGCTGACGATGGTATTCATACTCGTCGGCATCGGGGGCGCCACGTTCGTCGCCGTCACCCTCATGGGTGTCGACGAAGGACCCTTCTGGTACAACATTGAATGGTACATCGACGCACGCGACATCCTCGAGGGCCTGATCAAGGCCACCGTGTTCGGGGTGGTCTTCTCCACGATTTCCTGCTACCAGGGTTTTTACGCCGACGGGGGCGCCGCCGGCGTCGGTCGGGCCACCACCCGTGCGGTCGTATGGTCGTCGGTCTCGATCCTGTTCTTTGACGTGCTGCTCACCGACGTGCTGCTCCTGGTCTTCCACTGACTGAGGTTCGGGCGCCTTGATACGGGGCGCATCATGGGCCCGGGGTGTTTCTTCCCGGAAAGGAAGATGTTCCTTGTTGACCGCACTTCAGATTTTCCTCGCCTTCGTGATTGCCGGGAGCTGGATCTCCACAGCGACCTGGATCGCGGAGAAGAAGGGCAGCCGCGTGGGCGGTCTGCTCGTGAACCTGCCGAGCAACCTGCTGGTGTCCCTGATCTTCATGGCCGTGCTGCGGGGTCCGCAATACGCAGCCGGTGCGGCCGCGTCGGTCCCTGTCGGCATGGGCATCAACTCCATCTTCCTTGCGCTGTTCATCTGGCTGGTGCCCCGGGGTCTCGTCCTCGCGACCGGCATCTCCCTTCTGTACTGGTTCGGCGCGGCGTGGCTCACCTCGCGTTTTCCGCTGACGCCCTGGCAGTCGCTGGCGGCCTACACCCTGATCCTGGTCGCCACCATGGTCTTTGCCGAGAAGATCCTGAAGGTGCGCACGCCTCCACGTCGTGAGAAGACTTGGTCCACCTGGCAGTTTCTGCTGCGTGCCCTCTTTTCGGGGGGCCTGGTGGCCAGCGTCGTGGCCATCTCCTTGACGACCTCGTCCTGGATCACCGGCATCGTCTCCACCTTTCCGGCCGTGATGATGTCCTCGATGGTGATTCTGACCCTCACCCAGGGCCCGGATTTCGCCCGCGCCACGGGGAAGATCCTTATTTTTTCGTCGGTGAACATCCTGGTATATTCACATATTGTCCAGTTTGCCTATCCCACCCTGGGCGTGGTCGTCGGTACGCTGCTGGCCTATGCCGGCGCCGTGCTTTTCGTGATCGCGATCCGGCCCGTGTCCGAACGCCTGTCGTAAAAATGCCCAAAATATCACCCTGGGTGGAAAATTTTTTACAGGAATGGAATTTTCCCCTTGCCAAATGTGTTTTCAATCGCTAGAACGAGCATGTAGGTGTTGAATGTTTAGTACTCACTAAACTACAAATACCTGCACAACATCCTCTTCCGGAGGTGAAGGCTTGTCTACAATTGAATTGACGCCCCGGGTGGAAAGATTAATTGAAGAGTACGCGCTGCGCATGGAATCGTTCGGCATGCCGCCCCTGGCCGGCCGGATCTTCGCGGTGATGGTGTTGACGGATCCGCCCGAGAAATCCACGCAGGATCTGATCCAGCTCACCGGCGGTTCCAAGGGTGCGCTTTCGCAGACGCTGCGGATTCTGGAGCAGTTCGGCCACCTGGAGAAGTGTCCGGCGCCCGGTCAGAGGGGACATCGCTGGCGGCTGCGCAAGAATTTCATGGTGGAGATGTTCAAGAGCAAGATGAACGCCATCCGGGGTATGCGGGACTTCTGGCAGAGCCACATGGACATCATAGGGAACCTCTCCGACAACGTGCAGCAGAACGTCCGGGAGATGGCCGAATTCCACGCATTTTTCTTTGAAATGGTGAGTCATGCCTTCGAGCGCTGGAGTAAGGTCCAGATCGAATCAGAAAAAAATAAAACCGATGAGGGGAAAGGAACCTCGCGATGAGAAATATTCTTCTTTTATCCCTAAGTGCCCTCTGGCTGGTCTCCGGCTGCGGCGGACCGTCCAAGAAAGGCAAGAAGGACGATTTTGTCCTGCCACCCCAGCTTGTCAAGGCGATGACCGTTCAGACCGAGACCTATGTACCGCTGATTCACGCGATGGGACAGGCGCTTCCGCTGCGCGAGGTCACGCTGTCGGTCGAACAGCCGGGCAAATTGCAGTTCCTGCCCGCCGAGGTCGGCGAGACCGTGTTTGAGCGCAGGCCCCTGGCGCGGGTCCGCAGTCTGGGTCTGTGGTCCCGGAAGAACCAGGCCGCCGCGCAGGTTCAGGAGATCCAGAATTCCCTGACGCAGGCCGAGAGCGACTACAAGAAGGTCAAGGAACTGTACGATCGCGGCGCAGTCACGAACCGGGATCTGGAGACCGCCGATCTGCTGTTCAAGACGCGCAAGACCCAGTTGACGGCGGCCAACGCAGGGATGTCCCAGCTCGACGAGACCCTCTACGGAACCGGCCTGTACGCTCCTTTCACAGGGGAGATCTCCGCGAAGTTCCAGGAGGTCGGCAACTACGTGAACATGGGTACGCCACTGTACCGCATCGTGGATCTGACGACGATCCGGATGATCGTGGGCATCTCCGAGCTGGACATCAAGTTCATCTCCCAGAATGACACCGTCTGGATCACGCCGCTGGCCTATCCGGACCGCGGCATCCGCGGGACGATCCACTCGATCAGCCCCGCCCAGGACCCCCAGTTGGGTGCGTTTCCTGTGGAGATCCGGTTTCCCAACGTGCTGAAGGTGCCGCTTCCGGACATGAAGAACATGGAAAACGGCCACGCGCCGGTGCAGCGCAAGTGGTGGATCCTCTCGGGCATGACGTTGCGGGCGAAGATATCGAAGAAGCCCGTTACCGGGCTCTTCGTGCCGGCCGAGGCCCTCGTCGAGCGGCTTGGAAAAATGTGGGTGTTCTCGGTGCCGGCCACGGCCAACCACGAGACCGCCGGGCCCGCGGAGATGAAGGAAGTGACCCTGGGGCGCACCTATGAGGGCTGGTATGAGGTCACGTCCGGGCTGTCGCCGGGCACCCGCGTGGTCATCGCCGGCAACACCAAGCTGCGCGACAAGGCGAGCGTGCGTGTCCAGATGATCGAGACCGGGATCAACAAGGAACTCGTGGACGCCCAGACCGCGGCCTCGCCGGATCAGGCGTCAGTGCCCACGCAGGATGCAACGCCTGCGACGGGGACGCCGCCTGCGACGGGGACGCCGCCCGCCAAGGAGAGAAAACCATGAGCCTCTCCCAATTCTCCGTCCGTCAGCCGGTGCTGATGAACCTGCTGACCCTGTTCCTGGTCATCGCCGGCTATCTGGCGGTCACCCGCATGCCCCGCGAGGTCTTCCCGGAGATCCCCCAGGGCACGATCAACATCACCGCAGTCTACCCGGGCGTCTCCCCGGCCGAGATGGAGAGCCTGGTCGGCATCAAGATCGAGCGGGAGATCAAGGACATCACAGGCATCGACGAGATCAATGTCGCCTCCTCCGAGGGCATGATCAACATCACGGTGACCACGGACGAGGGAATGCCCGAGGACGAGGTCTCACGGGTGGGCCTGGACATCCAGTCGGCCATCGGCCGCATCGCGGATCTGCCCGCTGACATGGTCAAACCGGTCGTCAAGGTCGCCAAGATGGAGATTCCGGTGGTGTGGCTGGGCCTTCAGTCCGAGCTGCCCGAGATGACCACGCGCAAGATTGCCAAGGACATCCAGGACGAGCTCGAGCGCCTTCAGGGTGTCTCGAGCGCCGAGCCGTGGGGCGTGCGCAATCTCGAGCTGCGCGTGGAGGTGTCCCCGGAAAAACTGCACGCCTACAACCTGAACATCTCCCGGGTCATGGACGTGATCACAGCGCGGCAGTCGGACATCCCCGGCGGCACGGTGAAGCTCGACCGCGGCGAATACCTGATCCGGGTGCTGGGCAAGGCGTCCGATGCCAGGGCCATCCGGGAGGTGGTCCTGAAGACCACGACGCTGGGCACCGTGCGGGTCAAGGACGTCGCCCGTGTGGAGGAGGTGCTGGAGGACGCGCAGACGCTGGGTCGTGTGGGCGGCTTCCGCAGCATCTACATCCCGGTCAACCGCAAGAACGACGTGGATTCGATCCGTCTGTCCGATAAAATCAAGAATTATATGAACACATGGAACGCCAATGCCCCCGACGGCATCTCCCTGGCGATCCTCTTCGACACCTCCAAGTTCATCAAGCGTCGCCAGAACACGATGTACAGCAACGGCCTCACCGGTTTCGTACTGGTGCTGATCCTGTTGTTCGTGTTCCTGTCCTTCAAGGCCGCCGTGCTGACCGCGATCGGGATTCCGGTGGCCTTCATGGGCACCTTCGTGATCATGCAGTTGATGGGGATCACGATGAACATGATGTCCATGTTTGGTTTAATCATCGCCCTGGGCATGATCGTCGATGACGCCATCGTCGTCGTGGAGAACGTCTACCGTTACCTGATGCTGGGCATGACCCCGAAGGAGGCTGCGATCAAGGGCACCAACGAGGTGTTCTGGTCGGTCATCGGCGCGGTGTCCACCACGGTCGTGGCGTTCTCGACGCTGGCATTTCTACCCGGAAACATGGGCAAGATCCTGTCCGTGGTGCCCATCGTCGTGGCGATCGCGCTGTCGATGTCGTTGTTCGAGGCGCTCTTTGTGCTTCCCTCCCATTGTGCGGAGGTCCTGCGGACCCCCAAGCACCTCAAGGGTGAAGTGAACGCCGAGGGGATCACCGGTGAGGCCCGCTGGTTCATCGCCATGCGCGAGGGCTTCGCCTGGTTCCTGCGCAAGGTGACACGGTACTGGTATGTCTCGCTGATCCTCTTCATCGTCGGCTTCATGGCGACGCTGATTATCTCGGGCCGCGGGCTGGAGTTCAACCCGTTCCCGGCCAAGACGATCCGCCGCGCGAGCATCAACTTCGAGGCCGCCGTGGGTACCAAGATCGAGCACACGGAGAAGGTGGTCAAGGAGCTCGAAGAGGAGATCAAGAAGGCCACCATTGACGAGGTCGAGAGCTTCTGGTGCATGGTCGGAACGACGTTCCGTGGCCATACCGCCAACATCGGCTCGCACACGGCCCAGTGCCAGATAAACTTCGCGCATGACGGGAACACGTCGCCGCGCAAGCCCGAACTGATGCTCAACCTGTGGAGGCAGAAGCTGCTCAACATCCCGGACGTCGAACTGTTCAACGTGACCGTGGCCCGCGACGGGCCGCCGGCGGGTTCACCCATCGAACTGCAGGTGCGCGGGCCCGACCAGGAGGGGATAGCCCTTCTGTCCCGGCAGATCCGCGAGTTCGCCGAGAAGATCCCGGGCGTGACCGACGTGACCGACGACCTGATCTCCGGCAAGCGGGAACTGATCGTGAAGGTCAATCCCGAGCAGGCGGCCATGTACGGGCTCAATCCGGCGCTGGTGGGCCTGATGATCCGGCGGTCGTTCGCCGGCGGCATCGCATCCAAGATCCAGCGCGACGAGGATGACATCAACGTGGTCGTGAAGTTCCCGGAGAGCCGGCGCCAGAGCATCAATGAAATTCTCAACATGGAGCTCACCTCCCCCCTGACGGGGAAGCTCATCCCCTTCTCGGCCGTGGCCACCCTGGAGAAGGGCGTCGGTCCGGGCCGCCTGCAGCGCGTGAACTTCAAGCGCACGGTCACGGTCTCGGGCGACATCGACCAGCGCAAGACCACCTCCGTGAAGGTCAACGCCGAGTTGCACAAGTTCACCAACAAGCTGGCCCGGGAGAACCCGGATTACGAGTTCGTCTACGAGGGGGAGAGCAAGACCTCGGACGAACTGATGGATTTCGTGAAGATGGCGGCCTTGCTGAGCCTGCTGGGCATCTACATCATCCTGGCGACGATCTTCCAGAGCTTCCTGCAGCCGCTGATCGTGCTCATGGCGGTGCCCTTCGGTGCTGTGGGCGTGATCGTGGGCCTGAAGTTCCACAACCTGCCGATCTCGATGACGGCGCTGCTGGGGGTGGTCGCCCTGCTGGGCATTGTCGTCAACGATGCCATCGTGCTGGTGGACTTCATCAACAACGCCCGCAAGGAGGGCATGCCCCTGCGTGACGCGGTCGTGCAGGGAGGAAAACTGCGCCTGCGCCCGGTCATCCTGACCACGGTGACGACCGTCGCTGGTCTGCTGCCGATGGGGCTGGGGGTCTTCGGCTCCGAGGAGTTCCTGCAGCCGATGGCGTTGTCGATCGTGTGGGGACTCGGGTTCTCGACGATCCTGACGCTTTTGCTGGTCCCGTGCATCTACATGCTGATCGACGCGATCCGACGGGGTTTCTGGTGGATCGTCCGCCTGGTCATTCCCAAAAACGAGGTGAGTGCATGATCTCCGCGCTTCTTTTCTCCCTGTTGCTTGCCGGGACCCCGTCGCCCAAGGCACCGCCGGTCCCCACTACGGTGACGCCGCCGGAGAAGCCTCCGGTGGAGCTACCGGAGAAGCCTCCGATGGAGCAGCCGTCGCCCGATGAGCCCCCCGCCGTCGTGCCAGCGGCAACCGTCCCGGTTTCTGCCGAGGCCGAGCCGGTGAAGTCGATCTCCCTGCCGGAGATCCTGGCCCGGGCGATCTCCCACAATCGCGGTCTGAAGGAGGCCGGCCTGAAGATACTCACCAGTCGTGCCACCGTGCAGGCCACGTCGGCGATGTTCGACACCCAGTTGTCGGCCAACCTCAACGTGGTGTCCCAGGAGGCCGAGTTCGTCCCCGGACAGTTCTTCTCGGTCACGAGCCTGAAGAAATACAGTTTTGACGCCCAGATCGCCCGGCTCCTGCCCACGGGCGGTTCGGTGGCGCTGCAGTTCTCGACCTCGCGCACGGACCAGACCATGACGCTGGCCATGAGCGGCACCCCCACAGAAATGGAGAGCAAGACCTTCTCCAATGCGTTCACCTTTGTGTTCACCCATCCACTGCTCGCCGGCTTCGGCAGGGATGTCACCACCACGGCCACGCAGAAGGCCCGCATCCAGCTCGATGCGGACCGTCTCTCCCGTGAGGCGAAGGCCCAGACCCTGGTGCGTGATCTGGTGATCTCGTACTGGAACCTCTGGATGGTCTGGCAGGAGCAGGACCTGCTAGCGGTCAGCCTGCAGGTGGCCAAAAGCCAGCTGGATCTGACCAAATCATTGCTGATCGTCGGTCATGCCAAGCCCTCGGATCTGCTCGCCGTCCAGAACGCGGTGGCGCAGCGCGAAGGGGATCTGATGCTCTCGCGGATCCGTATCCTGCAGGCGTCACTGGCGATCAAGAGCCAGCTGAACCTGCCGCTGGAGGAGGAGCCGATGCTGCTTCGCCCGTCTGAGCAGAACCTCGCCTTCGTGGCCAAGACCCTGCCCGCGGAGCTGGTGGCCACGGTGCTGCGGCGCTCGAAGGATCTGGCCGTGCTCGAAAAGCAACTCGAGGTCCTTCGCCAGGAGGAGAAGCTCGCACGGCAGGGCCTGCTTCCCAAGCTCAACCTCACCCTCACCGCGGGACCCACCTCATCGTCCAACGAGTACTCGTCCTCCTGGGAGAGCCTGGTGAAGTTCTCCGCCTTCACGATCACGGGCGGCCTGTCGTTCTCGTGGTCCGTCGAGCGGACGCAGGCCAAGGCCAGCCTGGAGATCCTGGACGTCACCGCCCAGAACCTGCGCCTCCAGAAGGAGAACCTGTCCAACGGCCTGATCATGTCGGCGATGCTCTCCCGAGAAACCATGATGACCGCGCGCAAACGCATCGAGATCGCGAAGCTGGCCGTGGAGTCCTCCGAGGCCCACCTCAAACTGGAGAACGACTTGTTCTCCCTGGGCCGCGGCACCAACCACTCGGTGCTCCTGCGCATGGCCGAGCTCGATGCCGCCCGGCTCGCGCAGATCAAGGCCGTCTACGACTACTGGACCGCGTGGGTCCAGATCCAGGCCCTTTCCGGCGACATCCTCAATGAATATCAACTGAAGCTGGAGGACTAGCTTTTTTGCGCACCTGCGGCGCGCGTGCTAGTTTCCTCCGGTATGTTACGCGCTGAACAGATCTCCAAGTCGTTTGAAAAAGATGAACCCCTGCTCGAGCAGGTGAGTTTTGCCGCCAATCCCGGCCGGATCTGCGTGATCGCCGGGGAGACGGGCTCGGGCAAGACCACGATCCTGCGCATGCTGCGCGGTGAGCTCGTCCCCGATGCCGGACGGGTATGGATGGGCGGACAGGATCTCCGTCGCCTGTCGGCGCAGGGAAAGATGCAGTTGCTGCGCAAGGTGGCGATGGTGCACGAGACGGACCGCCTGCTCGACGACAAGACCGTGATCGAGAACGTGGCTTTGCCGTTGAGGATCATGGGCATCCACGGCGCAAAGTTGACCGAGCGTGTGGAGCAGGTGCTCGCGCGCTTTGGCCTGAGCCGGCTCGCCTACCGGTTTGCCGGGACGCTGTCGGCCGGACAGGCACGACAGACCGCGTTCGCGCGGGCGGTGGTAGCCTGGCCCCAGGCGTTGCTGGCCGACGAGCCGTTCGCACACCTGGACCGTCCCTTCGCGCACAGGCTGGTGCGCATCCTTCTGGAGCACGCCGCCGAGGACCAGATGTCGATCGTGATCGCGACCCATCATCTGGACTACCTGCCGGCTTCGGATCGCATTGACCATTGGCAGATCGTGCACACCCGGCTGATGCACGTGGAAGAGGCACATGAAAACGTGGGCGTATTATTTTCAACTAGCCATTCATGAACTGAAGAGGCGGCCCCTGGCCCATGTGTTCACCGTGTTCACGGTGGCGCTGGCGTTTTTGCTTGCGGGTCTGGTGATCTGGGTCGCCGAGGGCGTCAAGGTCGCCGAGCACGCATGGTCCGCCGGGCAGCGCATGACCGTGGTGCTCGAGGCCGGGCTGGCCGAGGCCGACCGTGACCGCCTGGTGACCGAGATCTCCGGCTTTCCGGGGGTGCGCGAGGTCACGAAGGTGTCGCCCGAGCAGGCGCGCTCCGAGTTGATCGCGGCGCTGGGGCCGGACTCGAACCTGATCGTCGACGTGGAGCCCGGCTTCTTTCCTGCGGTCCTCGACGTCGTGATCTCGGGCGATCCACAGACCGTGCGCAGCTCGCAGCACCGGCTCCGCTCGATGGCCGGGGTGCACCGCGGCGTGGGGGATGTGCGCTCGATGGACCGCTGGAACCTGCGCTTCGGCAACGTGTTCGAGATCGCGGCGTTGATCGCGGCGCTGCTGTGCGGTGTGGTGCTGCTGGTTTCGGGCTGGGTGATCATGAGCGCGGCCCGCTCCCGGGTGGAGACCCAGGTCGACGAACTGGCCGTGCTGCGATCCCTGGGAGCTTCGCCAGCCTTCATGCGAACGCCTTTGGTGCTGGTGAGCCTTTTTCATGGGCTCGTCGGAGGCCTGCTCGCGCTGGGCCTGCTCGCGGGCGTGTTCTGGCTCGGCGCGCCGCTGCTGGAGGTCCTGCTGGGTCCGGGCGCATCGGACTTCCGCTCGTTCGTGCTGTTCACGGCACGTGGGGCCGGCATCGCGCTGGCGGCCACGGCGCTGACCGGCATGCTGGCTGCCCGTGTGGCCCTTCTCACCGTCCGGGTCCAGGGGTGAGCATGACAGCCTGGTTCTGTTTCCTGCTGTTCCAATTCAGGTTTTCTCCCGGTTCCCCGCCGGAGGAAGTGGCCGCACCGCCTCCGGTGTTGATGGATTCGTCCGTGCAGCCGGAGGGACCATCCTCTGGCCGGGTTTCGAGTCTCCTGGAGAAGCAGGCCCAGTTGTGGGAGGTCGTGGGTCGGAGCCGGGATCAGCAGCGGCGGTACACCGATTCGCAGACGGTGCTTCAGGAAGAGCGCCTGGAGTGGATGGCACAGCGGGATCGGCTGACCGTCACGATCTCGGCGACGAACCGCGCGATCCTGAAGAAGGACCGGCGGTTGCGGGAGCTCGTCGAGGCCGTCTACAAGCTCACGCATGCCACCTTCGGCCAGGCCCATGTCCTTGCCGGACGTCGCAGCGTGCCCCGCGACGGCCGGATCGTGCTGCTGACCCTGCTGGAGCGCGAAATCCTCGAAAAGCGAAGTCTTCAGGCGGATCTGAAGCGGCTGCGCGATCGGCGTGCCTCCGTGGACGAGACCGTAAGCGAGCTTGAGTCGCTGGAGGAGAATTTCCGGCTGCTGGCGCTGGAGGCCGAGAGCCTGATCAAGCGGAGCCTGTTCGAGATCGAGCCGCTCGAGCGTCGTCTCGAGGGTGTGAACAAACTGACGTTCGACATGCAGGACTGGAACCATTACAACCGCATCCGCACAATCCGGAATGCGGTGAAGAACGAGAATGCGGGGACGGTGAAGCATCGCGGCATGCTGGTGCGTCCGGTGGCCGGTCCGGTGCTGCCCGGGTCGCCAACGGATCGTCCCGGTGTCTATCTCTCGGGCCAGCCCGGAGACTCCGTTCGCGCGCCCGAGGCTGGCACCGTGCGCTTCGTCGGCGAGGTGGACGGGTTCGGCACCGTGATCGTCATCGAGCACGACTTCGGCGTGCACAGCATCGTCGGACGCATCGAGCTGCCCTCGGTGAAGGCCGGCGAGATCGTCCGGCGCGCCCAGTTCATCGCGAAGGTGCCCGCGTCGAGATCGTCCTCCCATCCCGTCTACGTCGAGCTGCGGTCCGGCCGCGAGGTCCTGGATCCGCACCTGTGGCTCAAGAATAACGAATAATTCCCGAAAGACAGGGGGTTGCCATGCAGAACAAGTTGATCCTGGTCCTGGTTGCAGGAATACTTCCATGGTTCGCCGTGCCCGCCCGGGCCCAGGAGACGCAACTGACCCACGACGACGGGACGCCCGCCGGAACGGTGCAGAACCTCGCCGCCGGCGACATCGAGGTCGTGCGCTTCTTTGCGCTGCATCCGGCCACCCTGCTGTCGCTGCAGTTGCACTTCGGTGCCGTGGGCGAGCCCGCCGATGTCTTTGTCTGGGGCGACAACGGCGGCAACGCGCCGGATCTCGACCGTGTGCTGTGGAGCGGCACGGTGACGCCGACAGCCGACGGCTGGACCGAGGTGGATCTCACCGGAGGGAGCCCGGAGATCGAGCCGATGCAGAACTTCTACGTCGGGCATGTGCTGCGTGACGGCGCCACCCGCCTGTCATGGGACGCCTCAGGTAACGCCGAGACGTCCTCGCTGGTGCGGATCTCCGGGGAGTGGTACTTCGTCGGCGACGCCACGGGAACCCAGTCCGTGGACGCGCTGGTGCGCGCGACCGTGTTCTGGCATGACATCGTGGAGGATACCTGGTTCACGGAGATCACCTCCGGTGCCGGCGTGTCGATGGGGTCGCGCATGGCCTGGGGCGATTTCGACAACGACGGCTTCGATGACCTGCTGATCAACGGATCGGCCGTCTACCGCAACCTCGGCGATGGCACGTTTGCCCTTCTCTCTTCACCGCTGGGCGTGGAGCCCAACGGCGCCAACGGCGGTCTCTGGGCTGACTACGACAACGACGGCTGCCTGGACTTCTATGCGACCGGATACCACTTCTTCCCGGCGTGCGGCGTGCCCGGCGACTGCATCGAGGGCTACGGCTGCATCGAGAACCGCTGCATGCCTGACGGCGTGGAGGAGCTGCCGCACGATCGACTGTATCGCGGTCACTGCGACGGCTCGTTCACCGACCAAAGCGAGACCGCGGGCCGGCCATATGACTATCTGCCGACCGAGGGTGCGGCCTGGGGGGACGTCGACGGCGACGGCTGGGTGGACCTGTACGTGGCCAACTATGAGACCCCCACGGACTGGACCGGCGGTGTGCTCTCCCAGGGAACCCTCGACTACCTGTGGCACAACAACGGCGACGGCACCTTCATGGACGTCTCCGAGCGCTCGGGCATCCGCTTCATGGGACGCGGTCTGTGCGGCCGCGGTGTGGCCATGGCCGACTGGAACGAGGACGGATTCCTCGACATCTACGTCACCAACTACCGGCTGCAGGGCAACTTTTTCTTCCGGAACCTCGGCGACGGCACGTTCGAGAACATCTCCGACCAAAACGGCACCGTCGGCGAGCTGGTCCAGGGGTCCTACGGACACAGCATCGGCTCCCAGTGGGGGGACGTGAACAACGACGGACACCTGGACCTGTTCGTGGCAAACCTGGCGCACCCGCGGTTCATCGAGTTTTCCGACAAGAGCATGCTCTACCTCAACGACGGGCCGCCTGATTACGGATTCACCGAGAGCCGCGCGGCCTGGGGCATCACCTATTCCGAGACCCACTCCGATCCGGCGCTGGGGGACTTCGACAACGACGGCTATCTAGATCTCTACATCACCGATGTCTACGTCGGCTACCAGGGCTTCCTGTACCGCAACCTGGCCGGCGCCGGATTCGAGGACGTGACCTATGCGTCGGGCCTGCGCATCGACAACGGCTGGGGCGTCACGTTTGCCGACATCGACAACGACGGCGATCTCGACTTTCTCGCCAACCGCTTCTACCGCAACGACGTTCCAGGGTCCGGCAACTGGCTCAAGCTGCGGTTGCGCGGCACGCGCGCCAACGCGGCGGCCATCGGTGCGGTGGTCACCGTGCGCTCCGGTGAGAAGGTCTGGGTGCGCCAGGTCGAGGGCAGCAAGGGCACGACCACCCAGAATCCGCTGACCCTGCACTTCGGCCTCGGAGACACCTCCGTGGCGGACTCCGTGCACATCCGCTGGCCGCGCGGGTCCGGCGAGGAGCAGGAGCTCACCGACGTCGCGGTCAACCAGACACTCCTGGTCGTGCAACCCAATCCCGACGCCGGCACCGACGCCGATACCGACGCCGACGGGGAGCCGGATCGCAAGCAGGATGAAGGCTGCTCATGCGCCACCGGCACCCGGTCCGGCTCATTCCTCGTTTTTTTTGGGTTGCTGATCGTCGTGATCGGGATCGCCAACAGGAAGAAGTTGGGCTTTTTCCACCGATGATCCACCCTCGGGAACGCATACCCGATCCCGGGGGCGGCCGGGATCATTTCTTCAACTTCTTGAGGCGCTCGGCCGCCGGAGGGAAGCCGAGGTCCAGGGCCTTCTGGTAGTAGACACGGGCCTTTTCCCGGTCCTGCTTCACACCGAAGCCTTCCTCGTGGAGCAGGCCGAGGTTCATGTATCCCAGCGGATGTCCGGCGTCGGCGGCCTTCGTGATCCACTCGAGGCCCTTGGCGTAATCCTGCAGGATGCCCCGGCCGTTGATGTACGCCAGGCCGAGGTTGACCATCGACATCACGTGTCCGGCACCTGCTGACTGCTGGTACAGTTTCACGGCCTCGACCGGATTCTTTTCGGTGCCGCGTCCGTCCTCGAGGCAGACCGCCAGGTTGTACCGGGCGATGGAGTTTCCCAGGTCGGCGGCCTTGCGGAACCACGCGATGCCTCCCTTCGGATCCTTCTCCACGCCCACCCCGTCGAGCATCATGCGGCCCAGATTGAGCATGCCCATGGGATCGTCCAGGTCGGCGGCCTTGCGGAACCACACGGCGGCGGACTTCGGATCCTTCTCGATGCCGCGTCCCTCCTCGGTAAGCAGTCCAAGGTTCGTCATGGCCTTGGCGTTGCCCTTGACTGCGGCCTTTTGATACCATCCAACCGCTCCGGGAAGGTCCTGGACGCCGGAGTTCTCCCGCTCCAGGATGCGTCCCATGTTGAACATGGCCAACGCACCGCCGGCAGCGGCAGGCTTGCCGATCAGTTCGAGCGCGCGCTTGAGATCGGCCTGGACGCCGCGCCCGCTCTCGTAGAGCAACCCCAGGTTTAGTTGGGCGCTGCCGTCGCCCTTGTCTGCGGCCTTCTGGTACCACTGTGCGGCCATGGCGAAGTCAACGGCGACCCCGCGCCCGTGCTCGTAGCAGAAGCCCAGACTGTAAAAGGCGTCGGAAATCCCCTTGTCGGCCGCTTTCTGGAACAGGGCGAACGCCTCGCCCGGATTCTCGGGCCCGCCCCGGCCGTTGTCGATCATCACTCCGAGATTGAAGATGGCTTTGGGATTATCCTGCAGTGCACTCTTTCGGTACCACGCGAGGGCCTGTGCCGGGTCGGCCTTGACGCCGATGCCACGCTCATACATCACGCCCAGGTTGAACTGTGCGTCGGCGTGGCCCTGCTCGGCGGCCCGGGTGAAGAAGAGGAGCGCCTTCTCGGGCCTCGCCTCGTTGGCACCCGGCGCCCGGAGGTGGTGCAGGCCCTCCTGGTACAATTCATCGGGCGTCTGGTTCTTGTCGGATTCCTTCTTGTCCTTCGAGCCGACATGGAACTCGCATTGGCACGAGAGCAGCAGCGCCAGGCAGGCAAAAACGGGGAGGAGCGTTCGTTTCATGAATTTGTTGTCCCTTCCGAAGCGGTTCGGTGATCAATCGCGATTCCATTCGTAGTAAAAAAAGTCCTGCGGGTCAAGCCGTCAGACCACTGATCTGATTTCCGTGGCGATGGCTGCTGCCGGATGCCTACGGAATGAGGTCGAACCGGTCGCGGTCACAGCCATTGAAGTGCCACCACTCGCCTTCGTACGGGACAAAGCCGGCGCCGGTCATGACCGTGCGCAACAACCGTCGGTTGTTGCAGGCAGCAGCGGACAGTTCACCGGTTCGGCAAAGGCGCTCTTCTTCCTTCACGGTGAGCTTCCTTCCTGCGGAGAAATCGTCGATCTCCGTCCCCATCTCCAGCGCTCCTTGGCCTGCGGCGAGGGTGAGGTCCACCGCACATCCATGATTGTGGGAAGAGGTGCCGGTCTCCGGATTGGCCACGTGGGCGGGGTTGGGATGGGCCGCCCAGAGGATCCGCTGCACAGACAGCGGGCGCACGCAATCGACCACGCGCAGGATCCATTCCGGGCGCTTGACTGACAGCGCGGCGGCGGCGGCCAGCAATTTCTCCGCGGCCTCCGGCTGAAGGAAGCAGCGGTGAAGCTCCTTGTAGATGACGCGTCCGGTGAAGTTGCCTTCCGTGGCGTAGACGAGATCGATCAGCAAACCAGGCCCGGGCGTGACCTCGGTGAGTCCGGCAGCCGCCAGCCGCCGTTCAAGCGGTGTGTGTGGTGCCGGTGGTCTGAGGGCCGGGCCTTTTTCGGGTCCATGCTCCAAAGGAACGGGCACCGCATGCACCGGCGGCCCGCCCAACGCCGGCCCGGGTTTGGAAGCCGGCTCCGAGCACGCCATCGCCATCATCATCCAGGAAAATAGGGCCATCCTGCACATGGCTTCTCCATGGCAGAAAAACACAGTCCTGTCAAACCTCCGCGGTTGGACCCCATTGAATCGGGGCCTTCGCTCTGCTATGGTGCGCCCATTCCCGTGCCGGGTGCCGTATCGAAGGAGTCAGTCATGAGGATTCAGATCAGCCCTCCCGCTTTATTTATTAATCTATGTCCTTTCTGGATGCAAAGCCGAGGTGAAAATCGTGGACAACTGCGGCGACGGCGTGCTCGATCCGGGCGAGGCGTGCGACGGCGAGGCCACCTCCGCGATCAACTGCGAGGCGCTCGGTTTCTACCAGCAGAGCGATCCGCTGGTGTGTCGTGCGGACTGCACCCTCGATTTGTCGGTGTGTTCCTCCCGCTGTGGAGACGACATCATCCAGGTCGGGTTCGGCGAGCAGTGCGAGGGCGACGACCTGTCGGCCGAGTCCTGCACCAGCCTGGGCCTGGGTGTCGGCAACCTCGGCTGCAACGAGTTCTGCCGGTACGACACCACGGGCTGCGAATATTCGATCACGTGTGGTGATGATTTGATTGTTCATCGCTTTGAGGACTGCGAAGGTGACGACCTCGACGGGGAGACCTGCGAGAGCCTCGGTTGGTACGGTGGCACCCTCGCGTGTGGTGAGTTTGACTGCCTGTACGACCTCGAGAGTTGCCAGAATTTCGGCAAGTGCGGAGACAGCACCGTTCAGGGGACCTACGGCGAGGAGTGCGACGGATCCGAGCTCGACTCCTCCACCTGCGAGAGCCTCGGCTATTACGGCGGCACCCTGACATGTGACAATTTCTGTCACTTCAACCTCGGCGACTGCGCGAGCTTCGGCAAATGCGGGGACAGCATCATCCAGGCCGGCGACGGCGAGATCTGCGAGATCGGGGACGTGGGAGGCCAGACCTGTGAATCGCGGGGATGGTACGGCGGAGATCTCGGCTGCAACGACACCTGCACCGCCCTGGACGAGTCCGGCTGCGCGGCCGTGGGACGTTGCGGCGACAACCTGGTGCAGGCCCTCTTTGAAGAGGAATGCGACGGCAGCGACCTGGCCGGTGCCACCTGCCGGGACTTCGGCTTCTTCAGCGGCACCCCCACCTGTTCGGCGGCCTGCGTCATCAGTTCATCCACCTGCCAGCGGGCGGTTCGCGTCACCACCGGTCAGTTTTTCGCCTGTGCCCTGCTCGCCGACGGCTCCGCCAGATGCTGGGGAGGCAACTCGGTGGGCGAGCTGGGTAACGGGACGACGGTGAGCTCCCTGGTGCCCGTGGCGGTGCAGGGCCTGACCGACGCAACCGATCTGGTCGCCGGCAGCGAGTTCGCCTGCGCGCTGATCTCGGACGGAACCGTGAAGTGCTGGGGGCACAACGGCTACGGCCAGCTCGGCGACGGCACGACGGTGGATCATGCGACGCCCCAGACGGTACAGAATCTCAGCGGCGTGACGGCCCTCACAGCCGGATCGTTTCATGCCTGTGCCCTGCTCCAGGATGGGACCGTGCGCTGCTGGGGCCGCAACGGGTCGAGCCAGCTCGGCGACGGCTCGAGCACCAACCGCCTCCTGCCCGTGTCACCCACGGGGCTGTCGGGCGTGCGCGTCATCGCCGGCGGCTACTACCATACTTGTGCGGTGCTGCTCACCGGACAGGCGCAGTGCTGGGGCGTGAACCTGAACGGGCGGCTGGGCGACGGCACCACCACCACCAGAAACACCCCGACCAACGTCACTGGCATCACCACCGCGATCCACATCGCCCTGGGGAACCAGCACACCTGCGCGCTGCTGGAAGACGGAACGGTGCGTTGCTGGGGCTACAATACCTACGGCCAACTCGGCCACGGAAGCACAACCGAGAGTTGGACGCCGCTGACCGTGTCAGGCCTCGGCGGCGCCGTCTCCCTGGCGCTGGGTTTCATCCACTCGTGCGCGCTGCTCTCGGACGGTACGCTCCGGTGCTGGGGACACAACCGACAGGGTGAACTGGGCGACGGAACCGACATCAACCGGTCCCTGTCCGTGACCACGACGGGTCTCACTGACGTCGAGGTGGTGGCCGCCGACGAGATCTACACCTGCGCGGTGAAAGGGGACGGTCTTGTGTGGTGCTGGGGATTCAACGACTATGGCCAGTTGGGCGATGGCACCACGATCACCCGCCTCTTTCCAGCCGAAGTCCTGCCTTGAGGCTGTAAATAAATAACAAAATTTGCCAGTATTTCCTTGATCCTGGCACCGACAAAAAGTATAACGCATGTTATGGCATGGAGGTGATTTCAATGCCACCGAGAGTTTTCATTACCCGCGAGATGCTGATTCATGGTGCGTTCGAGTTCGTCCGCAGAAATGGCGTTGGACGTTTGTCGACGCGCAACCTGGCCAACGCCATGGATTGCTCCACCCAGCCGATCTATCGGGCGTTTTCCAACATGGAGGAGCTGGAGTTGGCCACCATCGAGCACGCCGCCGGCTTCGTCAAGGAGTTCCTGCTGGGTGCGCCCATCGAGGGCGAGCCGCTGCACCACATCGCGCGGATGCAGGTCAAGTTGATGAAGGAGGAGCCGCATATCTACCATCTGATCTTCCAGACCGGGCGGCTCGACTTCTCCAAGGCCAACGAGATGCTCTTCTTTCTCGTGCAGCATACATCCTTCAAGGACCACCCGTTTCTGGGGCGGATGGAGCCTGCCCGCATCCTGCACGTGATCCGGCAGGTCTGGGTCTACACCCATGGCCTGTTCTCGATCATGGGCTTTCAGTTCGTCGACATCTCCGAGAAGTTGATCATGCAGACGGTGCAGGAAACCATCGCCAAGCTGGTGGTCTGGGAGATCCACAAGCCCGACCTGTCGAGGCTGCCGCAGTACCGGGAGTGGCCGGTGTATGCGCAGGCCTTCGAAGATGAGATGGACCTCGGCGTGGATATCAAGTCCATCCTGCTGGATTTCTTCTCCGGAAAGCCCCTCTCTGGAAAAGCATGAGAATTGTTGCAATAATTCTTTCCATTCTCCTGTTCTCCACCTTCGCCTGCACCGAGTCACCTTCCGGTGACCAACCCCGGCAGACCGGGGAGAACCAGGTGACCGTGCGCACGGAAAACCAGGTGACCGTGCGCACGGAGAACCAAGTGACCGTGCGCACGGAGAAGCTCGTGCAGCAGGCCACCGTCGAGCGGCTGCGCTGGACCGCGACGACCGCACCCGGGGCCGAGATCCAGCTCACCTTCAAGGGCAGCGGCCGGATCAAGACCCTCAATTTCCAGGAGGGCGCCGTGGTCAAGGCCGGCGACCTGCTCGGCACGCTCGTCGAGGAGGACTACTGGTCCTACCGCAAGCTCGCGCAGATTCAGGTGAGGACACTGGAGCCAGACGCGGTACGGATGCAGACCCTGGCCGGACAGGACGCCCTGCCCCAGGCCGAGGCCGACCGCATGCAGGGCAAGGTCAACGTCGCCAAGGCGCAGTTGCGACAGGCCGACGTGGCCCTCTCGGGGGTGTTCTTGCGGGCTCCGATCGCGGGTGTGATCGAGAAGAAGTCCGTCTCCGAGGGTGATCTGGTTTCACCGGCGCGCGAGGTGGGAACGCTGCTGGACCTGTCCCGGATCCGGGTGGTGATCCCGGCCTCCGAGCAGGAACTGACACACCTGAAGCCGGGGTCCACGGTGAACCTGGAATTCTCCGATCCTGAGAAGAAGACCACCGGGAAGATCGACCACATCTCGCCGCTGGCGGACTTCAAGACGCGCACGTTTCCGGTGACGATCCTGGTGGACAATGAGTTCGTCGGGGACAAGCCGGTGCTGCGCGGAGGCATGAAGGCCATCGTGACGCTGGAGCTTCCGGGCCCGCCCGCGCTTCGCGTGCCGTTCTCCGCCGTGATGCGTTCCGAGGATCGCCGTACTTACGTATACCTCGCGCGCTCTAGGCGCGCCGCCGTGGCGTACGTGAAGACAGGCCGCCTGATCCATGGTCGCCTGGAGATCCTCGAGGGCCTCGCCCCCGGTGACGAGCTGGTCATTTCGGGCCAGCAATTCCTGAGGGAAGGTACTCCCGTTTTCGTACGGGACCAGGCTCCTTCGATGAACCCCTAGATTCATTTATCAAATTGAGGTCAGGAAGGCTCTTCGAACCATTCGATCGCGGTGTTGCCCACACGGCGCAGCACGACCGCGTCGAGCGTTCCGGCCACGGCCCCACCGGCCACGGGCACGATCTTGAGCAGGTTGTTCATGCCCCAGCGCGTCGAGCGCTCCAGAAAGACCAGGCCGAGCTTTCTCTGGACGGCCATGAACACATTGGCGGGCAGGGCGATGACGAAGCGGGCGGTGAGGCGGTTGGTCAAC
>PHAZ01000007.1:0-34914 GCA_002841825.1 Deltaproteobacteria bacterium HGW-Deltaproteobacteria-22 | reverse complement strand
AACAGCGCCCATAACACCAGGGAGCGGATGCGCGGGTCCTTCAGGTCGTGCCCGTGCAGCAACGCGATGGCCGCCACCAGCCGTGCCTGGAGCAGCCACGAGGATAAAATCGCCGAGGGCACCGCCAGAGGGAGCGTGACCGGACCGCCCAGGCCGGTCACAAAGCCCGTGGAGAAGTTCTTCACGGATTCGCGCAGGATCAGTTTCGAGGCCTGCGCATGGGGTGACGCGTCGGGAAGCCGGCGGCGCATGTCCTCGGCCAGCGCCGAGGCGGGCGCAAACGGCGGCACCCCGGCCAGCGCCTGATCCAGGATCCAGTTCATGAGTATGGTGGACTTGCTCTCTTTCATGACGACACCCCCGAAGATGGTGGGAACTAGAAACATGAGTTGATTCCCGGTCTCCATTTGTATACAGTTCCTCTCGCCTTGTACAGGTGTTTGTGCAACCCGCGGGCCCGGTGTCGGACCCGGCAAGGCAGAAAGAACCGCATGCGACGATCGGTTCCCCTGTTTCTGACCATCCTGCTGCTGTGGGCGTCTCCCGCGATCGCGGGCCTGCCCTGGACGGGCCTCCCCGGTCGCCCCGTCTACGACGTGATGCGCACCGAGGTGCAGTTGTGCAACCAGTTCCGCTGCAACGGACTGCGCACCGGCCAGGTGGCCTTCTCGGGTCCTTCTTCGGGCTCCGAGGACATCTGCACCATGCTTGAAAAGGCTGTCGTGGCGCCGTTCTTTTCCTACGAGGGTGCCAACTATTTTTCGCTGCTCTCGGGCCGCGGCGAGTTGTGGCAGTTCTCCCACCGCCTCCAGTTGCGCAACCGCTTCCCCAACGCCCGCTTCCCCTCCTCGCACGTGCTGGTGCTCCCCGAGGGCCGCTACTTTCTGGTGAACAACCAGGAGTCCTCCGTGCGCCAGCCCGCGGGCACGATCCTGTGGCGCAACGTCTACGGCAAACCCTCGCTGTGGCATCCCCCGCTGCTGGTCAACGACCGGCTCGTGATCATGCACGGCAACGTCAAGGGCAGCGCCCGCTCGGGCCGCAACGCCTTCGCGGCCAGGGCCGTGGTGCGCGCGGTCGCCCCTGCGTCGGGCAAGACGATCGTCGAGATCCCGCTGCCGGGCGTCTACACCCAGCGCCGGTACCCGCCGCTTTCGGTGCTCCACACGCAGACCGTGGTGGTGCCCGACGCCGTCGGCGGCCTCCACGCCTTTTCGGTCTCCGATCTGGCCGCCGGCAAGACGCGCGAACTGTGGAAGGCGCAGGTCGGCCACTCCGAGCCGCTGGCGCTGGTGGGCGATCCCGCCACCTCCCGTGTGATCGTCGCCTACGGGGCCGGCGGCCGCCGCTTCCCCAACATCATCGCGCTGGACCTCAAGACCGGACGCAAGGCCTGGTCGGTGATGCACCTGGACATCGCCACCTCCCTGGCGCTCTACCGCAACACCCTCGTCTTCGGCACGACCGCCGGGAAGCTGCGGGGGCTCGACGTCAACACCGGCGCCTCCACCATCGACCTGCAGGTGCCCACGAACCTGATGTCCGACAGGGAGATCATCGTGATGGTCGTCACCGAGCCCGTCGTGGACACGCTGGGGCGCGTCTATCTCACGCTGGGCGAGGTGCCCCGGCCCCAGCAGATGGCCTTCGTCGACTATCCGGGCACACATCTGGGCCGGCTCAAAGACAGCATCAACGCGGAGGTCGTAGGCATCCAGTTGACCAGCCGGCGCGCCGTTTACACCAGTTCGCTGTTCCAGATCGATCACGCCGGCTCCAGCCAGTTGATCGTGGGCATGGAGACCGTGGGCCTGTTCACGTCGGATCAGCGCCTGGAATTCTGTGCGCCGGAGACTGATGAATAGTTGCATGAATCTGCAACTGGAGGTTTCATGACCCAGAACGACCAGCTCAGAGCCGAGGAACTGACCCTGCTCACACGGCTCCTGCACGGTGAATCGGCGGCCTTTTCCGAGTTCTACCGCCGGTATCAGCGTTTGGTGGCCTCCTGCATCCGTAAAGTATTTTATAAATGGACATTTGACTTCACGGAAGACGAGATCGACGACATGATCAGCACCGTCTTCCTGAGTTTTTTGCAGGATGATTATAAAAAATTGCGCATGTTCGATCCGGGGCGGGGCTATCGCCTCAGCACATGGGTCGGCATCATCACGACCAACGCCACGGTGGACCATATCCGGAAGAATGCGCGGCCGACGGTGTCCCTCGACGACACGGAGCGCAAGGTGGCGCAACCGCGCTCCATGATGGCGAGCCCTGTCGAGAACGCCGAGCGCGAGGAGGAGAGCCGCCTGCTGATGGCGGCCATCGCGACCTTGTCGCCGGGGGACCGCGAATTTCTCGAGCTGGCCTATGACGCCCAGCTGGCGCCTGAAGAGATCGGCGTGCGCCTGGGCCTCAACATCAACACGGTCTACAGCAAGAAGAACAAGATTCTTCACAAGTTGATGGACGCGGTCGCCGAATTGAGCACGGTACGCCTGAAACGGTAGCGGGGCGTCCAGATTTTCGAAGCGGGTGCGTATACCGGGGTGTTCGCGGTTCGAACATCGGAAGAGATCGGAGAGGAGCAAGAACATGAGCGGGCAACATAGAGACTGGGAGGCCATTCTCCAGCGTGTGTATTCGGCGCGGAAGGCGGCTGCGGACAATGCCGGAGGCGTCTCGCTACAGGATATCGTGTCCATGGCCACAGGCCGCACGCGCATCCCCGGCGATCTGGACGCGGATCTGCGGGAGTTCGTCGACACCGTCGCCGAGTGGGAAAACTACGATTGGAAGGAGCAGGCAGCCTCGTCCTCTCCGTTCGACGTGCTGGTGTGCTGGGTGCACAAGCAGGTCCAGGTTGTGATGTCGAGTCTGACCTGGCAGCCCGCCGTGGTCGCGGGCGTGCGTGGCGAGAATGGTGCAGAGCTCGTGGGCGTGCGCACCGTCACAGCCGATGGAGCCCACCTCGAGTTGTCTCCGGATCTCCACGGTGGTGCGCGGCTCAACCTGTCGTTTCCGGCGCCGGCGATCGTTCCGGCACGCGTGGAACTGAAAAGGGACGGCACCCTTCTGGACTCGGCTCCCGAGGACCACGGCGCCTTCCACTTTGACCTGCCCGAGTCCGGCGTCTACGCCCTCGAGTTGTGCTACCCCGATCGCACCGTGGGCTTCCTGGCGCTCGCGCTGGAGCCCCGCGAACAAGATCCTGCATGAATTCCTCCGTCCTGACCGTCAACGTCGGCAACACGAACGTGAGTGTCGCGCTCTGCACCGCCACTGCCGCAGGCGTCGAGGTGTGCCGTCTGGCGGCGTGGCCCACCCGGGACTGGCTCGCCCGCGAGCCGGGGACGCGCTCCGGCTGGCTGCAGGTGCTGAAGCAGGGCCAGGCCACTGAAGTCCTGGTCTGCTGCGTCGTGGCCGCCGTGGAGCCGGTGCTCGCCGAATGGACCTCCGACGCCGGTGTTCCCTGTCGCTTCGCGCGGCACACCGATCTTCCGTTGCGCTACGCCGTGCCCGCTCCCGAGCGCGTGGGAATGGATCGTCTGATCAACTGCAGCGCAGCCTGGCGTCGTTTCTCGCGTTCATGCCTGATCGTGGACATGGGCACCGCCGTCACCTGGGATCTGGTGCTGGCCACGGGTGACCAGGAAGGGCTTGGCGAGGGCGTCTTCGCCGGCGGTGTCATCGCCCCGGGCCTGGATACGCTGGCCCATGCGCTCCCGTCGCGCACGAAGCTCCCCTTCGTGGAGCCCATCGCCGTGGACACCGTCGTGGGTCGTGACACCGAAGCCTGCCTGCGGGCCGGGCTCTGGTTCGGTTTTCTCGCCCAGGTCGACGGCATCATCAACCGGATTGAGGCCTCGCTCCCGGAGCCACCCATGACGATCCTTACGGGCGGGTCGGCCTTTCTGGTTGCCCCCCACCTCGCCACGCCCCATCCCGTGTTCCCGGATCTCACCCACGAGGGTCTGGCCTTTCTGCAGAAATAATCAATCCTCCACGGGCTCCTCCGCCAGCGGGCCCGATTCGACGGCGAGGTCGGCCGTCTCCCAGTCCACTCCCAGTTTCCTGGCGGATTTGATACCCAGTTCGCCCAACTCGGCCGCCCTCCTGATCACATTGCCGTTGCCCGCGGCGAGCTGGCCCCAGCCCCGGTTGTACACCGCGACGCCCTGGCGCAGGCGTTGGCCGAGTTCCTGGTAACTGACCAGAAAACCTTCCAATTTTTTACCAAGTGCCTCCGCCAGTTTGGCGATCTTCACCACATTGCGCTCCTGTTGACGGGTGCGCCATTGCTGCGCCAGGCTGCCCAGCAGCGCCATCAACAGAGTGGGGCCCGTAAGGATCACACCCAGGGCATGGGCCTCTTCGAACAACTCCGGGGAGGCGTCCAGGGCAGCCAGCAGCGCGGCATCGATGGGAAGGTACATGACCACCAGGTCGATGGAATCCGAGTACAGTTCCTGGTAGGATTTCCGATTCAGGCTGCGGAAGTGCGTCCGGACCGCCGCGGCCAGTTCGACGCCGGCGTTTCGGGCTTCTTCGGGGGTGGTGGCCTCGCAGACCTTCATCCAGGAGACCAACTGGAGCTTGGAGTCGATGATCAGGGCACCGTCATGGGGCAGGGAGACGACCACGTCGGGCCGCAGCCTGGAACCATCTGCCTGGGTCGAGGATTCCTGAATACGGAACTCGTGGCCCTCCCGCAGACCGCTCTTCTCCAGCAGCCGCAGCAGCGTGATCTCGCCCCAGTCACCGCGCACCTTGGAGCTGCCCGTGAGCGCGAGGGTGAGCCGCTGCGCCTCCTGCGACAGGCTCTGGTGCCGCAGCGCCAGCAGCTCGATCTCCTTCTTCAGCGCCACCCGATCGCGCACCTCTTCGGAATACGTCGTCCTGACGAGCTCCTGGAATCCCTTGAGCTGGTCCTGGAACGGCCGCAGCGCGATCTCGAGCTTCTCCCGCTGCTGGTCCACGCCCTGCTCCCGGGTTTCCTGCAGCAGTTGGGCGGCCGTGGCCCTAAACGTCATGACCAACTGGTCCCGCGCCGATGTCAACTCCGCGAGTTTTTCCCCGGCTGCAGACCTCGTCCCCTCAAGCTCCTGCTCCAGCCGCGCCACCTCGGCCTCCAGACCGCTCTTTTCCCGTTGCAGCCGCTCCAGGCGACCGGACCACCCTGCCTGCTCCTCCTTCCACTCCGCACACCGGGCTTCGAGGGATCGTATCCGCTCCTGCGCCCCCGCCAGGGCAAGGCCCACGCGTGCCTCCTCCTCCGTGCTTCCGGTCCGAGCCCGGGACCTCAGCCGTGCGATGAGGAAACCGATGAGGACGCCGATGAAAATACCCAGGAACAATGCCAGAAAATCCATGCGTCCCGCCTCCCGGAAAGGAATCCACGAATATAGTCAATCAGAGTCCAATCCGCAAATTCACGGGTGTCTGCAAGCGTTGGAGCGATCGGTTCGGATAGGCCAGTGTCAGTCAACGCTCACAGGGCTGTGACTGTGCTTGTGTGGACTGCATGACGCGTCAGACCAATCTGGAGGTTGTTGTTTAAAATACAATATGGAAGGAAATTCCACTTTGCAAAAAGGGGAAAAACCAGTATATAACGGCCTGCCGCGTCCCGCGCGCGCGCGTTTTTTTTACCGGAAGGGCCCGACCCGGGTCCGGACGGACCAGAAGAGGTGAGCGATGGCAAGTACGTCCGATCTGAAAAAGAACCTGAAAATCCTGGTCGACGGCGATCCGTACACGGTCGTGGAAGCCCAGTTCGTCAAGCCCGGCAAGGGCACGGCGTTCACGAAGTGCCGGATCAAGAACCTGATCACCGGCTCCGTGCTCGAGCGCACCTGGCGTTCCAACGAGAGCATCGAGCTGGCCAACACGGAAAACCGCAAGATGGAATTCCTGTATTCCGAGGGCGAGCACTTCGTGTTCATGGATCGCGAGACGTACGAGCAGTTCCACGTCGAGGCCGAAGTCCTCGGCGACGACTCGCGCTGGCTCATCGACAACCTCGTCACCGACGTGCTGTTCTTCAACGAGAAGCCCGTGGGTGTGGAGTTCCCGACGTTCGTCGAGATGCAGATCGTCCATTGCGAGCCCGGCGTGCGCGGCGACACCGCCACGGGCGCCTCCAAGCCCGCGACGCTGATCACGGGCGCCACCGTGCAGGTCCCCCTGTTCGTCAACGAGGGCGAATGGCTGAAGATCGACACCCGCACCGGTGAGTACGTCGAACGCGTGAAGAAATAGGTTCCTCGCGCATGCTTGGTGCACCGCGACCGGGACGGTTGGTCTCGCGGCAACCCCCGCTGGCCGAGGACGCCGCAGGGATTGTCACGCTCGAGCACATCCACGACGACATTCAACCCGGAGACTGGGGCTGGTTGCATACGACCGGGGAGGGCACTTCCCTGACCGCGGCCGTGCAGAAGACGGCCGCGCCGTTTCCCGGCGAGGAGTGGCGTCGGCTGCACCGCACCGACCCGGCGGGCCGCTCGCGGCTTGCGGCCCTGCGTTTTCGCCACCGCATCATGAGGCGCGTGCGCGAGTTTTTCGACACGCGGGGCTACCTCGAGGTGGAGACGCCCCTGCGCGTGCCGTCCCCGGGCGTGGAGACGCACCTGAGCGCGCTGTCGGCCGATGACTGGTTCCTCTCGCCGTCGCCCGAATTCCAGATGAAGCGGCTGCTGGCCGGCGGCGCGGGCTCGATCTACCAGATCTGCCGCGCGTTCCGACGCGATGAGACCGGCGCGCGCCACAACCCCGAGTTCACCATGCTCGAGTGGTACGCCGTGGGCGCCGACACCACGCAGTTGCGCGCCGAGGTCGAGGCCCTGATCACCTATGTGCAGGAGCGTGAGGACGTGCCGTCTCCGCTGCCGCCCCCGCCGTATCCGAGACTTCCCATGGCTGCCGCCTTCGCGCGCTTTGCCGGCGTGACCGACATGATGGCGCCCGCACCGGTGCTGCTTGCACAGGCTGGCCTGCCGGTGCCCGGGGACCTGCCCGATGGCGGGTTGTCCTGGGAGGAGGCTTTCTTCACGGTGTTCGTGGAGCGGATCGAGCCGCGGCTTTGCGAGGAAGGCCCGGTGTTCCTGACCCAATGGCCCGCGCCCATGGCGTCCCTGGCCCGCCTGATCCCGGAGAACCCGCTGGTGGCCGACCGCTTCGAGTTCTTCGCCCCGGCGCCCGGCGGCGGTGATCTCGAGATCGCCAACGGCTTCGGCGAACTGCTCGACGGGGAGCTGCAGCGCTCGCGCAGCCTCGAGGACCTTGCCTGGCGCCGCGCCCACGGGGCCCCGGAGTACCCTCTCGACGAAAAGTTCCTGCAGGCGCTTGCCGAGGGGATGCCCCCGGTCTCGGGCATCGCGCTGGGGCTGGACCGCCTGGTCATGTTGTGGTGGGGTGCCGACCATATCCGCTCGGTGCTGACGTTCGCCGGAGACGAGTTGTGAAATCATGAAGTGCACGTTCCTCGGCCACTCCACCCTGTTGCTGCAGTCCGGCGCCGATGCGGTCCTCACCGACCCGCTGCTCACGCCGCGCATCATGCTGAAGAAGCGCGCCACCGCGCCGGGCCTTGCCTTGCAGGACCTGCCAAGGCTCACCGCGATCACGATCTCCCACGCGCACACCGATCACCTTCATCTGCCGTCGCTGGCGCTGCTGCCGCGCGACTGCCTGCTGATCGTTCCTTCGGGCGTGGGCCGCTTCGTGCGCCGGTTGGGCTTTTCCGAAGTGCGCGAGCTGGCCTGGGGTGAAAGCACCACCGCCGGTACTTTTACGATCACGGCCATCCCCGTGAACCACGTGCGTGGACGGTTCTTCCCGTGGCAGGACACCGGGGTGAACAGTTACGTCCTGGCCGACGCCGCCCATGCGTTCTTCGCCGCCGGAGACATCGACTTCGGTCCGTCGCCGGAGATGGCCCAGTTGGCTGACCGCTTCGTGCTCTCGGCCGCGGCGCTGCCCGTGGGCGGCATGCGCGAGGTGGCATACTACGAGCGCCGCCGAGGGAAAAAAGGCGTGCACATTGACCCCAGAACCGCGTGGGAGTTGTTTTTGCAGACCGGAGCGCGCATGATGGTGCCCATTCACTGGGGCGTCGTGCGCATGGCCGGCACCCCTGTGCGGGAGCCGGTCGAGGCCGTCCTCGAGGCGGCCCGCGCGCACCAGATGGCCGATCGGGTCCGGGTGCTCGACCCCGGGGAGGCTTGGGAACTGTGAGTTATGGAAAAATAATCAACCCCGCCAACGCCGCGACCTCCACGCGCATCCTGGTGCTGCCGGTGGTGGTCTGGGCGATGGCCACCCACCGCGTCGTGCTGGCGCTGGTGTTGCTGGTCTACAGCGGCGTCGTGGATCTCGTCGACGGCTCGATTGCCCGGTATTTCAAGTGTGCCGGCCCCTTCGGAGAGATGCTCGACGCGATCTCGGACGCCGGACTGTTCCTGGTCACGCTGGTCACCGCCGCGGCCACCGGCTATGTCGACGTTCTGCCGGTCGCCGTGTTCCTTGGCGTGGGCGTGCTCAACGCCCTGGGCCGCGTGATCCACATCCGACGCGTGGGGCGCGTCACGAACTTCCGCTCGTACATGTCCGAGGCCGTCGGTGGTGCGACCTTCTTCGTGCTCGTGGGCGTGCTGCTGGACTTCTATGCCGAGACAATTATTTGGTGGATGGCCCTTTTCACGATCGTGGTGGTCCTGCACGATTACGTCCGCATCCTGACCATGAAGCCCGGCGAGGAGGTCCCCCATGTTTGACCTCATCGCTGCCAACCACCATGGCGCCGGCTGGATGACCACCGGCTTCGCGGTGTTCCTGTGGGTGGTGCTGCCGCTGATGTTTCCGTTGTACGTCTACCGCCTCGTGCGGGACGCGCGGGACTTCCGCAAGGCCGAGGGTGCCGCCCGCGCGGACCTGTCGGACCGGCTGTTCGGCTGGAGCACCAACATCGTGATCCTTTTGGGTTCTTTGTTTCTGGCTACGCACCGGATCTGGACCACCTGGTAGTTGAAGTCATAGGGTTTTCGTCATGCTGCACCTGTTTCGACCGCTCAAGGAACGACTTTTATACCCGATCGGCGGGCGGCTGGCCGGCACCCATCCCAACACCATCACCTTCTGGAGCCTGATTCCGGGCCTGCTCGCGGGTGTGGCCTGGGCCATCGGAGGCTGGGGTTTTCTCATTGCGGCGAGCCTGCTGACCATCCTCAACGGCCTGCTGGACCTGCTCGACGGCCACCTTGCGCGACGTCACAACAAGATGTCCCCGCTGGGCGACTTCCTCGACTGCGTCGTCGACCGCTACACCGACGTGGCGATCCTCACCGGCATTGCCTTCTCGCCCTACGCCGACGCGCTGCTGGCGCATCTGGCGATCGTGGCCGTCCTGCTGGTCAGTTTCCTGGGCAGCCAGAGCCAGGCCTCCGGCGGCGGACGCGTGGAGTCGGGCGTGCTCGGACGAGCCGAGCGTCATGTGCTGCTGATTATCATTCCTTTCGTGCAGATCGGCACCGAGGCGCTGGGCGTGCCACGCTGGTGGCTTTTCACCCCCGTCGAATGGCTGCTGATCGTGCTCGCGACCCTCGGGCACCTGACGGCCCTTTTCCGTATCCGCGAGGGCTACCTGATGCTGAAGAAGCTGCCCCCGCAGGAGAAACCCCATCATGACTGAACCCACCTGCGCGATTCTCCAGACGGGCGGCCTGCAATCGTCCCCGGACCTGTTCCAGGCGCGCTGCGGCGGCCTCGACCTCGTGGAGCGGCACGTGTTGGGCCTGCACTACGCGGGCATCCACCAAATTTACATTTATGATCCCAAGGGGCACTGGAAGCCCATCGGCCGCGTGCTCCAACTCGAGGGCACCACCGTGCAGGCCGTGCGTGAGCTTCCCGAGTTTCCTTCCACCGGGGTGATCTGGCTGCGCGCCGACGCGGTCGTGCACAAGCAGTTGATCGGGCTCGTCAAGAGCGCCGAGAAGGCGACCGTGGTCTGCGGTCGTCCCGGACACGGCGCCAAGGGCGGCACCAGCTCCGACGGCTTCCTCGATGTCGGCGACGAGCAATGGACCGGCGTGGCGTTTTTTCCCGCCGCGGTGCGCGCGGAGCTGGTCAAGTCGCTTGGAAACGACTCCGAGAGCGGCGACATCCAGACGATCCATGCACGACTCGACAAGGAGAAGACCTGGAAGAAATCGTCCGAAGGGGGATTTTTCCGGAAGATCCGTGATCGTCGTGATGTACGCGACGCCGAGCGCCTGTTGTTTCACAGCCTCCGCAAGCCGCAGGACGGCCTGATCGCGCGCACGTTCAACCGTCCGCTGTCGCTGCCGGTGAGCCGGCTGCTGGCACACACACACCTGACACCGAACCAGTTGACGGTGCTCAACGCCGGCTTCGCGGTGGCTGCGGCGCTGGTGCTGTTCCTGGGACACCCGGTGTTCGGGTGGGGTCTGTGGCTCTCGGGCGCGCTGGGTGGCCTGCTGATTCAGGCCTGCTCGGTCTATGACGGCTGCGACGGCGAGATCGCCCGCGTGAAGTTCCAGTACTCGCACCTGGGAGACTGGCTCGACACCATCTTCGACGACATCTGCAACTGCCTGTTCTTTGCGGGCGTCGCAGCGTGGTCGTACCAGTACACGGGGCATACGTACTTCATCTGGATGGGCTTGGCCGCGTTTGTCGGCCAGTGGATCGCCAATGTGGTCATGTATTATTATTTAATCAAGGTTGCCGGTACGGGCAACAACCAGGATTACCAACTGGGGTCCCCCGACAAGCCCGGCGGTGGTCTTGTTGGTCGTATATTAAATAAATTAAAATACCTGACCAAGCGTGATTTTCACCTGTTCACCTTCATGATCCTGGGTTTTGCCGGTCTCTTGTGGGTCGGCGCGTACTTCATCTTCGTGTCGGCCATGATCGCGGCGACGATCCTGTCGATCCAGCACGTCCAGCTGCTGCTTCGCCTGCGTCGGGAGAAGCACCAGAAACAGGCGGCCGGGGAGAAGCGGGACACGAAGCCTCCGTCGGACCGGCGGGACACGAAGCAGCTGTCCGGGGAGAAGCGGGAGGGCAAGCATGGTGGCTGAAGTCCTGCTGATCCTGGCGCTGGCTACCTCCTGCGCCCACACCGAGTCGGGGAAGGCCTCCTATTACGGTAGCCACGGCGGGAAGACCGCGTCGGGCGAGCGCGTGGACCCGAAGGCGCTCACGGCGGCCCACCGCACGCTCCCGTTCGGGACGATCGTGAAGGTGACCGAGGTGAAGTCCGGCAAGAGCGTCGAGGTGCGGATCACCGACCGTGGGCCGTACATCCGCGGACGGGTCATCGATCTGACACCGGCGGGCTTTGCGCGCCTGGCCCCCCTGGCACGCGGGGTGATCTCGGTGACCCTCGAGGTGGTCAAGGAAGCGCCCCCCCGGCCCAAGCGACGGCCGCGCGGCAAGTCGCGGAGATAGGCACGAGGAGTTTTCAATGAAGGTGACGCTGTCCGGCTTCAACATGGAAGTGCACGAAAACCCGGTGCGCACGCCTGAGGTGCTCACCGCCGCCTACGCCCGCGTGAGCCGCTCCGAAAAGACGCTGGCCCAACTGCGCGAGGTCGCGCGCGCCAACGTGGAGAAGGCGCGCAAGAGCAACGAGAGCATCGTCTACGACATGGGGCACGCCTCCATCGCCGAACATGCATTTTTTAATATTGACATAGAAGATGTGTCCCGCCTGGCCCTCGAGGAGCTGGAAAAACACCGGCTGGCCTCGTACACCGAGAAGAGCCAGCGCTACGTCAAGCTCGACTCCGACTGGCACCAGCCCGCGGAGTGGGTGAAAAACAGTCAAGAATTGATGCAACTACACACTCATGCGGTCGCCTTCTACCAGGATCTGCTATCAGCCGGGGTGGCCGCCGAAGACGCGCGCTACTATCTGCCGCTGGTGGTGACCGGGCAGGTGGGGCTGTCGTGCAACGCCCGCTCGGCCGAGCACATGATCCTGCGGCTGGCCGCGTCGCCTTTTGCCGAGGCCCGGCAGCTCGCCGGTTTGCTGTTCGGTGTGCTCAAGCCCGTGGTGCCGTCGCTGATCCGCTACGTGGAGCCCTCGGCATGGATCCTCCGCGAGGAGGCCGCCGGCTGGACGCTGCTGGCGACCGAGGAGACCCGGCTCGAGGAGAACGTGTCGTTTCTCGGCCAGCCCGTGGGCCAGCTCCAGTTGTGTTCGCCCGTCGACGACTGGGACGCCCTTGTGCTCGCCCATCAGGCCGTGCGCGCCGGGGCGCCGTACGCCGCCGCGCTGGCGGGTGCCCGGCAGTTGTCGGCCGAGGGTCGCTCGGAGGCCTTTGCGCGGATCACCGACGGCATGAGCGTGCACGATCCGGCGCCGCGCCCGTGGGAGCACGTGAGCCTGACCTGGGAGTGGGTGCTCTCGGCGGCCGCCTACGCCCAGCTCAAGCGCCACCGGCTCGCCGGCATCACGCCCGCGGCGTACGATCCGCATCTGGGCTTCACGCATCCGGCGGCCGCCGCGACGGACGGCTTCGCCGCGCGCGCCCGGGACCTGGTGGCCCTGTCCGAGGCCACGGCCTCCCGGGTCGAGGGCCCCGCAAGCGTCTACGCGCTGCTGTCGGGCCATCGTCGGCGCCTGACGTGGACGGCCAACCTTCGAGAGACCCTGCACTTCTCCCGCCTGCGCGAGGACGCCCATGCCCAGTGGGACATCCGCGCGTTCGCCGGCGCCGTCTCGGCGATCGTGCGCGAGCACGCGCCCCATTGCGGCCGGATCTTCGGCGGCAAGGACGCCTTTGCGGGGAAGACCCTGTCATGAAGCCGGAGGCTCCGGGCGTCCCTGTCGAGGCCGGTGCGCCGTTCACTGTGGAGTCCGTGGGTTCAGACCAGCTCGTGCGGCTGCATTTCTTTGTGCCGCGCGCAGCCGTGAGCACCACCCGCTTCATCCTCGAAGGCTACGACCACCTCGGCGTCCAGACCAGCGAACCCGGCTCCTCCCACGTGACCTGGACGGTCCCGGCCGCCCTGCGCCCCGACGCCGAGGCTCTTCTGGCCGATCTGCTGACCCGCCTCCGTTAAGAATTATTGGGGAATGGCAATTGCAGGCGCGACGACGCTCGCGCCGGATCAACCGAACCGCGCGTTAGCGCGCCACCAGAGGGAACGATCGTGACCGGATCGTCAATGCTCTTTTTATTATTTTACTGGTGACCAACGAATGAATATGAAAAGCAGGAGATCGACAGGACTAGCACATGGAGGCGACGCCGTGGCCCTCGAGCAGGGCCTCAAGGATGGCTTCGAGATGATCGATGTCGTGGATCTCGAGGATGCGCGGCATGATGTAGCCTTCACCGCGGCGCGTCAGACGCTTCTCGATGGCGCGCTGGAAGTCGCGCTCGAGGAAGTCGTACGAGGCGATCAGGTTGTCACAGGCGGGGGCCGGAGAAAGTGTGTTCATGTTCACGCTCCTGGACATCGGGGGAAAACGTTCACGTCATCCCGGAATGTCACCGTCATCATCTGACGTTCGGGCATCCTGCCATAACCGATCGGGGATCGCAAGTTTTCAATCTTTTTTTGAAAGACATGAAAAATCCTTGTGGCAGCTTAGTTTTTTTGGATTTCCGGGAACAGGCAGGTAAACACTGTGCCATGCCCGGGGGTGGAACGGACGCGAACTGCGCCATGATGTAGTTTCATGATACCCAAGACCACAAACAAACCAAGGCCGGCGTTCTTTCGGTGGTTCTTGGTGGAGTAGAACGGCTCGAACAGGTGCGTCAGTTCCTCAGCGTCCATGCCCACGCCGGTGTCGGCGATCTGCAACTGCAGATACATGCCGGGCGGCAGATGATCATCGGCCTCGTGGTCGAGGTGCACGCGCGCGAGGGTCACATGGACGTTGCCCATGTGGAGGATGCTGTCGGCGGCGTTCTGCAGCAGTTGGTCGGCCAGCAGGCTCACGTAGTCGCGGTCCAGCGGCGTGGTCTGGCCCGCAACGACGGCCGTCTGCAGGTTGAAGCGGATGCGCTTGCCATAGCGGGTCTGGAACTGCGCCAGGATCGGCTCGAACAACTGGGCCGGGTCCGTCAGGTTTGCCGAAAGCGGTCGGTTCTTCGAGAAGAACGCCAGTTGGCGGACCATGCGGGATCCCTCGTGCAGCACGGTCTGGACGCGGTCATACCGGTCGGTGGCGTCGGGATTTTCGGCCAGGTGCGGCCGCAGGCCGGTGAGGTTCTCCGAGAACTGCTCGAGGACGCCCTGGAAGTCATCGGCCACGAAGTGGGTGAGCCGGCCCATGGCCTCGACCTTCTGGGACTGGCGCAGCCGTGAGGACAGGAACTGATTGTCTTCGAGGGTGAAGTGCTGCTCGAGGGTGAGCACGAGCTGGGTCGCCACCGACTGCAGGAAGGCCTGCTCCTCCTGAAGGAAGATCTCGCCGGTGGGCGGTGTGGCCGCCGAGGACACGAACACCTCGAGGCAGCCGCGGCGGTTCTTGGCGAACAGGAACGGGTGGATCCGGCTGTTCTCGTGAGCGACGAAGTCCCGCGACAGGTAGACCTGGTCCTCGACCTCGAGCCGGGCACAGGTGTCCTGGGGCAGTTGGAACGCCGCGGGCACGGCCTCGACCACGGCCTGCAGTTTCTCGGACAGCGACACGTTCACCTGCTCGAGGTGGTTGACGACCTCGTACAGGCAGGTCAGTTCCTGCACGCGGCGCTCGAGCATCCAGGTGGAGTGGCGCAGCTTTTCCTGTTCCAGATGCAGGGCCGCGGCGGTGCGCTTGCGGTCGGTGATGTCCGTGAAGATGCCCGCGATGGCTTCGACCTGCTTCTGCGAGTTGACGATCGGGGACAGGCTGCACTCGACCCACAGGGGCTCGCTCTGGGGGACCTGGACGCGGATCTCCATGCGTGCGGCGCTCTCGTGGCCGTTCCAGATCGCGGCGATGGCACGCGAGACATGGGTCTGCCAGTCCACCGGGACGATGATGGAGTTGAGCTTGCGGTGGGCGATGGCTGTGACCGGACCGCCGGCCATGCGGGCCAGCGTCTCGTTGACCAGAAACAGCGTGTTCTGGCGATCGACCACGCCGAACCCGTGCGTCTTGTTCTGGAAGAATGCCGACAGCCACTGCTGGGAGCGCTGGAGCGCCTCGGTGATCATGCG
Source organism: Deltaproteobacteria bacterium HGW-Deltaproteobacteria-22 (assembly GCA_002841825.1). Taxonomy (GTDB): domain Bacteria; phylum Myxococcota_A; class Polyangia; order HGW-17; family HGW-17; genus HGW-17. The sequence goes on along the minus strand of PHAZ01000007.1, from coordinate 19,716 downwards.
CCGCTCGGACGTATCCGTGAGGGTGCCGATCATGCGCAGGGCGCGGCCGTCGGGGGTGCGCTTGATGACCTTGCCGCGCGTGATGACCCACCTGTACGAGCCCTCGTCGGAGCGCATGCGGTGCTCCTGCACGTAGTTGTTCGTCAGGCCCTTGACGTGCTCGTGGATCGACAGGGACACGCGCTCCACCTCCTCGGGATGGATGCGGTCCTTGAAGTCGAAGTCGTCGACGTCGCTGAGCTCGTCGGAGATGCCCAGGATTTCCTTGAAGCGGCGGCTGTAGTGGATGGTCTTCTGCGGAATCTCCCAGTCCCACACGCCGTCACCCTCGCCTTCGAGGGAGAAGGCCCACATCTCGCCGATGCTCAGCAGGGCGGCCTCGGCGACCTGATGCTCGGTGGCGTCCTGCAGAATCACCATCAGATGATCATCGTCGAGGAAGAACACCGTGACGGTGACGGGCTTGTGAACGGGCTCCAGTTGCAGTTCGAGCGTGAAGCTCTGCCCGAGATCGTGGAGGCTGGCGAAGTATTTCTGCGTGAGCAGGTAGAAGTTGCGCAGGATCAGGTGCAGGGGCCGGCCGATGAGCTCGGTGTCGGGCTGGCCGGCGTGGACGCAGAAGGCCTCGTTCACCGCGATGGGGACGGCCTCCTCGATGGTGCCGGCGGCCGATCGCTTGACAGAGCACAGGCACAGTCCGTTAGGGCATAATTCAAAAAACTTTTGCAGCAGCGCATGGTGGTCCATGAAACGCTCAGTCTCCCATCAGTTCCGTCGCCTCGCTCCCGCACACGTGCAGGACGGCGGTCGCGAAGAATTCGTCGAGGTCCCGGTTCTCCATCTTGCCCAGCTTGGCGGCGTACCGCAGGGCCGAGATGCCATCGCGCACGGACCAGGGGGCGCCCTGTCTGTGAGCCTTCTGTAAAAATTCAACCATCTTCTGCAACGGCAGTTTTCCGGCGAACGGCAGCTGGCTGGCCAGGATCACCAACTCTTCCTCGGCCGAGGGCCAGTCGATCTGGATCTGCGGTTGCAGGCGGGAATGGATGTACTCCGGCAGGTCGAACGTGGAGGCGTCCTCGTTCATGGTCGTGCAGAAGCGGAAGTCCGCGTGGGCGTGGATGCGCAGCCCCGCGACGACGCTCTCGACGTAGCGCCGGTAGTCGAACAGCGGCGCCAGGGAGGCCCAGGCCTTCTCGCTCATCCGGTTGCCCTCGTCGAGGATGCATACGCCGCCGGTGATCACCGCGGTCAGCAGCGCAGAGGCGACATACTTCAATTCATTGGCGCCGGCGAGCACCGGCTGCACGATGAGATCTTCGGGGCGTGTATCCATGGTTGCCTGGAAGAAGAACACGTCCTGGCCACGGCCTGCAGCGGCCGTGTAGGCCAGGGTGGTCTTGCCCGTGCCCGGAGGTCCGATGATGCGGGGCGCCAGCGGCAGGTCCGAGGGGTCGACGACCATCCAGGCGGCCTGCACCTGTCTCAGCAGATCCGTGCGCCCGGCCCAGGAAACCTCCATCTTGACAGGAAGCGCCAGTTCAAGGCGGACTCCATCGAGAACAATCGAACGTGCGGTGGACGATGACATGGCTGCGCATCATAGGCATTTTTTCCTGCAAAGCAAGCTGAGCGGGCGTTTACATGTAACTCTCATGTATGATATGCTGGTTGTTGCGGCTCGAAAAGCCGCAGGCGAGTCTCATGGGTTTTGATCTGAAACAGCAATTGAACATTACACAGCGGCTTGAACACCGCCTCGTGATGACCCAGCAGATGCAGCAGGCCATCTCGATGCTGCAGTTGTCGCACCTGGAATTGATCGAACAGATCAACGAGGAATTACTGGAAAATCCCATCCTTCAGGAGGCTGACGACGCGTCGGGCGACGATGCCGAGGGCCGCGATTCCATGGAGCTGCCCGCCGTGGGTGACGCCGACGATCCCGTGGCCCAGCCAGACGACGATGTCCGGCTCGAGAGCGAGCGCCTCGAAGGAGAGGCCTCCGGTGTCGACGATCTCCTCCCGGAGGTCCCGTCCTCGGAGAGCCTGAGCCTTGAGCAGGAGAACAGCCTGCGAGAGGACGTCGAGTGGAACGCGTACGTGGCCGACTCCGTGAACTACACGCCCGACCAGGGCATGTACGACCCGTCCGCCCTTGAGGAGTGGGTGCCCCCGGAAAACCGCCTCTCGAGCAAGCCCACCCTGGCCGAGCACCTCCTCTGGCAGATGCAGGTCTCCGATTTCCACTCCCATGAACGGGCCGCCGCCGAGTTCATCATCGGCAACCTCAACGCCGACGGCTACCTGACCTCGATCACGGTCGAGGAGATCGCGCAGAAGACGAACCTGCTCGTGGAGACCGTCGAGCGCACGCTCGCGAAGATCCAGCAGTTCGATCCGGTGGGCGTGGGTGCCCGCAGTCTCGTCGAATGCCTGCTGATCCAGGCCCAGCACTACGGTACGGTGGACCCGGTGATGGAGACGATCCTCGCGCGGCATCTGCGCGAACTCGAGCGCAAGGACTATGGCACCATCGCACGGGCGCTGAAGATTCCCGTCGAGGACGTGCTCGAGACGGTCAAGGCGATCCTGGTGCTCGATCCGCACCCGGGTCGGGCCTACGGCTCCGAGGACGTCAACTATATTGTACCCGACGTGTACATCTACCGGCAGGGCGACGACTACCAGGTGACGCTCAACGATGACGGCATGCCGCGGCTGCGATTGTCCCAGAAGTTCATCAACACCCACGATCAGGCGGCCGTGAAGGAATACATCGAGCAGAAGAAACGCCACGCGAAGTGGCTGATCCAGGCGATCCAGATGCGTCAGGAGACCATTTTGCGCGTGACCCGCAGCATCCTGAAGTTCCAGCACGACTTCTTTGATTTTGGGCCCAGCCGGCTGCGGCCGCTGACGCTGCGTGAGGTCGCCCAGGACGTGGAGCGGCATGAATCGACCGTGTCGCGCGTGACGACGAACAAGTACGCACACACGCCCCATGGGTTGTTTGAGTTGAAATATTTCTTCCGCAACGCCGTGACCCGCACCGACGGGGACGACATCGCGTCGGAAGTGGTCCGGAGTAAAATAAGGACCCTGGTGGAGGCCGAAAATCCCAAGAAACCGATGAGCGACCAGGAAATCGTCGCGGCGCTGGCGCGCGAGGGGATTGAAATCGCGCGCCGGACGGTACAGAAATATCGGGAGCAGTTGGGAATTTTGAACTCCTCGCAGAGAAAACGGTTTTTTTGAGGGTTCAGGTCTTGCCATGGAGGATTTGAACCCTATGTTGCACCAGCCCGCCGCGGGCGGGACCTAAGGAGGCCAATATGCAGATTGACATCACCTTCCGCCGCATGGATCCCTCAGACGCTCTGCGCAACTATCTGACAGACAAGATGGGTCGCATCCGCAAGTTCCTGGCACGCCCGTCGCATGCGCACGTCGTGCTGACCTCGGAGCGTTTCCGTAACAAGGCGGATATCACGCTCACCCTCAACAACGGGCTCTTCGTGAAAGGGGTGGACACTTCCGACGACATGTACTTCTCGATCGACCAGGCGCTGACGCGCATCGAGAAGCAGCTGCGCAAGTACAAGGAAAAGATCCAGAGCCACAAGCCGGCCCCGGCTCCGGCCCTGATGCTGACCGACCACACCCTCGAGGCCGACCTCGACACCGACTTCATTGACGATGATCTGGAGCCGGCCGCCGAGGAGAACCAGAAGGTCGCCGTTCCAGAGTCCCCGCGCAAGATCGTGTCCTCGTCGGAGATCTCCGTCGAGCCGATGGACGTCAACTCCGCGCTGATGCAACTGGAATTGCAGAACTCCCATTTCTTCCTCTTCGTGAACGCCCAGACCAAGACGCTCAACGTCGTTTACCGTCGTGAAGACGGCGCCTTCGGCGTCATCGAGACCAACCGGTAATCTCCGCGGAACATCCGCATGGAAATAGAAATTGAATCGCCGGGCCCGTGGCGGACGGTCCGATGAATCTGACTCCCTGCTTCCGGGGTGACAGTTTTTGACGCGTTGTGTCATCCGAAGCCGCGTCAAGAATTGACTCACTGCGTCAAAACTCGTTGAAAATATTCATTATTTTACAATTCCAGAGGTTGACGGAGCGGAGTCCTTCGGCTACAGTCTTCGTCGGTAGTAAGTTACCTCTTTTTTCGCCCCAGATCCGGATTCGAGGCGCTCATGAAATTATTTATCCTTTCGGCTTTGCTCGGGTGGTTCGCAGTGGCGTGCTCCTGCGAGTCGATCAACTCCATCCGGATTGAATCCCCGGAGCCCGGCTCGTTCTTCACCGCTGGCCAGGAAATCGAGGTCCAGGTCACCACCAAGGAAAGTCCGATCACCGTCAATGGCACCAAGTACAGCGGCAAGTCCTTCACGGCGGTGCTGCCGCCGGTGGATGGACTGGGCTTCATCAAGGCCTCGAAGAAGGGTGATCCGCTGTTCACCGTGCGCTCCTACCTGCAGGGTGTGTTCCGCGACATCGCCGACTTCCAGTCCCAGACGGTGCAGACACGCCTGGGTATCGACATCCTGCAGAACCGCGATGTCTCCTTCGCCTCGATCTGCGAGGAGATGATGGCCGGCGAGGAGCTCGTCTCCTATATGGACAATCCCATCGTCGTGGAGACCGAGATTGCGTTCATCCCCGTGACCATCGAGGTCACGACCACCTCCGTGGTGGCCGAGTCCATCGAGGTCACCATGCACTTCGAGGGCGACACGCTGTACTTCCACTCACGGCTGAGCAATGTGCTCATCTATTATAATTCGAAGGCCGCGGGCATCTCGGGATCCGGTCAGGCGCTCTACGACTGGATGGAGATCGACGGTGAGCTGGTCCTGTCCGTGGGAGACTCGGACCTGATCAATATGAGCGCCACTGCGTCTGCGCCGCACATCACCGACGACGGTGGCGTGCCCGAGGAGGCGTTCGGCCTGATCATCGACAAGCTCGACGTCGCCGTGCAGGACGCGATCATCGTCACCACGCGCAACTCCTCGCGCATCGTCTTCAACACCATGATGTCCACGCTGGTGCCCCAGGTGGTCCTGGAGTTCGAGAACCCGATCCTGCAGCAGACCCGGGCCCAGACCATGGACATCCTCGACGGGAACATCCAACTGGCCTACGAGACGAAGATCCAGGCCGAGACGCCGCTGCTGGCCGGACCCCAAGCGGGCGTGCTGGAGCGCTTCCACCGCGACGCCGAGCGCGAGGACGGCATGTCGATCACCTTCGGATCGGCGCTGGTCAACCAGATCGCGTTCGCCATGTGGGACGCCGGCAACGCCAACGGGAAGATCTACACCAAGCAGCAGCTCTACGACCTGGGCATGGAGAAGCTCGGCGGCTACTACGACCGGCTCAAGACCTCGCAGATCGACCTGCTGCTGCCCCCGGTCCTGGAGTGGGACGAGACCGGACCCTGGCTGGTCATCGGCGGCATCGAGATCACCATGAAGATGGACGGCGCCGAGGACACCCTGGCCCACACCGCCGGGCGCGTGCCGATCTACTTCGAGCAGCGCGAAAACGCCATCGTGCTGCTGCGGGACGAGAGCCGCGGGGTCTTTTTCTACGACGTCGGCTTCAACCGGATGTCGGACCTGGTCGACCCCTCCAAGGTGGTGCGGCTGCTGACCACGGCCGTGCCCGGCGTCGTCTCGGACCTGTTCTCCACCTTCCCGATCGTGCGCATGACCTCGACGATGCTCCCCAAGCTCAACGGCGACCCGGGCCCCTCGGTCCTCACCACGCTGCTGGGCATCACCACCCATGACGGTTTCTGGCGCCTGGACCTGGGTTTCGAGAAGCTCTAATTTTTGCTTGACAAATATTGATCAATGGGGTCCATTTAACCCTTACCGGAGCTTTTCACGTGTTTGAAACCAACCGGTCCAACCGGTGAAAAGATTTGAACCAAAACAAGGAGCTTATCATGGGATTTTTCGATTTTTTGTTTGGCAAGGCGAAGAACAAGGCTGAAGACATGGCGCCCCCGCCCCCTCCGCCGGCCCCGGTCGACGAGGTGGAAGAGGAAGAGGAAGAAGTCGACGAGGATGCGTCCGACAACGAGCCCTCCGAGCAGGACTGGTCCAACGTGCAGGCGATGGCCGACGCGGCCCACGCCGAGATGCGCGCCAAGCAGGCCGCCGCGATGGCCGCCAACCCGGCGCTGGTCGCTCCGGTCGACGGCGTGACCGTGGAGAACTGGGCGCAGGCCGCCGCGATGATGGCTTCGACGCCGGATGCCGGCCAGCAGATGCAGAAACTGGCCGCCCTGGGCATGGACCGCGCGCGCTACGAGAAGGCCAACAACGAGTTCCAGGCCCGCATGCAGGGCGACCAGACCGCCGTCATCGCGACGATCTTCGGCAACGCGTTCGCCGCCGCCCAGAACGTGAACATGGACGGCCCCGAGCCGATCAGTTTCGAGAAGTACGGCGAGCTCGCCGGCGCCCAGGCCGCCTGGGGCGAGATGGGCATGGACGTCAACCGCAAGCTGCAGGAAGTCTTCGGCATCACCGCCGTTGACGTGTCCAACTACGGCTCCTACTGGTCCAACCGCTTCATGAAGGATGTCCAGCTCGCGATGAAGCACGGTGATCTTCTGAACCAGTACAAGGCCAAATTCATGGCCGGCGGCACACCGGACGACGACATCGACATCTAGGAATCGGATTTCGTGGACGCCACCGAGGGCTATCTGAACCAACTGGAAACCTGGATGCGGGAACGCACCACGCTGATCGTGGATGCGGGGGCCTCCGTGGAGACCGCCGGCGGAGACAACGACCGCTGGCGCGCCGTCCGGGAGGAGTACGGCATCGCCCGCACGCCGCAGGCGGACCGGGAGTTGATTCTGAAGGCCAACGAGCAGCCCAGGGGCGCCTTGGTCGCCGAGGTCCAGGTGGCCCTCGAGGCCGTCGCACGCGAGGTCCTGCGCAACCTGAAGAAGCTGGCCTCGCTGGACGGCTATGACGGAAAGATCGACCGGCTCCGGGCCCAGGCCGAGCGCAACACCGAGGAAGCGCTGAGGAACTACCGTCAGAAGGTCTTTCCGAAGCGGGGCATGTTTGCGTTCGCCAAGGAGGCCGCCCAGAAGCCGTCTCCGGTGATGCCCACGGGTCCGGTGTCCGACGTGATCGTCCACGCCTGCCGATTCTGCGGGGCACCGCGCACCAGTTCGGAACTGAAATGCCAGTTCTGCGGGGAGAAATTCGGATGACCATCGACAAGAACCTGCTCCAGGAAATCGCCCCCCAGCGGGCCCAGGCCTTCATCGCGCTGGTGGATCGCTATGTGACCTTCGAGGGGAAGATCCTCTCCCGCGTGGAGGAGATCCGTCAGGAAGCGGCGGGGATCCAGGAGTTGATCGACTCCAATCCGCTGGATTCCGGGGCGATCTCGGCGGGCTTCACGTCGATCACGTCGCGGTTTCACCAGCTCGGCAACAAGGTGGACCAGGCCGTCGAGAAGCTCGACTCGGAGTGGAGCGAGAAGGCCGACGACGACGGACTCAAGGACAAGGAGCACCGCAAATTGTCGGTGGTCTGGACCCAGTTGCTCAATGACTCGCGCGCCCTGCGCAACCGGCTGGAGCGCGAGGGCAACACGCTGGAGATTCATGCCGGCGGCTACTGGGCGCGGGTCCTGTACAACCTGATGCAGAGCGAATACGGACAGCCGACGAACTGTCCGCGTTGCGCCGGTCCCATGCCCGTGATGCTGCGCTTCCAGAGCGCCAACGAGACCTGCCCGCACTGCGGTTCGGTCAACGAGATCATGCCGAAGATGGGCACGGCCCTGTACTTCGGCTCCGGGCTGCATTACCTGGGGCAGGAGGCCTCCCTGGCCGAATATGACGCCATGAACGCCGCCGAGGAGAAGTACCAGTGGTTCCGCCACCCGACCCAGGCCGACCACCAGGTCTACCTGCGCGCGGCCGAGGCGTACTGGACCAAGTATTACAACACGATCGTGTCCATGCATCCGGCGCCGGTGCGCACCGTGCAGCAGAGCGTGGCTGACAAGATGATCCACTACACCAACAATGTCTGGAACGACAACGCCGACGACCGCGAACGTCAGGAGAAGGAGCAGTTGCTCGCGCTCGCGCACGCCGGCGACGCGGCCGGCTTCATCACGGCTGCCAAGGCCCTGCAGATGGATCTCGACGAGGCCCGCCTTGCGCTCTACGAGCACGGCATGATGGACTTCCTCGGCGTCCTGCTGGCGGTCAACTACGAGCGCAAGCACAAGACCTCGATCGTGCAGGCCACCGCCGGAGGCATCTCCTTTGCGCGCAACGCCGACTTCGAGGAGTGGCGGACGAAGAAGTTGCGCGACCTCGAGCACGATCTCGCCACCCGATGAGAAAAAGAAAAGAAGATAAGAAAAGAATATTTTAACCACGGAATACGCGGAAAAAGAAAAGGGGGGTTGACTGGGGTCCGGGTTTGTCGGATGCTGGCTTCGACGATTCAAAAGTTATTTGCGATCCAACCCGGTCCTGCGGGACCATTTCCATCTGGAGGGATTCATGCGTTCGACCCAACTGTTCACCCGAATTTCCGTTCTGATGCTTCTGTCGATCTTTACCGTCCTGGCACTGGGCTGCGGGAAGAAAGACGGCGGCGGCCCCGACTGCGGAGCACTCTACGACAAGATGGCCAAGTGCGGCAAGGAGCCCGGCACCTTGACCTGCGGCCTGAGCCTCAAGCCACCTGCCAAGGAAAAATGGGTCAAGACCTGCGGTGGCGACGCCGACTCGAAGAAGGCCTGGACCAACGTCGTCGACCGCTGCATGAAGCGCGACTGCAAGGACTTCTGTGACTGTCTCTCCGACACGCTGGCCCGCAGCAACGGCGTCAAGGACGCCAAGGAATGGGACGTGATGAAATAGCCCCGAAAAAAAATCAAGCAGAAGACATTTTCACCACGGAACACACAGAAAATGGATTGGAATGGGGATTCATCATCGTAGTTGTTCCGCGTGTTCCATGGTCAATCCCCATCTTTTTCTTTTCATTTCTTTTCTGTGGTGATCTTACTTCTGCAATCGCAGGTGAATCGACAAAGCGACGATGGCCGCCGAGGTCAGGCCGGGGATGGCCAGCACCTCGCCCAGGGTGGCGGGTCGCCGCGCGGTGAGCTTCTGCGCCCACTCCACGCGGAGCCCCGGGACGTCCTCATAGCGTAACTGTGGTGGCAGCGGGATGCGGTCGAGCTTGTGCATGCGCTCGATCTCCTGCTGCTGCAATTGAATGTAGCCCTCGTACTTGATGTCGCTCTCGATGGTCTCGGCCAGGGCCGGATCGCAGTCGAAGGCAGCCACGCCGTGCTCGCCAAAGTCATGCCAGGAGACCTCGGGACGCCGCAGGAACTCCGCGATGGTCATTGCGCGGTGCGGGCGCGAGATTCCCATCCGGTCGGCGAATGCGTCGGCGTCGGCCTCGGGCAGTCGGATCGTCCGTACCGCGGCCGTCTGGGCATCACGGGCGGCTTGCATCGCCTCGAACCGCGCCCAGGTCGCGTCCCCGACGAGCCCCAGCCTGCGGCCCGTCGGCATCAGCCGATCCGCGGCGTTGTCCTCACGCAGCAGCAGCCGGTGCTCGGCCCGGGAGGTGAACAGCCGGTAGGGTTCGTCCACGCCGCGGGTGACCAGATCGTCGATCATCACGCCCAGGTAGGCCTCGTGACGCGACACGGTCAGCGGGTCACGCTCCTGCACGCGCAGCGCCGCGTTGATCCCGGCCAGCAGGCCCTGGGCGGCGGCCTCCTCGTAGCCCGAGGTGCCGTTGATCTGACCGGCCAGGAAGCAACCAGGCAGCAGCCGGGATTCCAGCGTGTGCGTCAGGTCACGGGGATCACAGAAGTCATACTCGACGGCGTAGCCGGGGCGAGCCAGCTCCACGTGCTCGAGGCCCTCGATCGTGCGCAGAAACGCCAGTTGCACGTCCACGGGCACCGAGGTGGACACGCCGTTGGGATAGATCCAGTCGCTGGTCAGCCCCTCGGGCTCCAGGAACACGTGGTGACGCGTCTTGTCGGGGAACTTGACCACCTTGTCCTCGATGGAGGGGCAGTAGCGGGGCCCGGTGCCTGAGATCTGTCCGTTGAACAGCGGCGCAACGTCGAGCCGCGCGCGGATGGCATCGTGGGTTGCCTCAGAGGTCCAGGTCAGGTGGCACGGCACCTGCGGAAGTGTTGATCTGGTGCCGAAGATCGCGAATGGGGGCACGCCGCTCTCGCCCGGCTGTGGGGTGCAGCGGGCGAAGTCGATGGTCTGCCGCAGCAGGCGTGGTGGAGTGCCGGTCTTGAGGCGACCTAGCCTGAACCCCAGTGCCAGGAGCGCTCCCGAGAGTGCCTGCACGGACGGTTCGCCGTCGATGCCACCGGATCGCACGTGGGCGCCCGTGTGCAGCAGGCCGCGCAGGTAGGTGCCCGAGGTGATCACCACCGCGCCGGCGGAGATGCGGGAGCCGTCGGCCAGCGTGACGCCGGTGCATACACGCCCGGTGGATTCATCGTTGAATCCGTGGGAGTCATCATCGGGCCCGGAGGGTTCCGTGACCAGTCCTGCCACCTCGGCGGCGCGCACGGTGAGCCCGGGCACTGTCGCGAGCCGGGCGATCATGTTTTTCACATAAAGGTGACGGTCGGACTGCACGCGTGTGGCGCGCACGGCCGGTCCGCGGCGGCCGTTGAGGCGCCTGTACTGGATCGCTGAGGCATCGGCGACGTGGGCCATGATTCCGCCCAGGGCGTCGATCTCCTTGACTAGGTGACTTTTTCCGAGCCCGCCCACAGCGGGGTTGCACGGCATCTCGCCGAGCAGCTCCGGGTTGAGCGTCACCAGCAGCGTGCGGCAGCCCAGGCGGGCGGCACCTGCGGCGGCCTCGCAGCCGGCGTGTCCGCCCCCGACGACGATCACGTCGAAATCACGGGTGGCGACCGTCATGGGTCCTTCTTTCCGTCGCTGAGAACAACACCGTCGCCATCCCCATCCGCAGGATCGTCGGGCAGGGCGCTGCATAGTTCACCGAGATCTGCATCGGCCACCCCGTACGCGTCGACCAGCTCCTTCCACTGCTCGGGCTTCAGTTCTCCCGTTTCCAGATCACCGAACACCCAGAAGGAGCGCAGTTTGCCGGAGGGAGTACGCACGTACACCGGCTCGCCCGGATCGCACACGATCTCGGCGCCCCGCGCGGCCAGAACCGCCGTGATCATGGGTCCGAACATGGCGCCCAGCTGGCTGAGCAGGTCCGGACGCGAGAGGTCCGGATCGACGTACTCGTCGAGTTTCTCCAGCAGCGGGAAAGGGTCGGTCACCCACATCGGAAGATCCACCAGATGAAGCCCGGAAACATCGCCGGCGTGCTCCCTGGCGGTCCGGTTGTAGCCGGGCAGGTACACGCGGTCCATCGCTTCAGTCCAGGCGATGTCCCGGAGCGTTTCGACCCCCGCGGCAGGAAACGCCGCGTCGAGCAGGCGCCGTTCCAGGTCAGGCGGCGTCCCCAGCCAGGCCGAGGCCGGATCCGGACGGTTTCGCGGCCCCGAGGAAACGAAGGCGTGCACGTTGCGGATGCGTTCGGACAGGGGAGGGTGCGTGTCGATGTCCACGGCCTCGGTCTGACGCAGCTCGTCGGCCAGGGCATCCTTGACGATCTTCTGGATGAAAGGATTGGCGCAGAACGCGCCGAAGCCGGTGGCCAGCGGCGGCAGGTAGCCCGAGTCCAGCAGAGGCACCACCTCGGTGTGCCAGAAGTGGTCGTGCCCGGGCGCCAGGGTCGAGATCTTCTTGAGCCCGGCGACCAGGCTCTCCCCGCCGGCCAACCGCGCTGCCAGAAGGTCCGCGTCGAGCTCCTGCTGTCGTGAGATGGCGTTGGTCACCCGCAGGAAAAGTCGGGCGTATCCGGCGAACAGGAAATCCAGCACGTTGCCCGACAGGTTTTCCAGGGTGCGCGCGAGGGCCTGGCGTGTGTGGTAGATCCACGGTGTGAGCCAGGTGTCCCCGGCGGCGTAGTGTCCGAATTCGTGGGCCAGCACTGCCCGCATCTCGTTCTGGGTGAGCTGGATCAGCAGCGGGTAGCCCAGCGCGAGCATGCGCCGCGCATTCCATAGTCGTCCGCGCTCGGCCACCCACGCGTTGGCCTCGTGGATCAGGTACACGTCCAGGGGCATGGGCTGGTTTGTCGCGTGGGCAATAGTTGCGATTTCATTGAACAATTCCGGGTGCTCGTCGGGTGAAAGCCGCAGTCCCGGCGCCACGAAGCGATCGGGACGGGGGATGATCGCCGCCACGATGAAGAACACGATCGTCGCCGAGATGAAGATCAGGTACGGGTGGACGCGCCCGATGGCGAACTGCATCCACGTCAGGGCGATCATGGCCGCGATGATGCCCAGCGCGAGCATGTAGAAGCCCAGCCAAAGACCAAAGGCCGCCAGCGCCCGAAAATACAGGGAAAAGTTCGAGTCGTTCATGGGAAATGATCAGGGGTTCTGCGGGTAGATTGTCATCTCGCAGGAGATGGCGTAATGGTCAATGCGGCTGTCGCCGAGCTGGTCCAGGTACAGATAGCCCACGTCGAGGCGCTCGGTGGCGGGCATGCCGCCCTCGTCGTGCACCACGCAGGAGCCGGTGATCTCGTTGGTGGTGACGACATGGTCGATGGCGACGATGCCGACCCAGGCGTTGGCCGAGGTCGTGGAGTAGCGCTGACCACCCCCATCGCGGGGGTCCATGTCGGTGAACGCGCAGCCCGGACAGCCGATGTACTGGTGCCACACGTCATCGGCCTCCGACGACTGCATGAGCGTGCGGATGTTGTAGACCTCGAGGCCAACGTTCCAGTCACCGAGGATCATGGCCTGCTCGCCGGGTCGCACCATGGAGACGTCGCCCGGCACGATGCCGTCCTGAAAGACCTGCCGGATCTGATCCGCGCGGCAGGGATCGGCGGCGACGAAGGCGCTCACCTGCGCGGTCGGGTGCATGTGCACCAGGCGCAGGTCGCCCGCGGCGGTGTGCACGAGCACGTCGGACACGGTGGACTCGTCGTCGCAGGTTTCGTTGTTGCACTGGCCGGCGGCCCAGTTGCAGCCCGCCATGGGCAGCGCAGGCGTGTTGGCGCCGAGCTCGACGTAGGCGCCCGGCTCGACGCCGTCGATGGTGCCGAAGGACACCTTCACGCCGATGCACTCGACCTGCTCGCGCTGGTCGCACACGATGCTGTACCCCGGTCCGATCAGGCGAACGGCCGGCCGCAGCCGGGTGTCCCACTCATAGCAGGTCTTGTTCGGGTCGATCTCGGTGAAGGCCTCGCAGGTCTTGCCCGAGAGCACCTCCTGCAGCACCACCACGTCGGGGGCCATGGCCTGGATGACCGCGCCCATGTAGTCCTCGTAGCTCTGGCTCCACAGGCGCAGCGGATAGTTCGGGAACTCGGCGTCTCCGTGGCCCACGTTGGCCGTCAGCGCCGTGAACGCGATCGGCGTGGGATCGACCGTGCCGCCGTCGGCGTCGGCGTCGATGGACCCGTCGGTGACGTCGGCGTCGGGTCCGCCGTCATTGAGATTATTGACGTTGTTGAGCGCGTCGGCGTCGGGTCCCCCATCCTGATTGTTGACATTGTTGACATTGTTGAGGTTGTTGACATTGTTGACGTTGTTGTTCGTGTTCGTCGACTTGTCATCACATCCGAGCTGGGCGGCCATGACCAGAATCAGCAACCAGGCTGTGCGCATGCTTCTCTCCTCTTCGCTTTTCGAAGTCGCCCATGCCAATGGGCGGGTTAGAGGTCCTATTTCCTTAGCTGTTTTTAACGATTAGTCAAGTCTATTCATGGCAATAGAATTCGTAAGGATGAGTTTCATGAACTTGGGTGACGCTTGATGGAGGCCGGTGTGCAGCCGGAACTTCAGGTTCGACCGCGCATTTCCTTGAGGAGATCGGTTTTCCTGGCATACCAACGACGCGTCGCTGCTGCTGCCCGTGGCGGTGTTCTCCGGCCACAACTGCGTGTTCGTCCCCTTCAGTTCCTGGGCCTGCGACCACCTCGAGGAGATGGTCTTCCCGCTGGAGACCTGGGGCAAGCACTTCTTCGTGGCCATGACGCATCCCGTGCAGGACGGAACCGACGAGACCAACATGGTGCGGATCCTTTCCGGTGAAGATGCGGTCACCGTCACGTTCACGCCGTCGTCTGTGTCGGCCCCTGTGACGCTGGACAAGGGCGGTTTCGTCGAACTGATGCAGCCTCCGGGCACCGACTTCGACGTGACCTCCACGGGCATCGCGGCTCGCACCGGATTTCTGCCCCCAATGCAACCATCAAGTTCGGCATCGAGGTCTATGGCTTCGCCTCCTACACCTCGTACCTGTATCCGGGGGCCTCGACCTGGAGTACATCAATCCGATCGGAAAATAGCCGCCTCCTGCACGTCATCCGGACCTCGTTCCGTAGACGCAGCGCCTCAAGAACCGTTTGAATTTCCACCTCTCATGTGACATACCATCCTCCATGCGAAGGAGGGTTTGCGATGCTGCAATGGGAATTCCTGGAAAGCGTGAAGATGCCCGACGGCAAGGGGAGCATGGAGTTGATGCGCCGGGGCAAGGAGATGATCATCCGCATCGATGACCACGAGCTCATGGGCACCCACGTGCACGGCTCCGAGGAGGCCCTGTCGGATCTGGCGTTCGACCACCTCGACGTGCTGCACCCGGAGGGCAACGTGGCAGTGCTCATCGGCGGGCTGGGCGTGGGTTTCACTGCGGCAGCGGCGCTGCGTCGCTGCGGCCCTGCCGGGCGCGTGGTGGTGGCTGAGCTCGTGGAGGCCATCGCGCGCTGGAACGAGGGGGAGCTGGGGGACGCCTCGGGGCACCCGATGCGCGATGGGCGGGCCGAATTGGTGCTCACCGATGTCGCCGAACTGATCAGGAATCCGACGCAGCCCTGGCACGCGATCCTGCTCGACGTGGACAACGGTCCCAAGTCCTTCACCCAACTGGCCAATGGATGGCTCTACAGCCCGCAGGGAATCCGGAGCGCCTACGAGGCATTGACGCCTGGCGGCATGCTCGCGGTGTGGTCCGCCCACGATGACCGGAGCTTCACCCGGCGACTGGAGCGCGCTGACTTCCGTGTCGAGTTGGTTCCGGTACGCGCGCGGGGCACCAGGGGCGGAAATCGGCACTTCATCTGGACGGCGATCCGACCGGAGTAGATTCCCATGAAGAAATCCATGAACCAAAGTCTCCTGTGTTTGTTGTTCAGTATAATCTTTATTATATCCTGCACAAAGCCGGGTCCGAACGCTCCGCCAAAGCTGCCCACGCCCGATGCGACCCGGACCAAGCTCACCGATGCTGCGCTGGTCTGGATCCGGCCGTTTCGGGAGATCGAATACAAGGGCTCCGCCAACTTCGGATTCTGGGAGGAATCCGCTCTGGTGCGCACGTTCTGGGTCGCTCCGGTGGGCAATGCCTGGGCGGTCGTGGCGCAGCGCCCTGGTTTGTTTATTGCCCTGGGTCAGCGGCTGACGGAGGTGATCATCGCCCGCTATCATCACCGGATGACCGAGCTGCCTCCCGCCACCGAGCAGGACAGCGATGCGCTGAAGGAGTGCCGTGGCATGGTGCAGGACAACAGCCTGACCGAGGGCATCAGCGCCCAGGGCAGCGGACTGATCCTGCAGGACCTGGGCACCGGCACGAAGACGCCGCTTTTGCCTGCGGCTGCGTCCCTCGAGGCGCTCGAATACCCGTCCGAATCCGTGCGCTTCGCCGAGTTGCTGGGCGGTCTCGGCCCGTACCTGTTCCTTCGCGTCCATGGATACAACCAGCCATGCGGCATGCGCCCGTTCAACGTCGACGAGTTCGAGATCATCGATCTGGCCCAGGGAATCCCGGTGACCACGAAGTTCTCCGGAACCGACGAGCAGAGCACCTGGAAAAAGTACTTTGATCTGCACGTCCGTCGCAAGGAACTGGAGCCAATGATAAACAAACAACTTCAGGAATACGACAGTGGCATCGAATACGATGCCGGGAATCTGTATGTCGCGCATTTTTACCCGGTGTTCCCGGAGAGCCTGGCGAACATCGGTTTCCAGGTGGCATATCACTACTGGGCCGGCTGTCGTGCGTGTCCCTCCTTTGACGGCTACGCGCTGGCCGAGGAGCTGCCCCCGGAGATGCAGGATTACGCTCCGATGCATCCGGCCATCGCCGCGATGCGTTCCCGCGTTCCCAAGGGCTGGCGTATCGGCGGCATATCAGTGTTATCCACCACGCCCGCCGAGGTGACCCGCCTGCGCAGGGTGTTTGATGCCGTGGAGCCGAAATGAGTCCATCGTGAGTCCGTCCAGATTCCATTTTCCGAACAAGCCGCACGCCGGATTCGGGAGGACCGCCTGATGCCCGTCACCATCGAGCAGGCCGTCGTCCTGTTTGCCTTCTACGCCTTCTGCGGGTGGCTCGTGGAGGTCGCCTACCGCTCATTCCAAGCGCGCCGTTTCGTCAACCCGGGCTTTCTGCGCGGACCCTTCGTGCCGCTCTACGCCATGGGGGCCTCGTGCATTGTGCTGCTGGGACGGCCGCTGGAGGGCCTGCATCCGGTCGTTCAGGTTCCGATCTATGGCGTGGTGCTGACGGCGCTGGAGTATGCGGTCGGTTGGCTGCTGGAGAAGTGGCTCCATGTGAAGTTATGGACCTATGAGGACAGCCGCTACAACTGGCAGGGCCGGATCTGCCTGAGTTTTTCCGCTGCCTGGACGGGACTGGCGGTGGTGTTTTCCCTGTGGATCCATCCTGCCGTACTGTGGGTCGCCGGCCGGGGAGACCCCCAGATCCTTCGGCTGACGGCGATGATGTTCGTGGGGTACCTGACGCTGGACACGATGACCGCGGTGGCTGAGATTCGCGCCTTCCGCCTGTTCCTGGGCAGGCTGCAGTCCGACTTCGTGACCCGCCGTGACTTCGAACTGGAACGCCAGCTGGGGCGCCTGCGCCGCCTGCTCGAGGCGTTCCCGGATTTGAACCGGCAACTGTTTGCCGTGATGAAAAAGAACCTCCAGGGTGCACTGCCCAAATTATGGGTGCAGAATTTCCATAGATTCCTTACGGGAGTCGGGAAACCCCCTGCCAGCCGGGGGAAACCCCCTGTCAGCCGGGGGAAACCCCCTGTCAGCCGGGGAAAACGCACGGCTTTGGCACGACTGAGACGCCTGGTCTGGTTGCCGTTGCGGTCGGTGCCTGGGCGGTTGCGGTCGGTGCCGGGACGCCTGCAGGCGGGTCTTCTGCGACGCCGGCCCAGCCGGGTTGAGTACGCGGCCCTTGTGGCCGACATCCTTGCCCATCCCGAGTTTCTGCGAACGCGCGAATTCCCTCACCACAAGCACGTCACGATCTTCACCCACGCCTGCGCCGTCTCCTATTTATCCTATTCGATTTGCAAGAAATTCGGCCTGGATTACCGCTCCGCCGCCCGTGGGGGCCTGTTGCACGACTTCTTCCTATATGACTGGCGCAACCACGACGTGCCGGACCTGCCCCGCGAGAAGTTCCACGGCCTGGCCCACCCGAAGATCGCCCTGGAGAACGCCCGCACCCACTTCGAGCTCAACGACATCGAGCGCGACTGCATCCTGCGCCACATGTGGCCCCTGACGCCCATGCCCCCGCGTACCCGTGAGGCCTTCATCGTGTCCATGGTCGACAAGTGGGTCGCCTCTCGCGAGTTTTTGCGCCGTCGGCCCGCAGGACCGGCCGATCCCCGGGATGGGAAAGTCCCTTGAAAATTGTCGCCTGCCTGTGAATTCTAGAGCCTGGAGACGGGATGCACAGTGTCGCGGGACGGAAATTCCGACCGGGTTGTGAGGCGGGCCGACGCGGTATGGGTTGAGAGTTAAAATTATTATGACATGTCGGTGACGTTTTTAGTTGAAACTTCCAACTGGGGGCTTGACGTGGGCCGGGGGACTCATTAGTAATGCGAGCGGGGTCGCGATGCGCATGGTTGGCGTGCGCCTTGAAGCGGCGGCTCCGGGGAGACTCAGATGGCATTGGAAGAACTCAAGGTACGCGTACAGACCGCCCTGGACAAGGTTCGCCCTGCGTTGCAGCAGGATGGCGGCGACGTGGAGTTGGTGAACGTCACCGAGGAAGGCGCCGTGTCCGTGAAGCTGCAGGGTCACTGCTATGGCTGCCCGTTCTCGCAGATGACCGTGAAGAACCTGGTCGAGCGCGTGCTGCGGCAGGAAGTGCCCGAGGTCACTCAGGTCATCAACCTGCAGTAAAAAACTGACGGCTGTACCGGTGGTCGACAGTCTGGACTGTCGGCCAAGCCGGCCGTTCAAGAGTTGCCTCCAGGGCAATTCAGGGGTATCTCCCTTGACGGATATCAATCCCCTCGCGGAACGACTGCGTCCGCGAAATCTCGACGAATTCATCGGCCAGAGGCACATCCTGGCGCCCGACTCGCCGTTCATGGCGCAGTTCCTGGGCGGCCGGCTCACTTCGACGATCTTCTGGGGGCCGCCAGGGACCGGCAAGACCACCCTGGCCCGGCTTCTGTGCCGGCACCACGGTTTGACCATGCACGAACTGTCGGCCGTCAACGCGACGCTCTCCGACGTACGGAAGATCATCGATTCGCGCACGCCGCTGCTCAATCCGCAGGCGGTGCTGTTCCTTGACGAGATCCACCGCTTCAACAAGGCGCAGCAGGACGCGCTGCTGCCAGCCGTCGAGACCGGCGACGTGATCCTGCTGGGTGCGACCACGGAGAACCCGGCGTTCTCGATCATACCGGCCCTGCGCTCGCGGGTGCGGCTGGTGGAGTTCCATGCGTTCTCGGTCGAGGACCTGATCGCGGGGCTTTCCCGCGCAGTGACATTTCTGTCTAAGGAGCGCCGTTGCGAGACCGACGCCGCCGACGTGCTTGAGCCGCTGGCGATCCTGTCGGGGGGCGACTTCCGGCGCGCGCTGGGGCTGCTCGACGAACTGTGGGCCGCCACGGCGCCTGCCGACGGGAAGAAGACCCTCGCCCGCGAGGTGCTCGACCGCATCCTGCCTTCGTTCGTGGTGCGGTATGATCGCGCGTCCGACGAACACTACAACCATGCCAGCGCGTTCCAGAAGAGCCTGCGCGGCTCCGATCCTCAGGCCGCGCTGTACTGGCTCGCCAAGATGCTCGACGGCGGCGAGGACCCGCGGTTCATCCTGCGGCGGCTGATGGTGACCGCATCCGAGGATGTGGGGCTGGCCGATCCGCAGGCGCTGGTGCAGGCCGAGACCGCGCTGCGGGCGTTCGAGCACCTGGGGATGCCCGAGGGGCGGCTGGTCATCGCGCAGGCTGTGCTGTATGTCGCGACCGCGCCCAAGAGCAACGCCGTGATCGAGGCCCTGGGCGACGCGTCCGGGCGCATCGCCAAGGGTGAGAGCTACCCCGTGCCGCTGCACCTGTCCGATGCGCACTACGCTTCGGCCGCCGACCTGGGTCGCGGCATCGACTACGTGTACCCGCACAAGTCCGGCTCCGCGCGCATCACCTACCTGCCCGACAAGCTCGCCGACGCGGTGTTCTACCGTCCCAAGAGCCCGGCCGAGCGCGAGCGCATGCTCAAACTGCAGACATTTCTCACGTCCCATCACCGGCTTCCGCCTCAGGCGCC
>PHAZ01000310.1 GCA_002841825.1 Deltaproteobacteria bacterium HGW-Deltaproteobacteria-22 | reverse complement strand
CCGCCAAGAACATCTCCGAGCCGTGGTTCATTGCCACCGAACTTCTGTGGGAACAGTTCCGCCAGCAGACCATCCAGTTGGTCCAGACCGGCCGCAACAAAGGCCTGTGCGCCAAGATCGAGAATCAGGCCGAGGCCAAGGAGTGCGACACGCTGCTGGGCACCCAGTTTGACGAAGTCATGAAGATCTTCCAGCAGTGGACCTACAACAAGGATCGCTGGCAGCGCTCCCGCTACCTGTGGGTCACCACCATGCAGCAGTACTTCGGTTACTGGCCGGTGGACGCCGCCTCGAAGAAGGGCAAGGTCATGGACCCGAAGGAATTCTTCGTCCAGTTCAAGGCCGAGACCGAGAAGTGCAAGGCGAAAATCAAGGAGTTCGAAGGCAGCAAGGACAAGGGCGATCCCAAGAAGGAGCCCATCTGCGACGGCTACGACACGACCAAGGAATACAAATGGAACATCCAGGACAGCCAGGCTGCCAAGGATATGAAGAAGGCAGGCCTGAACCCGAAGGAAGCCGAAAAACGCCTGGTCCTCTCCGGCTATGAGCGCATCCGCCTCGAGTTGCTCGAGAGCGCTTTCGACTATTCCAGCGTGGGCGACTTTGACCGCCTGCTGGACATCAAGCCCGAGGACATCATGTCCGATCCGGGCGTCCATCCACTGGAGAACATCAACAAGGACAAGGCCTCCGCCCTCGAGAAGCAGAACCTCGAGTTGACGGTCCAGCGTCCCTGGGACGACAAGATGGAGGCCGATCGTCGCGCCCGCGCCAAGCAGATCATCCAGGAGGAGCTCGACACCCTCAAGAAGCCCATACTCCAGTTGCGAAACTTCCTGTGCATCTACAAGGACAACGAGCCCAAGAAATACATCCCCGATCTGACCAAGGAGTGCGAAGGCAAGGTCGACGACCTGCAGAACATCTCCAACCTGCGCACCATCGTCTCCCGCATCGTGATCACGAAGGAGTGCCCGGAGACCATGGACGGCAAGGTCCCCTCCTGCGCGGTCTTCGAGGAAGTGTTCAACGAAAAGACCGGCAAGGTCGACCGCAACCGGCTGCCCTCCTCCCTGGAAGTCATCACCCCTTGGAAGGTCCGCCGCAAGGCCCTGTACCTGATCAACGCGTGGGACAAGGAAGTCAACCCGAGCGATCGCAAGCAGATGGTCCTGGATCTGGCCAAGGCCTATGAAAAATCCGAACTGACCGTCCGCGAGACCATCCTGCTCACCCTGGACCGCTGGGGCCGCTCTGAGGACTACAAGGAAGTCTCCGAAATCATTCAGAAAGTCATCGATTCCGAAACCGCGAACATGAAGCGTGGTGGCTACTTCTGGATGAATCAGGACGCGCAATGCTTCCTGGGGCGTCTGCAGGGCAACAAATAATCCCGGATTCCGGGCATTTCCCCGCCGCCCGGGGAGTGTGTTGGGGATTTGCCAAACACTCCCTGCCTTTCCCCCGGATCGTGGAGTCGTCATGATTGAACTGGAGGTCCTGGAAGGAGAATCCAGAGGACAATCCTACAACATCGAAGATCCGATCATCACCATCGGACGCCACGCCGAGAACCGAATCGTCCTGCCCGACTATCATATCAGCGGCGAGCACGCCCAGATTTTTTGGGAAGACAATCAATACATCCTGCGGGATCTGCGCTCCACATCGGGCTCGATCCTGGTCCGGAACAAGCAGAGCCTCCCCCTGGACGGCGCCGAGCGCTGGGAGATCCCCCTCAAGGTCGGCGATCAACTCCGACTCGGCGCCCCCTTCTCACCGGTGGTCCTGCACGTGCGTGCCATCGACTCCGTCGAGGTGGATCTGCCCAGGGCCACGGTCATGGCAGCGCGCACCCTCGAGCAGATTGACTCGCTGCGCACCAGCGCTGACTCGGACCGGGACCTCGCCGCCATTTTGTACCGGCTTGTCCAGACCATCGGTCGCGGCGGCCTCGAACTCAACCAGGTGCTGACCTCCGTCAGTGACGCGGTGTTTGACCTGCTCGATCGCGCCTCCAACGTGAGCATCTACCTGCGCGATCCCGTTTCCCTGCGCTTCCGCATGGCATACTCCCGCTCGCGTGAGGGTTCCGTGGACACCACCGGAGGTTCGCGATCGCTGATCGAGATGGTGCTCAAGAAGAAGGCCGCGATCCTGGTCGCCGATGCCCCTGAGGAGATGGCCCAGAGCGCCTCGATCCTGTCGGCGTCGATCCGGTCGATCATGGCCGTGCCGATGTGGAACGGAAACCAGATCGCCGGCGTGATCCAGTGCGACAACCGCACCCGTCGGGGCATGTTCCAGGAGCATGATCTCGAGCACCTGACGCTTCTTTCGTACCAGTCGATTCTGGCGATCGAGAACGCGCGCATGTATCAGCAGCTCGAGGAGAAGAAGGAGCGCGCGCAGTCGGAGAACAACTACTTCCGGCAACGCACCCCGGTGCGCTGTTTTTCCGACATCATCGGCTCGTCGCTGGCCATGAAGCGCATCTTCGACCAGCTCGAGAAGGTCATCGATACCCGCGTGGCCATCTCCGTGCGCGGCGAGACCGGCACCGGCAAGGAACTGATCGCCTCGGCGATCCACTACCAGAGCCGTCGTCGCGACAAGATGTTTGTCGCCCAGAACTGCGCCGCGCTGCCCGAGACGCTGCTCGAGAGCGAGCTCTTCGGCCACACCAAGGGTGCCTTCACGGGGGCCGAGCGCGACAAGAAGGGGCTCTTCGAGATCGCCGACGGCGGCACACTGTTCCTCGACGAGATCGCCGACATGCCGTTGTCATTGCAGGTCAAACTGCTGCGCGTGCTGCAGGAGGGCGAGATCCGACCCCTGGGCTCGACCGTAGTGAAATTCGTGGATGTGCGCATCATCTCGGCCTCACACAAGAATCTCGAGGAGGAGGTGGCCGCTGGCCGGTTCCGCGAAGATCTGTTCTACCGCCTGCATGTGTTCCCGATCCTGTTGCCTCCCCTTCGCGAACGCAAGGAGGACATCCCCCTGCTCGTGGAGCACTTCGTTCAGAAGTATGCATGTGGCATGCTCAAGAATGTGACCATGGATCCTCAGACGCTCCGCGAGATGCAGGAGGTGCCCTGGAAGGGCAACGTCCGCGAGCTGGAGAACGAGGTGCAGCGACTGGTGATCCTGGCCGACGACGATGGCGTGATCCTGCCGGCCGATCTGCGTCCCCAACTGAGGCAGGAGTCTTCGGTGGTGGCCGAGAAGGCCGTGCTCGCCCAGGGTTCCCTCAAGGAGATGATGGAGGAGGTCGAGCGGCAGATCCTCCATCGTGTGCTGGCCGAATGCGACCAGAACAAGACCCGCGCCGCCGCCCGTCTGGGGATCACCCGTGAAGGGCTTCACAAAAAACTCGCCAAGTATTCGATGTAATCCGTCCCGCACCCTGAAAAGTCCTTCACAAAGCAAAAAGGTTGTGGCAGAGTAACGCCCATGACGCAGGGACATTTCGGAAAACGCATCTTCATCGCCGATCCCCGTGACCCCGAAAGAATGGTCCTCTCATCCATCCTCGGGCGGCTGGGATATGAAATCTCCTCCTTTTCCAACATGGATGACTTTCTGGAGGCTCTGACCGAGCAGCCCAGGCTGGTCGTGATTCACGCCCAGCTCGAGGGGGCCGCCGAGCGCGCTCTTTCCCTGGGGTCGGCTGAATGTCGCGTGATCCTGGTGGACCTGCCGCCGGAGTCCAGCCACGTGTTCTCCGGCTTCGTCGACGCCACCGAGCACGTGCTGCGCGGCATCAACGTGCGCGTCCCTGAGATCGTCATGGTCATCAACGACTTCATCTCGCCCCCCGAGGGCATGATCCGCCGTCCCCCGCGTGTGGCCGGCGGGTACGCCACCGAGATACACCTGCGCGAGCAGACGATGATGGGGCATATCTATAACATCTCCGTCACCGGTGCGTTCCTGGAGATCGCCAATCCCCCGGAGCGAGACGAGACCATGCTGTTGAAGTTCCAGTTGCCGCACACCGGCGAGATGTTCCAGTGCGAAGGGCTCTCCACCTGGCGGGTCCTGCCCCATGAGAGCGCCGCGATGCGGTCCC
>PHAZ01000309.1 GCA_002841825.1 Deltaproteobacteria bacterium HGW-Deltaproteobacteria-22 | reverse complement strand
GGGCCTTCATTTCCCGGCAGGGCGCCTTGTCGCAGTTCTGCAGCACCGACACGGCCGCGGCGTACCCGGCCACTGTGCCGACGTCCATCTGCTTGCGCGCCTCGGTCAGTTTCTGATCTTCCGTGGACAGTTGCGGCGGGTCCGGCGGCAGCTGGCCACGGCTCTTGCCGGGGAAGGGGGAGGGCAGCACCCCAAGGGCGAACAGGCCGCCCAGACTGCCGCCCACAACAAGCACGATCACGCCCACGACCCAGGGCCAGCGGGCGCGCCGGTTGACAGGTTCGAAATCGTCCCCGGTGGCGACCTCCCGGGTGATGACAGGCTCGCGGTCGAGCTCGCGCTGGGTACGGGGAGAGGACTCGCGGGTGCGCTTCTGGTCGCGGTCGAGCTCGCGGAAGCTCTTGCCGCCCAGCTCGGGCTCGACTTCTTCGTTTCGGAAGACGACATCCCTGGCCGGAGAGGAGGAGATCCGTGAAGGCTCGCGGGTCTGGGACACCGAAACATCGCGCGTCGGGCCGGTGGCGGGTTCGCGTGCCTGGGCCATGGGCGTGGTGGAGGTTCGCCTGACCGCGCCGCGTGGACGAACACGGGCGAACACTTCCTTGAGTTCGGGAACCATGCTCAGTTCGGCCCAGTTCTCGTCGTTGGTGCCGATCTCGTCCTGGGGTCCGACGGTGCCGTCGAGGATCCACTCGTGCAGGGTCTCCAGCTCAGTGAAGCGCAGCATCGATCCCTTCCGACGCCGGATCATGAACTCCTTGGCCGGTTCTTCGTCATCAGCGTCGTTCAGATCATCTGGGGGCTCTTCATCTCCGTAGGGGCTTACAAAAAAGATGTTCTGGCAGGTCTCGCACTTGACGCGGATTCCGTCGGGCGGGATCTGCGAATCGTTCAGGAAATACTCGGAGCCACATTGATTGCATCGGATGTCCATGAAAGAAACCTCGTCCGGGGTACGAAATCAGGCATCGCCGGATTTGTCGGTCGGTGCGTTCTTCTTGGATTCCGGGGATGAATCGGTGGAATCGGACTTCTGGCCCTCGTTCATCGCGGATTTGAAGTTCTTGATGCTTCGGCCCAGCGCGTCTCCGAGTTGCGGTAGCTTGGAGGCACCAAATACCACGACGATGATGATGAGAATGATAATCAGTTCAGTGGGTCCAATCATGATCTTACCTGTATGACGGCTTCAGCGCGAGGAAACCGCATGAAGAAGAGACGATCAGTGCACCGGGCATGCCGGCCGAAAAATCGCTCAGAGTACTTTGGACCATCTGTGTGGTGTTTGCAAGCAGCAAAAGTTCTCCGGACGCCACGAGCGCGTGTTCCAGATCGCGCGAAAGGGTAGCGATGTTCCATCCCGATGCAGTGCGGGTACCTGTCAACTGGATCGCCTGCAGGGCAGGGTTGTCGCCGCTCCACCCGGTGGGGACGTAGATCAGGAGGGTGTCGGAGTTCACCATCAGCGCGCGGAAGGCAGAACTGTACAGCGTGGGGAGTTCCAGTTCGAAGGACTCACCTTCACCCGGATCGAGCAGCACGGGACCAGCGTCGGCCTCGGTGACGGCCAACCCCTCGAGGAGCATCGGGGAGTTGTAGTCGGGGCGGGGGGGCAGGTTCCAACCCAGCGGCAGCCTGCCGGACATCACGGTGGAAACCCCCGCGGCGGCCTCGAACCGTGGACCGTCATCATCCCACGGCAGCCAGCGTGAAGACACTCGAAAGGCTGGGGCCAGGCCAGAGAAATCGGCTTCAGCGCAGGAAAAGAGGCCGATTCTGCCGCGTTCCGGGTGGTCCACAAGGATGGCCTCCACCGGAGACGCCGCAGCATCAGCCGGTCCGAAGAGATCGGCGCACGAGAATGATCGGACCGTGAGATCCGGCGAGATCTGGAGGAAAGCGCCAGGCGGCGGGCCGGCGTCGCCGCCCAGCCATGAAGGAATGTGGTCGCGGGAAATCACGATCACCGTTTCGAATCCACTCATGATCCGCGGTGGAACGGCCATGCCCGGGATTTCTCCGACGAACACCGTGGGGCCCGGCGACAGACCGTCGAAGGCGCTGGCAACCAGGCGCCACAGGCCGGTCTGTGGCTCGTGGCGGGTCCACACCGGGTGGACAGATGCGACGTCAGTTGATGGAAGGAATCCGATGGAATCAATGCCGCCCGTGGCCTCGAGGTGCGCCACGATCCTGCGCTCGAAGCCGGAGATCAAATCCAGATCCACGGGCTCGATGCCGTTGACATATCGGTCCTGCGCACCGTCTGTCACAGCCCGTGTGCCGGCGGCCAGGAAACGCCCGCAGGGCGAGAAACGCAGCTCATTCCGGCTGGACTGCGTACGCCTCGGGGTAATCCGACCGTGCCACAGCGGACGTTCGGTGCCGTTCCAGAACCACACGTCCACGTCGCCGTTGGGGGCCAGGCCGGCCATCGTGGACAGCAGGTCAACCTCGAAGTATCCGGAGAACGCGTTGAGTGTATTTTTTCCCTGGATCTGGATGCGGATCCGGCTGCCTGTGGCGGCCGGCAGATCCGGAAAGTCGAAGGTCACCATGCCCGGGGCCCCGACGGCGACCTCCAGGACCCGAAGGATGGCCGCGGGTGCATCGGCCGGCGCGAAGGAAACGACGGCGGTGGTCTCGGGCACGAACTCTTCCAGTTGGACCGAAAAGCGTTCTCCCACAAGGGTGGCGCAGACAGGCAGGTCCAGCTCCCGTGTCAGGCGGAGGTTGTGCTCGGAGCAGTGGACGGCGGGACCGTCTTCGAGGCGGTCCTCGACGATTTTGGTGCAGCCGGCAGCGACAAACAGTGAATAAAAAAAGATACAGAGAAGGTGAACGCGATCCGCGCGGGACATCACAGCACTTCGAGGCAGATGACCGTGATGTTGTCCTTGCCGCCACGGCCGTTGGCCAGTTCGATGAAGCGGCCCGACGCCGAGGGGAGATCGTCGGCGAGAATGTCGGCGATCTCGTCGGATTCCCGGAAATAGCCATGCAGGCCGTCGGAGCACAGCAGGTAGCGATCGCCGGCCTGCACCGTGCAATGGGTGGTGTCGACCTCGACGTAGTCCATCTGGCCGACCGCCCGCGTGATGACGTTGCGGTTCTTGCGGTTGGCCAGTGCTTCGTCAGGCGTGATGATGCCCTTTTTCAACTGATAGTTGAGAAGGGTATGGTCCTCGGTGAGCTGGGTGATTTCCCCCTCGCGCAGGCGGTAGATCCGGCTGTCGCCGACCTGCCCGAGGAACATGGTGTTCTCGATGATCAAAGCCACGCTCATGGTGGTCGCCATGTTCTTGCCCGGGGAAATCTGCTGGGACAGGCCGAAGACCACGTAGCAACTGTTCTGGATGCCACTCTCCAGTATGCGTCGGACCTCGTGTGTGTATTTCTCGGTCGGCTGCTCCCTGAATCGCTGAAAGAGCGACTCATAGCGCATGATCCAGCACTGCAGGTTCTCGACGGCTTCCTTGGAAGCGACCTCACCACGCGCCTGCCCGCCGACGCCGTCGGCCACGATGTAAAGTCCGAGCGTATCGTCGGCAAAGAACGAATCTTCGTTGTGTTTGCGCTTTCTGCCGACATCGGAGGCACAATAGGACAGGAGCAACATAGTATTATTCCAAGTTTTGGAAAGGCAAAAACATCCTTCCAAGGCCACTTAGTCTAGTCAAAGAACCTGCCAAAGTCACCGTTTTTTTTTTATTTGTGGGTTGGAAACAACGCCTAACTGGGATCTTCTTCTTCACCGGGGGCGATGATGACGCTGGCGCGGACCGACGGATTGGTGCTTCCGCCCCAGGCCGGGTCGTTGGGAATGGAGACTTCGCCGATGTAACTCGATCCGGAGGAGGAGTCCATGGACATCGTCAATTCAATAAGGAAGTCGCCCGTCTCTTCCTTGACGCCGGGGTCGGGAATGACTCCCGGAGCCGGTGCAGCCGATGGCAGTTGGGTGCCCGGACTGGTGTCGCGCTCGGGCTTGGGCAGCGGCGGGGGAGCCTGGGCTCCCGGACTGGTGTCGCGCTCGGGCCTGGGCAGCGGCGGGGGAGCCTGGGCTCGGGGGGCCTGGGCTCCCGGGCTGGTATCGCGCTCGGGCTTTGCGGCCAGGAGAGGATCGAGATCAATGATGGCCTGGGATCCTTCTTCCCGCAGGCCCGGCATGAACGGATCGAGATCCATGGTTTCGGGCCGTTCTTCCCCAGGCTCCGGTTCGTCGCCGCCGAGCACGATTTCGCCCTGAAGAAAAGCCGATGATGGATTCCCCGTGGTGACGAGCGCCTCGGGCTCCTCGAGGTCGTCGAGGTTCAACATGTCGGCATCGTCGTTTTCGCCTTCATAGGGAAGAGGGGTCTCCATGTCGGTCAGTTTTCGCCCCAGAAGCTCGGTTTCCCCTGTGATTTCCCCTGTGATTCCGGAGGCGGATCCATCCGGATACGGGTCATCCTGGGTTGAGGGCGCCGGGCTCGGTGACAGGTGCGAGCCGAGCGCGACCATGTTTTCCTCGTCGAACTCCGGCTCGCCGTCGCTCAGATTGAGGATGAAGTCCTCGTCGGAGGAGGGCTCTTCGGATTTTTCGATGATCTCAGGCTCGGAGCTTTCAATCAGGGGGATCGCAGGCGAATCGGGCTGCAGGGTGGGCCCGATATAAAACTGGTCCGTCTCAACGGAATGGGTTCCTTCCGGGACAGCCGTCGGGGTCATTTGACCGGACTCAAACAAATCCCGTGTGTTGAACTGATCCGTCTCCCTCCGGCCTTCGGCGGGCTCCCCTTCGAGCAGGTTGTCGAGTTCGAACACCTGGGTGGTCTCGCGCATCAACCAGTTGGGAACCTCTTCCGGACTCGCGGGGGCGGCCGGCTGGGCCATGTAGATAGGGATGATCTCATCTTCGGAATCGTTCTCCGCAAGCAGGTTGACCCCTACGTCCTTGGGCGACTCCGGGGTAAACACGTACTGTCCGGCGACGGCCTGCTCATTGAGATGTTCGCTGCGGAAGCTCTCTTCCATCCAGGCGGCCAGGGCCCCGGGTGTATAGGTCGGGGCGAAGTTGTTGAGAAACTGTTTGAGCGCCTGGGAGAACTCGTGTGCGGACTGATAGCGGGAGAGGCGATCCTTTGACAGAGCCTTGTGTACGATGCTTTGCAGCATGGGGGGCACCGCGGAGTTGGCTTGCCGCAGCGGTGTGAAGCGCCCCTCCTTGATTTTTTTTAGCATGTCTACTTCGTTGCCGGCCATGAACGGTGGCTGGTTGGTCAGCATCTCGTAAAGCACGGATCCCACGCTGTAGATGTCGGTGCGCAGATCGAGCTTCCATCCCATGGCCTGCTCGGGGCTCATGTATTTGACCTTGCCCCGAACCACGCCGATGCGCGTCTGAATTGAAGACACGTTGGTCTTGGCGATGCCGAAGTCGCAGATTTTCACTTCGCCGGTATAGGAAATCAGGATGTTCGACGGTGACATGTCACGATGGATCAATTGCAGCGACTTGCCGTCGGAGTCCTTGAGGATGTGCGCCGTGTGCAGTCCGGCCAGCGCGCAGATCGTGACGTAGACAGCATCTGAGATGGGGATCGGCGTCTCGTTCTGTCGGCTCCGCTCAAGGATGGTCTTGAGATCCTTGCCGTCGACGAGCTCCATGACTATGAAATAGTCGCCCTGAACCTGGCAGAACTCATACACACGCACCACGCAGGGATGGTGGATCATGGTCGCGATGCGCGCCTCGTGGACGAGCATGTTGATCAACTCTTCGTTGGATGCGAGATTCGAAAGAACCCGCTTGATGACGACGACGTACTCGTTGCCCATGTTGTCGAACGTCTTGGCGCGATAGATCTCGGCCATTCCACCATACGCAAGAAGATCCATAAGATAGTATCTTCCGAGGCGTTCGGACTTTTTGGGTTCGTGATTCATGCGTTCGTTTCTTCCACCATCGTCAATGGCCCCCTGTCGGGATTGCTGCGGCCGGATTTTTCAGCTTTGACAGCTCATATAAATTTGGTAAGCTGTCTGCCGATTGAATCGGACGACCCGATGGGCACTTTGGCATGGCTCTGGAAAGTTAGACACATTGGTTATGCTGCCTCCGCAGCGGTCTGAACGCAACCCGAATTTTCAAACG
>PHAZ01000308.1 GCA_002841825.1 Deltaproteobacteria bacterium HGW-Deltaproteobacteria-22 | reverse complement strand
CGTCGAGAAGATCTACGCCCGTCCCGGGCTTGGCACGCTGCTGCTGCGGGCGATCACCCAGCGTGATTACCCGGTCGTGCAGGGCACGGTGCTTGTCGTGGCGGCGTTGGTGGTGATCGTCACCCAACTGACCGACGCGCTCTATGCCATGATCGATCCGCGCCTGCGTGGCGGAGGCCGGACATGACGCTCTCAGGTCGTATCGGCATGGTCCTGATGGGAGTCTTCCTGTTCCTGGCCATCGCGGGACCCTCCCTTGCGCCCCACGACCCGATGCGTCTGGACCTGTCTGCCACCTTTGAGGCGCCCTCGTGGTCTCACCCCATGGGCACCGACGAGAACGGCGCCGACGTGCTCTCGGCCGTGCTCACCGGCGCCCGCGTGGGCTTCGGCATCTCGCTGCTTACGGTGCTGTGCGGCCTGCTCGTGGGCGGCCTGCTGGGCGCGATCGCGGGCACCTTCGGCGGACTCGCGGACCTGCTGCTGATGCGGCTCGTCGACGTGGTGTTCTCGTTTCCCGGGCTGCTGCTGAACCTGTTCGTGCTGTCCCTGGTCAAGTCGCCCACGGTGGGCCACCTGATCTTTGCGCTCGTGATCACCTCCTGGGCGGGCTTTGCACGCGTCGCGCGCGGCCAGGCGCTGGAGATCCGCCACCGCGAGTTCGTCGTGGCAGCCCGGGCCCTGGGCGCCTCCCCGGCGCGCATCCTGTTTTCCCACATCCTTCCGAACATCCTGCCCCCCCTGGTCGTGCAGGCGAGCTTCTCCTTTGCGGCCTACCTGCTCGTGGAGGCCGGCCTGAGCTTCCTGGGCCTGGCGCCCACCCTGGTCTCCTGGGGACAATTGATCGCCCAGGGAAGCCGCTACCTGCTCGTGGCGCCGCACCTGGCGATCTTCCCGGGCCTGTGCCTGGGCCTGTGCGTGCTGGGCGCAAACCTCCTGGGCGACCATGTCCGGGACGCCTGGGATCAGCGCGCCAACCCCACGCAGTGAGTGCGGAAACAAAAGCAGAATTCCATCGAAACCGTAGGAATTGCAGGCAATTCCTCTTAGTGAAGCCGTCCCCTCCTTCGCCCGAAACCGACAACACCATCGGGTACGTTTGTCCTGCTTTTCTCCGATTTCAGCTTGACAAACAGGTGGAGTCTCACCTATGTTCCTGACCGCCTAGCGGGGCTGTAGCTCAGTTTGGGAGAGCGCTAGAATCGCACTCTAGAGGCCGAGGGTTCGAGCCCCTTCAGCTCCACCGCCACACATTTTCACTGCAACGCAGACTTGAGCTCTGGTGAAGACCGCAGTCGTCCCACGGCCGAGAAGTCTTTTTCCAGGAGCCACTTCCCGCGAATTGGCCAGGAATTCAAGTGTTCGCAAGTGTTAGAGTCGTGCCGGGACGGTGGGAAACTAGTAGCCTTCGTCTTCGCCGTAGTAGCCCTTCTTCTTCTCGGGCTCGTCGGTGGGACCGTCGGCCGGATAATATCCCGGCGTCGGGGTGGGGCCCTGATCGTTCTGGACCTCGTTGCGCGGTGAAGGGGTGGTCACGTACGGTTGCTCGGAGTGACAGGCGACGGCCAGACCGGCCAGCACCAGCGACAGAATCAGGATTTTCTTCATCTTCGGTCCTTTCGGGGCCACCACGGCCCGCGGCAGGGAAAAACCCTATCACAAACCAGGTAGCAAAGGCAATGCGTGAGGCACCCCCGGACACACCTCCAGCAGCGGCGGTGTGATTCCCCCTCCGGACAGCGCCAGCGTCCACGCCAACTGACGGGGATCCACCTGCGCAGCCCCGGTGTCGCCTCGACCCCGCGTCGTCCACTGCCGCCAGAGGCTCTTCCAGGGCGCCCCGAGCATACCCGCTGCCCAGGCCGGCGGCTGGGTCAGACGTCCCATGCGCCACATCAGAAGATCCATGCGCTGGGCCAGATCACGTCGGTCCGGGTACGGCCGGACGCGGGCCATGATCCTGCGCAACTCGGAGGGATCGAGTTGTCCGCGGCAGATCAGGGTATCCATGAACGCCACCAGCTTCTCCGGCGACGAGGGCCAGCGCTCCGCGGGCCGCCTGTTCACCAGGTGCCGGATCCTGCGTGCCAGACGGCGCACATCGTGGACCGAGCCGGCGGGCGCCAGACCATACTCCGTGGTGACGAGAGGATGATGCACCTCCGGGAACGGCGAGGAGGAGAACTCCGTGCGGTGACCGGGCACAGGCAGCAGCGAGGGCAGCACACCCGCGACGGAGAACGGTGCTTCGAAATCCACGGCCGCGGCCGTGCGTGCAGGATCGAACACGGAGACGGTGGCTGGCGCGCCCGGGGGCAGGTGCAGCCAGATCACGACGAAGCGCCCGTCGATCGCGGCCTTCTGCAACCGGGAGGCCACGCCGGCTGCGGCCCCAGTCGAGCCGGTCGCGACGTCGGTCAGGGGAGCCACTTCAGTGCCGAGGTGAACCCAGGCGAAGAACGGCCTGGAGATCAGATCCGTGGTGCGCAGGAAAGCTTCGAGCGGGGAAATGAGCGGCATCGGGGAGGCCATTTGCATCGGGGAGGCCGCTTGCATCGGGGAGGCGGAGGGGGCTTCGAAGGCTTCGGGGAAGCCGAAGTCGGGCAGCTCGCGGAAATACGCCGTCCGGGCGCCGTCAAAGCGGCCGAAGCGCACAGGCTCCACGCGGTGATGCGCCGCGATGGCCTGGTGCCAGACCGGCCCGGGGGCGGGCCAGTGCGGCGCGATGCGCGCCCACATACCGAGGTGACGTCCGGTGAAGAACGACCCCAGGGACAACGCCGGATCCATGGAGGCCGCGACTCCTCCCGTGACGCGGAAGCCGTGCTCGAACACGGGCGCGGGCGCCAGCGTCGAGGTCACGATCACGACCGACCGTCGGAAGTCCAGTTGCAGGGTAGCCGCTGCGGGCTTCATCGCGACGTTCGGGGCCACCTCGGTCCCGGGAGTCTCGGCGAGCCCGTCGACCACGTCCCGGGCCACCGGAGGCAGGGATGCTGCGTCCTCCTTGCCGCCGTGCAACTGGTGAGCCATGCGGGAGAAGTCCTTCAGCCGCGAGGGATCGGCCCGATCCAGGCGCGTGCGCGCGAATGAACCGCCCAGCATTGCCAGCAGCAGCACGATCGACACCACACCGGGACCGGCCAGCGGGGAGAGCCAGGTGGCGTGGTAGCGCGAGCAGGTGCGGATCATGCGGGCAAGAAAGAACAGCGCTCCCAGGTGCAGGAAGAATCCGGTCAGGAACCAGAAGCCCGGAGCTGGAAACAACCGGATGGCACCCCAGTGGGACGTGCATGCGAAACCCAGCACCATGGCGGCACCCGCGGCGAGAATCACCGTGCCCTTGCGGCGGCGATCCTCGGCGGCCGCCCCGAGCACCCGGACGAACCCGGGCAGCACCCACGACGCGGCCAGGGCCAGCCCCAGCACCACAAACCAGCGCACCGAACGGGAGAGGGGCAGCGACGGCATGATCGAGGAGGCCCACACCGCGGCCAGGGTGCGACGGGACCAGAGAATCCAGGCGCGCGACTGCTCTCCGGATTCGGCGAATTTCTGGGCCGCAGCCTGAAGCAGGCCTCTGATGAACCCCAGCATGCCGGCAGTGATCACGCCGTCAAAGAAGAACAGCAGCACCACTGAACCCCAGATCGACAGTCCCGGGAAAGCGAACAGTCCGGTGATCGCGTCGGGCAACGCCAGCAGCAGTCCTGTGAAAAGGCCCAGGGCCAGTCCCCCGGTCAGGTTCCGCCGGATCAGGTTTCGTTTCTCAAGCATGCTGGAAGACCATGTCCAATCTCAGGAAAAGAAGCCGGGCACCAGGAAGGCCGTGAGGGCGCCGGCCATGAGCAGCACGCCCGCGGGCCCGGTCAACGCCGCTACGTTGCGGCGCAGCGGATTGCGCGCCACCACGACGGAGTACAGCCCCCACGACGCGGCCCACGCGCCTGCCAGAAAGAAAAGTACAGGAAACATCGACAGTTCCGAACATCTACGCTTCGGCAAACAGCGCTTCGAGCTCGCCTTCGACGATCTCCTCGTCGCGCACCTGCACCACAGCCAGTTCCTTGACCAGCAGGGCCCGGGCGGTCTCGAGCATGCGCT
>PHAZ01000307.1 GCA_002841825.1 Deltaproteobacteria bacterium HGW-Deltaproteobacteria-22 | reverse complement strand
GGCTCGCGCGGCGGGCGGTTGTTCTGGGCGCCATCGCGTGGCGCGTCGCGCTGGGGATCCCTGGGGGGCCTGGGCTCGCGCGGGGGCCGGTTGTCCCGGGGCTCACGCGGCGGGCGGTTGTCACGGGACGACTCCCGCTGCGGGGAACGCGGGTCCCGGTGGCTCGACTGCAGTCCGCCGCCCTGCCGCTGCGGGGGACGGTTGTCACGGGGCTGCTCGCGATGGGGCGGCCGGCCCGTGGGTGGGGGAGGCGGCGGTGGCGGGTCGGGATCGTGAGTCTCGTCGGTGTGGGTTGCATCGAGCAGCGCGGCGCGACCGAGGGGGCGGTTGCGGCCGATGCGCAGCAGGTCCGCGGTGCCCTCGTGGATCATGCCGGAGTCCACCTGGCCTTCGGTCGATCCGGGCTCCTCCACAGGGTGCGCCGGGCTCTGTCCGGTCTCGAAGCAGGGCAGGTCGAAGGAAGGCAGATGCTTTCGCGGGCAGTCCATCATCTGCGGGAACGCAAAGCGGTTCGACTGCTCCATGCAGCAGCCGTGGAGACGGTCGAAGAGGCCTTCGTGACGCGGCCGCATGAGCACGATGCGGTCGAGCTGGATCTTCTGGTTCCGCTCTCCGCGGGCGGAGAGGTCGACCTCCGGAAACCGGAGGGTCATGGGGAAGCTCGTGGCGAAGTTCTCCAGCACGGCCATCACAGGAACGAGGTCGGCGGGCAGGCGGGCCAGCGTCACGCGGGGCGTGAACTCGCGGGGCAGCACCTCCAGGCCGAAGGCACCGAGCTCGGCGGCGAGCCGGCTCTGAAATTCCAGCAGGTAGGAGTCGACGGAGAAGCCGATGCCGAGCACGCGGGGTGTTCCCTGGGCGTCGTGGGAGGTGACGATGCGCTGGGCCTGCAGGTTCGGCGGATCGGTCGGCAGCAGCCGGCGGCAGAGGTCCTGCACGCCAGGGATCAGCGAGCGGCGAACGTGGCCGAGGTAGCCCAGCACCACGCAGAACGCGTCGGGGTGGACCCATGCGATGCGCGAGGCGGCTTCGGGCGGCAGGTTGCGCCAGATGCGGCTCTGCAGATCCGCGAGCTTGCCGATGCCGTTGAGATCCGGGACCAGGGCGACGTGCACGTGCACCAGCGCCGGATCCATCTCATCGGCTTGAAAAACATTTCGGGAGGCGTCATCGACCATCGGGGATCCTGTTCCTTCAGTCAGTTCCAGGTCACGCGATCTCGAAGCCGGCAGGGGCTCCGGTCACGCAGACCTGGTGCAGCGCCAACAGGGCTGCGCGGACGGTCCGATCCTGGACCTCGCGGCGTCCGGCGCCGGGGAAGTCGAAGCGGCGCACCCAGGTGATGTTCCGCCGGCGTACCGCGATGAACACGCATCCGACGGGCTTGGCGGGGCTTCCACCGCCGGGGCCGGCGACGCCGGTGACCGCACAGGCCAGCGTGGCGCCGTACAGGCGCTCCACCGCAGCGAGCATCGCGACGGCCACGGGCCTGCTCACCGCGCCGTGCTCCCGCAGCAGTTCCGCAGGGACCTCCAGCAGGCGCATCTTCAACTCGTCACTGTACGCGACCACGCCGCCCAGGTAGAACCCGGAAACGCCGGGCACCCGCGTCAGCGCGGCCGAAATCAGTCCACCGGTGCAGCTCTCGGCCAGAAAAAGCCGGTCGGCTGTCTTCATCCGGTCACTGACCACGCCTGCCAGTTCGTGCGCGAGAATGTCCATGGGAACGCCGCGAGACCCTCCCCGGGCGCCCGCAGGCCCCGAGGAGCGGTGAAAAAACTCAGGGTTCGAACTTCAGGATGACGACGGAGACGTTGTCGTTGCCGCCGTTTTCGTTGGCCTTGTTCACCAGCGCGTTGACCATGTTTTCGAGCACCGGCTCTGCCATCATGATCTCTTCCATCTGCTTGTCCGGCACCATGCCCGACAGGCCGTCGGAGCAGAGCAGGAAGCAGTCTCCGGGCTGGATCGGCTCCTTCTGGATGTCGACGGCCACGGTCTCCCGCATGCCCAGGGCGCGGGTGATGACGTTCTTGTGCGGGAAGTTGCGCAGCTCCTCCTCGGTGACGTCCTTCTTGGCCTGGCGGTATTCCTCGAGCAGCGAGTGATCCACCGTCACCTGCGAGAGCTTGCCCTCGCGCAGCCGGTAGGCGCGGGAGTCGCCCACGTGAACCACCAGCAGGGTGTCGCCGAGCACCTTGAAGGCCACCACGGTGGTGCCCATGCCCTTGTACTTCAGATCCGTGGCCTGGGCCTGGAAAATCTTGTAGTTGGCGAGCTTGACCGAGACCACGAAGCGGTTCTCCTGGTACGACATCGAGGGGTCCATCTTGTAAGGCCACGTGGCCTCCTGATCCCCCTTGCTGTACTTGAAGAACTGCACGATCGCCTCGGCCGCCATCTTGCTGGCGACCTCGCCCGAGGAGTGTCCACCCATGCCGTCGGCGACCAGGAAGAGATGCTCTTCAAGGTCGAAGGTGAAATAATCCTCGTTGTGATTTCGCTTCATTCCAACGTCGGTTTTGGCCACATAGCGTATTCTCATCGGTGCGCTCCGGGGGAAAAGGTAAAAACAAATCGCCCGTAAAGTCAATCAAATTCATGAGCGAAGGGACTTTTTGCAATCATTGCGACGGGACCCCATGGTCATCAGGGGGTGCCCACCAGATCATAAGCATCGGTCTCCACGACGCGCACCGGGATGAAGTCGCCGGCGCGGCAGTCGCAATTGGTCAGGATCACGTGGCCGTCGACCTCGGGTGCCTGGCCCGCGTGGCGCCCGGTCCAGATCCAGTTCTCGGCGTCGAATTTCTCGACCAGCACCTGCACGGTGCGGCCCTTGAGCTTCTTCACCAGCCGGGTGGAGACCTTCTGCTGCAGGGCCATGAGGCGGTCGCGCCGCGCCTCGGCCGTGGCACGGTCCACGCAGGGCAGGCCGTGGGCCCGCGTGCCCTCCTCGGGACTGTACGCGAACACGCCCAGGTGGTGGAAGCCCGTCTCCTTCACGAAGGCCTCGAGCTCGGCGAACGCCTCCTCGGTCTCCCCGGGATGCCCCACCAGGAACGTCGTGCGCACGAACACATGCTGCGGGAGCTTCTGCACCATCTTCACGACCTCGCGGGCGGTCGGGCCGTCGTAGCCCCGGCCCATCGCCTCGAGCACCGGCGTGGCCACGTGCTGCAGCGGCATGTCGACGTAGGGCACCACGCGCGGCACGGTGAACAGTTCGGCGAAGTCCGCCTCCAGCACGGCCGTGGGATACAGGTACAGCAGGCGGATCCAGGAAAGGCCCTGCAGCGCCGACAGTTCGCGCACCAGATCGATCAGCCGCGACGGCGGTGACAGGTCGCGTCCCCACGAGGAGAGGTCCTGCGCGATGAGGTTCAACTCGCGGGCCCCGGCCTCGACCAGCATCCGCGCCTCCTCCACCAGGTGCGCCAGCGGCAGGCTATGCCTCCCACCCCGGATCAGGGGCACCGCGCAGTACGCGCAGCGGCGGTCGCAGCCCTCGGCGACCTTCAGGTATGCCGCCGGTCCGCTCAGCGTGGAGGCGCGCGGCAGGGGTGCCTCGGGCAGCCACGATCCGGCACCGGGATCGGCGTGCAGACCGGTGGCCTTCTCCGCCAGCAGGCGGGGCAGATCCCCCAGGCGCGAGGTGCCCACCAGCAGGTCCGCCTCGGGCAGGCTCTGGGCGAGATCGGCACTGTAGCGCTGCGGCAGGCAGCCCAGGACGATCAGGCGCTGGTGGTCCAGCTTCCGTGCGCCCAGCTCCAGCAGCGTGTCCACGCTCTCCTCGCGGGCATCCTCGATGAAGGCGCAGGTGTTGACCAACAGGAAATCGGCCTTGTCGGGTTCGTCCACGAGTTCGGCGGTGCCGCGCAGCAACGAAACGAGCCATTCAGTGTCCACGCGGTTCTTGGCGCATCCCAGCGTCACGAAATAGAGTTTATTCATGGGTCTCCCGCAGGGTGGAAAGGGACAGGACCAGGCGGACGGCGAGCTCCCGCTCGTCCCGCAGGGTGAGGGTTCCGCGCTCCCTCCGAAGGCCCGAGCAGGCGCGCAGGAAGGCGGCCAACAAGGGGAACGGCCGGCCGGGCGCGGGCCG
>PHAZ01000006.1:54609-59733 GCA_002841825.1 Deltaproteobacteria bacterium HGW-Deltaproteobacteria-22 | reverse complement strand
CGAGAGCACACCGGCCAGGGAACGTTTGAACCAGTTCATCGTCTTCATCACACACCTCCTCGGCTCCCTGTGACGTCGCACATCGCAGGCCAGGCCGGCCCCCAGGCCCGATTTTTTCGATTTCCCTTGATTTTCAATGCAAATAGGGTCGGACCGTCCACAGGGCCCGACCTTCGGGGTGTCGAAAGCTGAAATTCTTGTCCCGGAGGTGTGTCTACTTGGAGAGCGACGCCAGGGTGGCCAGCGCGCCCTTGAGACCCTCATGCAGGGCCTTCTGCTCGGCGGGCTCCCACTGGTCGCGGGGCTTGCGCACGAACGAGGTCAGGTCGGCGCGGTTGTCGAAGCGCCCCACCGGCAGGTACCAGGTGGCCATTTCATAGACCCGCTGGCCGTTCTTCTCCACGACGACCGGGCGCTGCAGCTTGACGGTGTCGGGCTTGTCGGAGATGGAGATCAGGTAGGCCATGTCGTCGCAGCCGTATTCACCGAGCATGACCTCGGCGGGCACGGAGTGGAACAGGATGCTGTGCTGGCCGTCGGGAACACCGCGCTCGAAGTTCTTCCGGCGGCTCTCGGCGGGCTCGACCCATACGTACAGGATGCTGGCGTGGTCCAGGATCTCCCTGGAGAACTGGCCCAGGCTGTACTCGTAGCCCTGGGGGGGCGTCAGCGGGAACGCCGAGCCGTTGGCCCCGCCGCGGGCGGCCTCGATGACCACGGTCTTGCCTTCCTTGGGCAGCTGGTTCTGCTGGTTGCGGCGCGCCAGCTCCTCGGCGACCTCGGCCTCGAGGGACTCGGCGATCTCCAGGCGGATCCGGTACGGGATCATGCCCAGCTCGGGCTCCATACCCAGCTTCTCGCGGGCCGCGTCGAGCCGGTCGAACAGCCACTGGGCGGCCGACGCCGGGGTCACGACCACGGAGTTCATCAGGTCTTGGTAGTCCTCGTTGAGCAGCTCGATGAGCGTGCCCCACTCGAAGCCTTCACGGAACGGGCGGTTCGGACCCTTGTAGAAGACGTAATCCAGGCCGCGGGCATACAGTTCGTCATCGATGCGGTGCATGAAGTGCACATACGGATAGTCATCGAGCTGGAGCGTGGCTCCGAGATGGAATTCCTCTTTGCACTGGGTGGGGGTCAGTCCCTCCAGATACTTGCGAACTTCACTTTTTCCGGAAGCGGGAAGGGCGAGCAAAAGTACGGTATTCAGGATGTCAGCCATGAAGGTCCTCCTTTTCGGACTCCTGAAGTTACCGGAAAATGGTTTGCAGATCCAAAGAAAAAATGAAAGTATGATGCAACTTCGGCTGGGTCGCGCCAGGTGATCCGGATCATGGAATCAGGAGGCAGAGCCATGCAAGACAAGATGAAAGTGCTGTTTCTGGATGCGCACACGGGCTACTACCGGATGCGACGCTACGGCGTGGGAGACTATTTCGGGCCGGTGGATCTGGGCCTGCACCTCTCCGACAATTACAACAGCCTGAACATCGGAACGGGACTGTTCGCGGGCTCGATCCTGCCGGGATCCAACCGCCTGATCTTCACCGGATTCTCTCCCTGCTGGCGCGGGTTCTACATCTCCAGCATGGGCGGCGCCGGCCTGGTGTTCGACAACCTTGGACTGAACATGGTCAGCCTCGTCCACCGGGCCCCCACCCCGAGCGTGCTGTACCTCAACCGTGTGCACGGCGAGGAGATCGAGGTCGAGCTGGTCCCGGTGGACATCCACCGGATCTGGAGCTCGGGCCGCGGCGGCATCTACGGCCTGATGGACTGGGTGTTCGAGCGCTTCGGCGCCCGTTACGCCGATGATCCGCGCATCCTGGCCACGGGCCCGGCTTCGTGGGTCTCCGACTGTGGCGCGATCGGCTCGGTGCCGATGGTGAAAGGGAAACTGTCGCACGTGGACACCTGGGCCGGCCGCGGGGGGCTGGGCTCCCGGATGGTGCAGGACCACGGCATCGTGGCGATCATCTACGGCGGCACCGTCGTCGACGAGGACTTCCGCGACCGCAAGGTGGCCGATGACTGGTTCGAGAACAAATACGAAAAGAAACTGGCGGCCAAGGACTTCGAGGCCACCACGAAGTACCGCTTCGATCCGACGCTGAACACGGGCGGCACCTTCGGCGTGAACTATGCACACATGAGCGGCCGGATCATGGCCTTCAACTACCGCACGAACACATGGACCGAGGAGGCACGGCGCGACCTTCACCAGCGCTTTGTGCTCGATCATTATCTGAAGCAGTTCAACGAGGAGACGATCTCGAACAAGCAGCAGTTCACATGCGGGGAACCCTGCTCGGCCGTCTGCAAGAAGATGAACCAGCACTTCAAGAAGGACTACGAGCCCTACCAGACCATGGGCCCGCTGTGCGGCGTGTTCGACCAGCGGGGGGCTGAGATGCTCAACCGCCACTGCGACACCCTCGGCTTCGACGCGATCTCGATCGGCGGCGTGGTGGCCTGGATGATGGACCTGCTTGATCTCGGGATGATGACGCCCGAGGAGCTGGGCGTGACCGAGAAACCGCGGTGGGACTTCGCCACCTTCGACGTGGAGAAGGACTCGATGCACAACGCGACCCTGGGCGTGGCGCTGCTCGACAGCATCGTGAACCGGCGCGGACTGATCGATCTCTCCGAGGGCGTGCGCAAGTGGGCGCGGAGGATTCACGCTCAGAAGGACGTGAAGATCCTCGACCGCATGGTCCTGATCTCGTTCGGCCGCAAGGGCTGGATGGTGCCCAACCAGTACTGGACGCCGGGCGTGCTGGCCCCCATGGCCATCATGGGCAAGTACTACATGGTGTACGGGTTCGACTTCCTGCCGCCCCGCGAGCTGGGGAGGGCCTGCGCCAACCGGCTCAAGAAGGAGCTCACCATCGACAACCTGGGCATCTGCCGCTTCCACCGTGGCTGGGCCGAGGACATGGGACCCCAGGTCATGGAGCACCTGTACCAGGCCAGGGACGCCTTCCTGAAGAAGATCTCGGTCACCGCGTCGCGCATCAACAGCCGCAACGCCTCGGTGTACTGGGAGAGCGCCCGCGACGGCGAGTACGTGCTGTCCTACATGAAGCGGCGCCTGGAGGTGGACAAGGATCCGCATCCGGAGCTGCCGCGCTGGGTGGCCCGGTTCGAGGAGAACCCCGACGAGGCCGGCGTGGAGTACTGGTTCGAGGTGCTCAAGGGCATTCACGAGAGCCTGCGCGATTTCCAGTAATCAGTTTCTGGCCGCCACCCCGTTCATATGCTACAGGTAGACCGGATGAAAACCATGCGGCTTCTTGCACCCACCCTCCTCACCTTTGCGATCCTGTTTGGCGCCTGTTCGGGCCCCGAAGGCAAGGGGATCGTGGGCGGCGAGCTCTTCATCGAGGGCTGCGACGGCGCCGACCACTACGGCACCTCCTCGTTTCCGGCGTATTTCGACCTGCGAGTGAACTATGTTCTGGGCGAGCCCGTGCAGGACGAGAGCGACTTTCCCGACTCCCACCGCCTCGACATCCGGCTGCAGCGCGGCACCAACTCGATGGAGGACGCCGACGCGCTGTACATCCAGTTCGCGCGGGTCGCCGCCACGGCCAAGCGTTACGCGTCGTACCAACTGATCCCGGTCGCCCTGGGGGAGCCCGTGCAGGCCACCCTGTCGCTGTACCTGACGTGCCCGACCTTCTTCGACGGCCCCGAAGCACACCCGCAGGGTGACGTCGCCTGCCCGGCGGTCACCCCCGAAGAACAGGACCGGCTGTGCGCCGAGGTCGAGTTCGGCAAGCTCGCCGTGATCCCGACACCTCAGGCCCCCTTCGAGCTGGGGCATTCCTGCATCCTGCTGTGCCGCTTCGGTTCGGTCCGGCGCGGAGACCCCGTCGCGGACCATTACGAAATCAATTACGAGGACGAGGTCTCCGGAATCTATTTCTTCACCCTGCGGAACCGGCGCATCATTTACAACAACCTGGAGATCTGCGCCGACAGCATCGACAACGACAACGACGGCCGGATCGATGAGGAGGACTGCGCCCGCGTGACCACCGGGGGCTTCGTCCAGGGCAACTTCCAGCTCAAGGCCCACCGCGCCAAGTCGGTGCAGGTCATTCCCTGATCCAACTTTTTCAGTAAATGGTTTACTTGACAATCGATGCCATGGTCTTTCCAGTTCAGGTTCTCCCCTTCGCGCCCCGTTTTCCCTTGAGTTGGAGATCCGAAAGAATAAGATGGCGCCGGACCGGCAGGAGGACCTGGTTTTGAAAATTTCCCTCTTCGATTACGACTTGCCGACAGAACAGATCGCGCAGGCCCCCGTGAGCCCGCGGGACGCGTCCAGACTGCTGTGCCTGGACCGCGACGACCGGGTGACCCACCACGTCTTCTCCGATCTCGTCGAGTTGTTGCCGAAAAACGCCCTGCTGGTGCTCAACGACACCCAGGTCCTGCGTGCGCGGCTCCTCGGCCGCAAGGTCTCCGGTGGCCGCGTGGAGCTGCTGCTCACGGAGCCCGGACCCGAGGGATGGAAGGCCCTGTGGAAGGCCAGCCATCGCCCCCGCCCAGGGGAGGAGATCCTGCCCGAGACGCCGGGTGCCGAGCCGATCCGGGTGCTCGGAGACGCCGGTGAGCGGGAGATCCTCGTGGCCCTGCCCGGGGACGGCCTGACCTACCTCGAAAGCAACGGTCACCTGCCGCTGCCGCCGTACATCCGACGGCCCGACGGCCCCGAGGACGCCCGGCGCTACCAGACCGTCTACGCCGAGACCCCCGGCGCCGTGGCCGCCCCCACCGCCGGCCTGCACTTCACGCAGGACCTGCTCGGGCGCCTGCAGGCCCGGGGAGTGAAGACGGCCACCCTGACGCTGCACGTCGGCATCGGCACGTTCGCACCGGTGAAGGCCGAAGACACCGACGACCACCCCATGCACGCGGAGCGCTTCTGCATCCCGGAGGCCTGCGCGCAGGCCATCGCCGGGCACCCTGCCGACGCCCCCATCGTCGCCGTCGGCACCACGGTGGTGCGCGCGCTGGAGAGCGCTGCCCTGGAGAGCGCGGCCCTGGGAAGCGCGGCCCTGGGAAGCGCGGCCCTGGGAAGCGCGGCCCTGGGAAGCGCGGCCCTGGGAAGCG
>PHAZ01000006.1:0-54590 GCA_002841825.1 Deltaproteobacteria bacterium HGW-Deltaproteobacteria-22 | reverse complement strand
CTGGGAAGCGCGGCCCTGGGAAGCGCGGCCCTGGGAAGCGCGGCCCTGGGAAGCGCGGCCCTGGGAAGCGCGGCCCTGGAGAGCGCGGCCCTGGAGAGCGCGGCCCGCAAGGTCCAAGCGGACGTGACGGGCCACCAGGCCCGTCAGGTCCGCCAGGGGTGGCAGTCCACGAACCTGCTGATCCAGCCGGGCTTTCGGTTCTCCATCGTCGACTCCCTGATCACCAACTTCCACCTGCCCCGTTCCACGCTGCTTCTGCTGGTCTCGGCGCTGCGCAGCCGCGAGTCGATCCTGGCCGCCTACCGCGAGGCCGTCACCCGGAAGTACCGTTTCTTCTCCTACGGGGATGCGATGTACCTGCCATGACCCGTTTCTCCTTCTCCCTGCAGTCCACCGACGGCCGCGCGCGCGCCGGCGAGATCACGACCACCCACGGCGTCATCCCGACGCCGATCTTCATGCCCGTGGGCACCTACGGCTCGGTCAAGGCCGTCGGCCCCGATGATCTGCTCACCCTGGGCGCGAAGATCATCCTGGGCAACACCTTCCACCTGCACGAGCGACCCACTGAGGCCCTCGTGGAGCAGCTCGGGGGGCTGCACGAGATGATCCGCTGGCCCGGGGCGATCCTGACTGACTCCGGGGGCTTCCAGGTTTTTTCGCTGGCCAAGCTCGCCAAAATCAACGACGAGGGCGTGGCCTTCCAGAGCCCCATCGACGGCAGCCCCCGCTACTTCTCCCCCGAGATCGTCATGGAGATCCAGCGGAAACTGGGCAGCGACATCTGCATGGTGTTCGACCAGTGC
Organism: Deltaproteobacteria bacterium HGW-Deltaproteobacteria-22; assembly: GCA_002841825.1. Taxonomy (GTDB): domain Bacteria; phylum Myxococcota_A; class Polyangia; order HGW-17; family HGW-17; genus HGW-17. The sequence continues at coordinate 53,784 of PHAZ01000006.1, read as the reverse complement.
CCTCCCGGGCAGGCGGATCGCGAGGCCGTCAAGAAGGCCATGGAACGCACCACCGCCTGGGCACGCCGCTGCCGGGACGTGCACATGAAGCCGCACCAGGCCGTGTTCGGCATCGTGCAGGGGCAGATCCACGAGGACCTGCGGCTGGCCCACCTCGAGGAGATCGTCGCGCTGGACTTCGACGGCTATGCGCTGGGGGGCCTGTCCGTGGGGGAGCCCATCGAGGACATGGTGCGCATCCTGCGCGCGGTGACACACCGCATGCCCGCGACCAAACCTCGCTACCTGATGGGCGTCGGCACCCCGCTGGACCTGCTCCACGGCATCGAGAACGGCATCGACATGTTCGACTGCGTGATGCCCACCCGCAACGCGCGCAACGGTCAGTTGTTCACCTCCGACGGCGTGCTCGTGATCCGCAACGCCAAGCACAAGGACAGCCCCGAGCCCATCGACCCGGACTGCCCCTGCGCCACCTGCCGGGCCGGCTTCCCGCGCGCTTACCTGCGCCACCTGTTCGTCGCCGGCGAGCTGCTGTACTTCCGGCTGGCCTCGGTGCACAACCTGCACTTCTACCTCGACCTCGTGACCCGGGCCCGGGCCGCGATCCTTGAGGGCTCCTTCGAGGCCTTCGCCGCCGCCTTCCGCGCCCGGTACCGGCAGCGCAAGGAGCCGGAGGCCGCCTCATGACCGGGTTCCCGGACCCGACCTACGCAGCGCTGGCGGCCCGCTTCGAGCGGTTCCTTCCGGCCACCCTGGAACGGATCCCCCCGGGCCTGCTCCGCGAGGCGGTCGCCCACGTGCTGCTGGGCGGCGGCAAGCGGTTTCGCCCGGTGCTCTGCCTTGCCGCAGCCGGCATCGACCCCGGCGCCCCCCCCGAGGACGACGGCCGCGAGCCGGCCCTGTTCGCCGCGGCGGCGCTGGAGTGGATGCACACCTACTCGCTGGTGCACGACGACCTGCCCGCCCTCGACGACGACGACTGGCGCCGTGGTCGGCCGACCCTGCACAAAAAATACGGCGAGGCCACCGCCATCCTGGCCGGCGACGCCCTGCACGCGGGGGCTTTGGTGCTGGCCGCGGGCGCGCCCTGCGGATCGGAGCAGCGCGCCGGGCTCTGTGCGCTGCTGGCCGGTGCCTCCCTGGCCATGGTGCAGGGGCAGATGCTCGACACGATCCCCCTTGCCATGAAGGGCGGGACAGCCGGCGACGCCGGACCCTCCGTCGAGGGCATCCTCGAGATGATCGACGGCAAGACCGGCGCCATGATCGCCACCTCCCTGCGCATGGGCGCCGTGCTCGCAGGCACGGGCAACCATCCGGGATGGCCGGCCTTCGGGCGCCTGCTCGGGCGCTGCTTCCAGCTCCGCGACGACCTCCTCGACGTCACCGGATCCCTGCCGGAGCTCGGCAAGACCCCCGGAAAGGACGCGCGCCAGGACAAGTCCAACCTCGTGTCGTTGACGGGAGTCGGCGACGCAACGGCGATGCTCGACCAGCTCCGAAGCCAGGCTTATCTCGTCACCGATACCCTGCCCGGAGATCGCGCCTTCTTCCGGGCGCTGGTCGCCTATGTCGTGGACCGGACCGCATGAAGGAGCCCTCCCACGTCGACCACCTGCGGGACGAGCCGATCCCGCGCCTGCTTTGGCGCCTCTCGCTCCCTGCCACGGTGGGCATGCTCGTGATGGCCTCGTACAACATCGTGGACACCATCTTCGTGGGCCACTTCGTCGGCGTCGGCGCCATCGCCGGCCTCGCCATCGCGTTTCCCCTGCAGATGCTGCTCATGGGTCTGTGCCAGTCCATCGGCGTCGGCGGCGGGGTCATGGTCAGCCTGGAGATCGGAAAGGGCCGACGGACCGAGGCCGAGCGGTACCTGGGCAATGTTTTCTTTTTAACCATGCTCTCCAGCCTGGTCTTCACCCTGGCGGTGTCCCTGTGGGTCGACCCCATCCTCCGAGCGTTCGGCGCCACCCCTACCACGCTGGGCTATGCCCACGAATATGTGGAGGTCATGGTCTGGGGCTACCTGCCCTTCTGCGGCTCGGTCGCCCTGAACAACCTGGTGCGCGCCGAGGGCAACGCCCGCCTCGCCATGGGGACGATGCTGATCTCGGCGGGCCTCAACATCCTCCTCGATCCGCTGTTCATTTGGTGGCTCGACGGGGGTGTCGCCGGAGCCGCCTGGGCCACGGTGCTGGCCAACTGGGCCTCGTTTTTGTGGCTCCTGTTCTATTTCCTGTCCAGACGCTCCTTCGTTCGCCTGCACTGGAAGTCCATCGTGCCCCGTCGGGAGCCCATCGCGCGCATCACGGTCCTGGGGGCCTCGGTGTTCGCGCGCAACGCCGCCTCCTCGATCATGACCATCCTGATCAACCACATGATCCACAACTACGGCACGGATCTCCACCTGGCGATCTACGGCATCTACTACCGCCTGGTGATGTTCCTGTTCATGCCGCTGTTCGGGCTCGTGCAGGGCCTTCAGCCGATCCTGGGCTACCATGAGGGCGCAGGCAATCCCTGCAAGAGCCGCGAGGCCATCCGTCTCTCCACGGTGATCGCCACCTGCATCGCCGCCGGGGCGTTCCTGGTCCTGTGGGTGTTCCCCGCCCAGTTGATCCTGGTGTTCTCCACCTCGCCCGAGCTCGTCTCCGAGGGCACCCCGGTGCTGCGCATCGCCTCCCTGGGCATCCCGGTGGTCGGGTATCACGTCGTGGGCGTCACCATGTTCCAGGCGATGGGCCACGCGTGGCCCGCCTTCATCCTGTCGATGTCCCGGCAGGTGTTCTTCTTCATCCCCCTGGTGCTGATCCTGCCTCCGATGATCGGCCTCTGGGGCGTCTGGGCGGCCTTTCCGCTCTCCGACGGCCTGTCGTTCCTGATCACCCTCGCCCTGACCGAGCCGCAGAAGCGAAAGATCCGGCAACAGTGTGAGGCACTTGATCTTGCCGCACGCACCATGTAGATTCCGCCCATGATCACGAAGTTCTATCTGACCCGCATTCCCCTGGTGCTGATCGCGGCCGTGCTGGGATGGTTCCTGGCCTCCCGTCCCGGGTCCGCCGGCGAGCCGTTCGCGCCGCGTGCCGATGCACCAACACCGGCGGCAGGGTCCGTGGCCGAGCCGGCCCCCCCACCGTCCAACGACATGAAGCCGCAGACCCCAGCACAGGCCGCCGTCGCACCGGCCCCACAGGCCCCTCCCCCGTGCACGCTCCCGAAGGCGCCTGTGATCCCTGCCTTCGCCTGGCCCGATCCCATCGTCCCCACGGATCCGCCCAACCTGCTGCCAATCAACCAAGAGCTCGCCTCGCATCTGGCCAACGTGCCCACCGAGGGGGAGATTCCCATCGAGAAGGTCGAGGACGCCCACGCCGCCGGAAAGATCTACTTCATGCGGGCGCTGTACCTGCAGACCCGCATCACGGCCGGCGCCGTGGCCGCCATCGATCCGGCCGCCGGCTTCGAGGCACCCAGGACCGTCCCCGAGGCGGAGGCGAAGGTGAACGAATTTCTGGGCAAGGCGACCTTCTTCCTGACCAAGGTCAGGCCTCATCCTCCGTACCGTTTCTGGTCCGAGGCGCTCTACCTCAATGCCTGGGCGCTGAGCCTGCTGGGCCGCCTGCCCGAGGCCGTCGACTTCCTGCAGATCGCCGGACGCACGCGCTCCCAGACGCTGTACGCCAACTACGCACGCTTCTCCCTGGTGTGGTATTACCTCCGGGAGGGCAAGGGACCGCTGGCCGCCCACTGGCTGGCCCTGCTGGGCAAGGTGGAACCGCAGCACGAGAGCCTGCTTGCCGTCGCCCGCCTGCGCACGGCGGTCATCGGCAAGCGTCCCGAGCTCGTCGACGCCGCCACGCTGGCCTATCTTTCATCGCTGACCGCCGATGATCCGCTGCTGCTGCCGCTCCTCGAGCAGGCCGCCGCCCTTTGCGTGCTCGAGTCCTTCGACCGGGCCTGCATCCAGGACCACCTGCGCCGCCTCGACGGTCCGAAGAAGACCTCCTATCTCGGGTTCCTGTCCGCAAGGACCGCCGCGGACCCCGGGATGCAGGAGAAACTGTGCGCCCTGATCAAGGAGGGTTCCCCATGAAATATGAAATCCGACAGGAGTTCGACGCGTCGGCCGAGCAGGTGATCTCGGCGATGATGCATCCGGACGTGGCCGCGTTCCTCACGCAGCACATGAAGTCCCTCAAGGAGATGGAGCTGCTCGAGCGGACCGAGACCGACGACACCATCGTGCGCCGCGTGCGGTACCGGATCCAGCCCGTCATCGAGAAGATCGGCCCCAAGAAGATCCCGCCCGAGGCCTTCGAATGGGTGGAGCAGAGCACCTTCGACAAGCGGCGCCGCGTGATGACCTACAGGAACGTGCCGACCAAGTCGAAGATCGCCAGGATGTTCGAGAACCACGGGGAGATCCGCATCTCCGACGCGGGGGCCCGCTGCGCACGCGTCATGAGCGGAGAGTTGAAGATCCACTTTCCCCTGCTGGGCTCGGTCGCCGAAAAGATGATCTACAAGAAGGCCGCCGAGATCCTTGAGGAAGAGGCCACCGCCCTGCGCCTGTTCATGGCCCGACGGTGACGTCCGACTCAGGACAGGGATCCGCGATCCGGTTCCTCCCCAGCCGACAGCCGGCGCAACTGCTCCCTCAGGTTCGTCATGCGAAAGGGCTTCTGCAGAAACGCAGTCGAAGGATCGGCCAGCTCGGTCTTCAGGGAATCGTCGTCGTAGCCGCTGATGAAAAGCACGGGAAGATCAGGTCGAAGCCGACGCAGCTCACGCAGACATCCCGGACCATCGCACACGGGCATGACCACATCCAGCACCGCCAGCCGGAAGCGATCCGGATCTTCCCGGAACCGTCGGACCGCCTCCTCCCCGTTCTGGGAGCACACACACTCGAAGCCGATGGCCGTGAGCAGCCGCGCCGTGATGTTCCGGGGGCCGGCCTCGTCATCGGCCAGCAGCACGGTGCCCGAGCCGCGCCAGTCGGCGATGATCGGGGTGTCCTTCCGTGAGATCATCGGTTGATCGGACACCGGGAAGATGGCCCGGATGCGTGTCCCCTGACCGGGTCGGCTCTGCACGTCGAAGGCCCCACCATGGCTCCGTACGATTCCCCTCACCGCGGCAAGCCCCAGTCCTCTTCCGGTGAACTTGGTGGTGAAGAACGGATCGAAGATTCGCTTGCAGACGTCCTCTTCCATTCCACAGCCGTCATCCTGCACCTCGACATGGACATAGGGTCCAGGCGCCAGGCTCTCTCCCATGATATGGCGGCTCAAGTCACCCCGGCTCATGGGGGAGGTTCCGGTCCTGATCGTGATGCCCCCCGGTTCGCACCCCAGGGCCTCGGCGGCGTTGGTGACCAGGTTCATCACGACCTGCCTCACCTGTGAGGCATCGCCGGAGATGCAGGGAAGCCCCGGCGTCAACTCCCGGACCAGCCGCACGCGCCTGGACACGGTGACATCGATGAGCCGGGTTGTATCCTCGACCAGGGCATTCAGGTCCAGGGGCTGTTTGGCCAGTTTCCTGCGCCCCGAATAGGCCAGCAGCTGGCGGCACAGATCCGCGGCACGCTCCGCGGCATGGGAGATCTCCGTCACATGGACTTCCAGGTCCGGGGAACCGATCACACCGTCCCGCAGGAATTCGGCGTTCCCCATGATCGCCGCCAGGAGGTTGTTGAAGTCGTGTGCGACACCTCCGGCCAGCACGCCCAGGCTCTCCAGGCGTTGGGCGTCGTGCATCTTCGCCTCGATCTCCTGCCGCTGCCGGAGGGCCTCGATGCGGGTGGTCACATCCGTGACACATGTCTGCACGGCCGGTCGACCGTCGAATTCAATCACCGAGGATCTCAGTTCCACCCAGATCGTCCGGTCTCCTGGATCCAGGAGGCGGAGCTCTGTTCGCACGGTTCCAGGGTCGGTCTCCGGGAGCGCCGAGAAACGGGCCAGGGCCGCCTCCCGATCTTCCGGGTGAAACCTCCCGATCAGGTCATGAACCTCCCGGCCCTGCCAGGCGGATTCTGGCTGTCCCAGCATCCCGAGCAGCGCCGGATTCAACAACATGATGCGGGCCGGTGATCCTGCGCAGACCATGATACCCTGCTGCGAACCCTCGATCAGGGTCCTCCAGCGTTTTTCCGACGCGGCCAGGGCCAGCGCGCTCTTCTTCAGTTCCGTGATGTCCCTGGCCAGGACCAGGAGCTCCTGTTCACCCGTCACGGCGTCATTCACCAGAAGCACGCTGTGATAGACCCAGCGGTCCTCCCCCTTGAGCGTCCGGTAGCGGTATTCCACATTTTTGAGCGGACCATGTTCGATCACCTGCTGGCGCAGGGAACGGGGATGTTCCACGTACTGTATCAACTCCGAAATGTTCCTGCCGAACAACTCCGACGGGTCGGATATCTCGTCTTCCATGTCCAGCAACCGGAGCACCCCCGCGTCGATGAACACGACCGTCCCGTCCATCCGGTACCGGTAGATGCCCACGTTGGCGAAGTCCATCGCCTCTTCGCGGATTCTCGCCAGCTCCTCGTTGGAGATGGGGGAAATCGCGCGCTTCTGGTCGCTGTCGTGCAGCATGGCTCTGTTCCTTTCAGGAGACAAATCGCCGGAATCTTTGCGCCTGCACCCGTTCCGGGTCAGGTCGCGCATCCACCGGTTCCCCGGTGCTTTCCGCGGTCACGGCCGCTTCGGCGACGGCAGCAACCAGTCCCACCCCCGCCTGCGCCAGACAGGCCGCGCCGAACAGCACGGCCTCGGACTGCCCACACCGGAGAAGCGGCCGCTCCATGGCGCCCGCAATGGCCTCGACCAGAACCTGGCTCCGGGCGCCACCGCCGGCGAGCCGCAACCGCCCGATCCCGACCTGCCGGCCCAGGGCCTCCACGGCCCGGGCCACCGTGAAGGCGAGTCCCTCGATGACGAGCGCGGCTGTCAGATCCCGATCCTTCAGGAGATCCATCGATCCGCCGGAAAAGGCCGCGGCGAGGTCGTGCTCCGGAGGGGACCGCAGGTCGGCCACAAACGATGGCGCCTCCAGGGGGATCGTCCGCTTCCGTGCAGCCTGGGCCATCTCCCCGGCCGACTCCCATCCCTGCAGCCGGACGATCCGGTCGAGCACCGCACCGAAAGGTCCGAGGAAGTCCTCCACCACCCACTGCCCATGGAGGACATGCGGCAGAACGACGGGCACGGGCTCCCTGAATCCTCCCACCGGCGCCAGCACGGCTGCCGAGGTTCCGAGGCTGATCAGCGCATCCCCGGGCTCCACAATCCCCGCGCCCAGCACCGCACACATCTGGTCCCCGCCGGCGGCGACCAGCGGTGTTCCGGTGCGAAGGCCCGTGGCGGCCGCCGACGCCCAGTCCAGGGTCCCGACGACGGACCCGGCCGGGATCAGCCGCGGCAGACACCCCGGGGTAACCCCGGCCGTGGCCATCAATTCCTCGTCCCACTGCAGCCTTCGCCCGTCCAGCAGGCCGGTGGCCCCCGCCAGGGAATAATCGGTCACAGCAGCAGCGCCCAGGCGACCCAGCACGAAGTCACCCAGGGACATCACGGTTCCACCGCGGGCCACCGCCCTGGCCCAGGGGGAGCCCCTGTCCGCCAGGCGGAAGACCGGGAAGATCGGGAGAAATGGCAGCCCGGTCCTCGCCGTGAACGAAGCTTCCCCCAGCAGCAGACGGACGGCCTCCACCCCCGGGTCCGCGGAGGGCACCTGCCAGGACACCGCCGGGGTCAGCGGGTGCCCCGACCCGTCGACCACCAGCATCGTCGCACGCTGGCCCGAGCAGGCCAGGCCCACCACGTTCGCGCCGCCGCCCGGACAGGCCGACACCGCGGACCGCAGGGCGTCCATGGCGACCTCGAGACAGGCGTCGGCGGAGAACAGGCCGGTATCTGAAGCCGGCCCGGGGGCCTGCTTCCGCGCGACGCCGACACACCGGCCGCCGGGGGTGAACACTCCGGCCTTGATCCAGGTGCTTCCGAGATCCAGGGATGCTACTTGATCCGTCAAACCGTTACTGCTCCGATGTTCTCATGACTCGACTCAACCGTAGACCAACACTTTTTTCAGGTGATCCCGAGTATCCCCGTGGAGGCCCGGGGTGTCAACACAGATTTGGCCTGCCGGGGATTTTGCCCTGTCCCGGAACCTGTGTGACTTGCGGCGAGCGCAAAACATCCCGACGGAAATGCACGGGCTCCGGCGTCACTACAGCATGTTCTGGGGATCCACGTCCGGGCGGCAGGTGACGCCTGTGGGGAGCTCGAAGGCCGCCGCACGGCGGACCAGGGCGTGGAGGGCCTTGCGGTCGGTGCACTTGAGCAGGATCTGGTGGCGGAAGACGTTGCGGATGCGGGAGATCGGGGCAGGGACAGGGCCGAGCACCTCCACGGTCCCGGCGTCGCCGCGCAGGGACGCGGCCAACGCCTCGGCCTGGTTCGCCAGCAGCGTCTCATCGGCGGACTGCAGCCGCAACAGCACCAGGTGGCCGAATGGTGGATATTTCAACTCCCGGCGGGCCATCTCCTCGCGACGGGCGAAGCCGTCGACGTCCTGCGCCGCGGCGAAGTAGATCGCATGATGATCCGGCCGGCGCGTCTGCACCAGGACCCGGCCCTGCTGGTCCCCCCGGCCCGCGCGCCCGGCGACCTGCACCAGCAGCTGGAACGTCCGCTCGGCCGCCCGGAAGTCCTGGAAGAACAGGCTGTGATCGGCGTCGAGGACCCCCACCAGGGTGACGCCGGGAAAGTCGTGACCCTTCACGATCATCTGCGTGCCCACGAGGATGTCGATCTCGCCGGCACGCATGCGGTCGAGCAGGCGGACCAGTCCGGCAAAGCGCGTAGAATCGCGATCCAGCCGGGCGATGCGCGCGGTCGGGAAGCGCTCCTGCAGCGCGCCGGTGACCTGCTCGACGCCCTCGCGCGCCTGCACGAACTCGCCGCCGCAGGCGCAGCGCACCGGCAGCGGTTTGCGGGTCCCGCAATAATGGCAGACCAGGCTCTTCTGCGCCTGGTGCAGGGTCAGCGACACCGCGCAGTGCGGACACTCCTCGACCGTGCCGCAGACGGCGCACTGCAGCCGCCCGGAGAAGCCCCGGCGGTTCAGGAACAGGATGCTCTGACCACCGGCGGCCAGGTTCTCCGCGAGGGCGACGGCCAGGGGCGCCGTGATCAGGTCGCGGCTGTCGAAGACGCGCAGGTCGACGCACTGCACCGCGGGCATCGGACGCGCCACGGGCCGGTGGGTGAGGCGGAAGTGACCCCAGCGGCCCTTGCCAGCCAGCGCGCGGGCCTCCATGGAGGGCGTGGCGCTCCCGAGCACGATGGGGCAGCCCTCCTCCCTGGCCCGGACCAGCGCGAAGTCACGTGCGTTGTAGAGGAAGCCGTCCTCCTGCTTGAAGGAGGCGTCGTGCTCCTCGTCGACCACGATGAGGCCGACGGCGGGGACCGGAGCGAACACCGCCGATCGGGCGCCCAGGGCGATCCGCTTCTGTCCGGAGGCCAGCGCGCGCCACTCCCGCGCACGGACGGCCGCAGGCTGGGCCGAATGCAGCACCGACACCTGACCGGGGAAGCGCGCCTCAAAGCGCGAGGCCAGCTGCGGCGTGAGCGCGATCTCGGGCACGATGATCACCGCGCCCTGGCCGCGGCCGAGCACACCGCGCAGCACCTGCAGGTACACCTCGGTCTTGCCCGAGCCGGTCACGCCCTCGAGCAGGAAGGGAGCAAAACCCGTGGCGTGGCTTCGGACCAGCTCCACGGCCTCCCGCTGCTGCGCGGTGAGGGTGGGCTCGGGGGCACACTCGGGCAGCTGGGCAAAGGGATCCGCAGGCGCGGCGAGGGTGGTCACCTTCTCCATCCGGATCAGGTTCTCCTTGCGCAGCGCGGCCAGGTGGGGCTGCGCGTTCGGATGCTCGCGCAGCACGTCGGAGACCGGAACCGGCAGGGCCGTCTCGGCCAGCTGGCAGTACAGGTGAAAGCGCACGGGACGGCGACGCAGCAGGTCGAGTGCCTCGCCGTCGGGCTCCTCCACGGCCGTGATCGCGACCACGGCGCCGACGCGTCGGTTCTGTTCGTCCTCCTCGGCCACGAGCCACCCGGCGGCGCAGGCCTTCTGGATCCAGGCATCGTTTTTGCCGGCGCGATGGAACGTCTTCTTGTCGTAGAGGTTTCCCGGCCGGATGTGGCTCAGCGGGCCCGTCCACGGGTCGACCCAGCCGGTGTAGTCGTTCTTCGGCGGCAGGATCGCCCGGAAGCGGCGGCGCGTGCGGATCTCGTCGAGCTGGGGGTGGGCCGACCGCAGCACCTCACCGATGGGGTGGTGGTAGTACCCCGCCGCCCAGACGAGGGAACGCAGCACCGGAGGCGTGAACACGGGCACCGGATCCACGATCTCCCCGAGGGGGACGGTGACACCGTCAAACGTCGGCGTCCCGGGCAGCACGATGCCGATCAGGCGGCGACCGCCGAAGCGCACGAAGACACGGGTCCCCGGCGGCGGCGGGGTGCCGTCACAGTGGTAGGTGAAGGTCTGGTGGAGCGGGACGGGGACGCCCACGGAGACGAGCCGGCGGGTCATGGGGAGGAGCCGGTCACAGGGTGGGTTCTTCCAACCACTCGGGAAGGCTGGCGCGCAGCTTCCTGGCCAGATCGGGGTGCTTCATCGCATAATGTATGTTCGCCTCGAGATAGCCGAACACATCCCCGGTGTCGTGACGACGCCCCTCGAACAGGCATCCGAGAAGGGTCTTTCCGGTGCGCACCAGCTCCGCGAGGGCGTCGGTGAGCTGGATCTCGCCACCGGCGCCGCGGGGAATCCGCTCCAGGTGCAGGAACGTGTCCGGGTGCAGCACATAGCGCCCGATGACCGCAAAATGCGAGGGCGCGGCCTCGATCGAGGGTTTTTCGACGATGCCGGTGATCTCCATCACGCGGTCGTCGAGCATGTGCCCGGCGACGATGCCGTACTTGGACACGTCCTCATCGGGCACCTCCATCAAGGCGAGCACTCCGTGGGGGTGGCGCGCCTCGTACACGTCCATCAACTGACGAAGCGCCGGCCGCTTCGCGTCGATCAGATCGTCGGGCAGGAGCACCGCGAACGGCGTGTCGCCTACGACCTTCTTGGCCATCAGGACCGCGTGTCCGAGCCCCAGGGGCCGCTCCTGCCGCACGGCCACATACTCAGCCATATGCGTGGGGGCGGTCACCTTCTCGAGCAGGTCGAGCTTGTTGCGACCGGCCAGCAGCGCCTCCAGATCCGGCGCGGAGTCGAAGTGGTCGATGATGGCCTCCTTTCCCTTGGCCGTGATGAACACGATCCGCGAGATCCCGGAGGCGACGATCTCGTCGACCAGATACTGGATCGCGGGCGTGTCCACGATGGGAAGGAGTTCCTTGGGAATGGCCTTGGTGGCCGGCAGCAGACGGCTCCCGATTCCTGCAGCCGGAATGACGGCGGTAAAGTGAATGACATCGGACATAGATGGTGCCATACCGCAAAACCCCTTTTGCTGCAAGCAATACCTGCGTACACGGCCCGGAACCTGCGCCGGTCCTGCAGCACTTTGGCCTCGCCAAACCGCCTGAATTCAACTATCAATGGAAGGCGCCGTGCGGGAACAACGTATTCTGGCACCCGGCGCTGGAACCTGGGCTCAGGATGGGCCATTGGTGAATCATATGGTATTGAATCTTGTTGACATTCAAGCGCAATTCGCCCGTCTCCAGCAGGAGATGAAAAAGTATTATTTCGGGCCCGAGTCCATCGTCCAGGAGATCTGCATCACCCTGCTGGCGCGAGGCCACATCCTGCTCGAGGGCGTGCCCGGCGTGGCCAAGACGACCCTGGCGCGGTACTACGCTGCGTTGCTGGGGCTGTCGGCCAAGCGCATCCAGTTCACGCCCGACCTGCTGCCGTCGGACATCACCGGCATGCGGATCCCCGGCCCGGACTTCCAGTCCCAGAAGTTCATCCCCGGGCCCCTGTTCACCCAGGTCCTGCTCGCCGACGAGATCAACCGCGCGCCGGCCAAGACCCAGGCGGCCCTGCTCGAGGCCCTCGAGGAGAACCGCGTCACCGTGGACGGAACCACCTACGCACTTTACGAGCCGTTCTTCGTGCTGGCCACCCAGAACCCCCAGGAGAGCGCGGGCACGTTTTTGCTGCCGGAGGCCACCATCGACCGCTTCCTGATCCGGATCCGCCTCGGTTATCCCGATCGGGAGCAGGAGCTCTCCATGATGCACGCCCATCACGTGATCCCTCCGCTGCCGGCGCCGCTGTTCTCGGCCGCCCAACTGGTGGAGACCCAGGCCCTCGTCGAGCGGGTGCAGGTCTCCGAGCCGCTGATGCGCTATGCCCTGTCGCTGGTGCGTGCGACGCGCCGGCATCCGCAACTGGAGCTGGGCGCCTCGCCACGCGCCGGGCTCGCGCTGCTGCGCGCGTCCAAGGCCAGGGCCGTGCTGCAGGGGCGCGACTTCGCCACCCCCGAGGACGTGCGCGCGCTGGCGATCCCGGTGCTGGGCCACCGGTTGAGGCTGTCCTATGAGGCCGAGAACCGCGGCGTCACCCCCGAGAGCATCGTGCATAGACTGATCCAGGATCTCGATCTGATATGAGCCCGTTCTCCGATCCCCTGTCCGGCGCGGGGAGGGAGCAGGCACCCCGGAGGGAAAAATCGGCCCACGCCGATCCGGGCGCGCCGAGCTTGACCATGCTCACCCTGGGGGGTCTGGTGTTCCTGGCCGCCGGCGCCGTGCTGCTGCGCGCGGACCTGCTGGTTCCGGGGCTGATCCCTTTCGCCTGGGCCGGATGGATCCGGCTGCGCGAGCGCATGCTGTTCTCGTCGCTCCACGAGGATCCCCTGCGCGGCATGGTGATCCCACCCGAGGATGACCTGGTCGTCGGGCGCCCGTTCGTGATCCGTTGCCGGCTGGAGCACCACCTGCCCATCCCTCTGGGCAGCGTGAGCCTGGAGACGCGCTTCTGCCCGGGCCTCTCCAGCGCCGGACACTTCCGCTTCGACATCCCGGCGGCCTGCGAGCTGCCCTTCGAGGTCGAACTGATCCCGGTGCGGCCGGGGCCCGTCTGGTTCTACGGCTTCTCGATCGTGATCCGCGCGCCCCTGGGGGCGGCCCCGCGCGAATACGTGCTGAGCCTGCCCCTGATGCTGCACGCCCAGCCCGCGGCCGCGCAGTTCCTCCGCAAGCACCCGCAGGTCGAGCAGACCCAGCCTGATCGTCGACCCATCCCCGGACAGGACGGCGAGTTCGCCGAACTGCGGCCGTTCTCCCCGGGCGACCCTCCCCGGGCGATCATCCCCTCGGCTTCCCTTCGCCAGCAGAAATACATCATCCAGTTGTCGATCCCGGTGGTGGTCGGGAAGTGGTCCGTCCAGGTCGACCTGAGCCCGTCCACCTTCTCCGGGGTCGCCGGCTACAGCCCGTTCGACCACTACGCCGCCGGGCTTCCGCTGCTGTTCCACAGCCTTCAGCAGGCCCAGGCTCCCGTGGGACTGGCTGGCTTCCACGAGGACGGCGTGTGGCACTCGCGCCATCCGCGCATCCGCGACGGCCTGCAGGATCTGGTCCGGTTCCGCTACCGCACACCGGTCTCGGCCCGCCTGTCCTGGGAGGAGCGCTGGGAGCGCTTCCGTGCCTGGGTGCTCTGGGTGTTCGGGGTCGGCACGCCCGAGCTGCTGCCGCCCGAGCCCGAGGATCGCTGCGAGCAGATCGGCCGGATCATGGCGCGGCTCCCGCGCATCCAGGGGCTGCAGGCCCTGGAGCTCTCCACCACGGATCCCGACCGCGCCCTCGAACAGTGCTGCGCCTACACCGGCCTCGAGATGCCCACGCGAGCGCCGCGCGCCAGCGGACTGTCCCACCTGTTCGAGAGCCTGCGCCGGGCCCCGGCGCCCCATGTGGTCGTGTTTTCGCCGTGGGATCCCCTCCCCGAGACGGCCCCGCTGGCGGCCCAGTTGAGCCACCTCGCCAAAAAGGGCGTCCGCTTCCATTGGATGCTGCTCGACGAGAGCCAGTTGACCCTGCGGCCCCACGGCCGCGACCTCCTCGATCTCGAGTGGCAGATCAAGCTCGGCCCGGTGCTTGAGTTGCTGCGCCAGAGCGGCTCGGTGCACTACTACCATCCGCTGACGCTGTCCTGGGAGCTGCCGCGGCTGCTGCGCCCCATCGCCCCCGGCCGGCCGGGCAGCCACCGACGAAGGTGATCGCCTGCAGCGTCATCGACGCCGACAAGATCTCCTGGCGCACAAGGGGCTTCCTATGATTCGGCACGCGAATTGCTCTGGATTCTCCCATTGCGAGGTGTTTCCATGCCCTGCCTGATCCTCCTGCTCCTGATCGCCTCCCCGGCCGGACCCGCCACCCCGGCCGCCGATGATCGCGTCCAAATCGAGGTCTCTCCCCGGCCGCTCCCGGATGGCCTCCGCATTGGAATGGCCCCGCGTGCCCTGGTCCTGTTGCTCAAGAATCGGGAGGTGGACCGGGTGAAGTTGCCGCAGATTCCCAGAAAAGCCAAGCGCCTCGCCGATCACGCCATCCTGGCGATGGGAACGCACGGGCTCTGGATCCTGCGCGTGGGCGCGGATGATCATTGGGTGATCGTGCAGAAGATGAAACTCCCGGAGTCCGTGGACGGATTCGAGATCCTGAACGATCGCGTGCTGCCGACCACGCGGCCGATCCATGCCTATTTCTACCGCTCCAATCTCGTGCCCAGGCCGGTCGTTCCGCCCCCTGGAAAGTTCGATCACCTGCTGCCCGGGATCCGCGCTCGGAGCAAAGACTGGCCCGAGCCGCTTGAACTGCCTGAGCCGGGCTTCCCTGTGCCGGGTTTTTATGTCGAGACCAACTTCCTGTTTACCCAGGCCACCCAGATGTATGCACGACAGGACAGCCGCCTGGACGACCCCCTGCGTTGGGGAATCGAACTGTCCGTGCGCCTGGGCTTCCATATTCATGGGGATCATGTGGCCGGCATCAGCCTGTTCCGGCTGATCGGGTGGCAGGAGCCGACCTTTGACAACAACAGGGACTACCACGAGCAGGTATGGTCCATGTACAACCCGACAGGTCTATTTTATCAATATGCGCCATCAGCACTGCCGGTGGGCGTGCAGGTGGAGCCCATTCGCGTGGAGTATCGCGAGGGCACGCCGGCGGAGTACGGGGGGCGGGTGACGCTGCAACTGGTCAAGCGGACCGCCCCGATGCGACTGGGCTTCGAGATGCGCACCGACGTGACCAGGACCATCATCCGTGTGTCGTTCGCCATCGTGTGCGGCTTCAACTTTTGACCCGGGGAGTGCGTCATGAACGAACCAATTTCGCACAGTGTGAAAAAAAACTGCGGTGTCTTGCTGGCGCTGCTCCTGCTGGCCTCGTGCTCGAGCATCCGGCCCACCCGGCTGAGCGTGCCGGTCACGGAGATCGGGCAGGTGGAGAAGCTGGCGCGGGTCCGGCATCCCCTCGGTGAGACGCTCCACTCCAAGGGGACCGGGCCACTGATCGTGGAGTCCGTCACGAGGTTGCGGGTCATCACGAAGGATCGGATGGCCGTTCCAATCCCGGTTCCATTCACCGCCGCGCTCACTCCGGACACGCTCACCCTGAAGGGGAAAAAATCGTCGACACGGCTGAAGATTGAAACGGTTGACTACCTTGAGGTCGACGCACGGGTGAAGGGCCCCTGGAGGCCCACCGACTACCTGTCCATGGCCGCCTTCACCATCGGCGCCCTGTTCTGCCTGGCGGCCATCTCCATGATCCAGGATGATGATTGATTTTTCTTATTATTTACCCAGGGGTTCGCAGCGGACCGGCTCCGAGAGGGCGGTGTTGTTGGTCTCCTCGCACTCCTCGATGACGTTGCCGTCGTCGAGGGAGGCCGAGAAGGTCATGTCCACGTTGAGCTCGAGATCCTCATAGACGTGGAGCAGGCGTTCGAGCCCGCCGGGCAGGATCGTGGTCGCGGTGGTCAGCGTGGCCAGCTCCGTGCCCGTGTCCTCGCGGACCAGCCGCACGCCGACGCCCGCGGGCACGCCCATGGACCCGAGGTTGCGCACCACCACGAGCAGACGCACCTCGCGCGGGCAGACCACCGTGGCCGACACGCTCAAGGCCAGGTCCGGCACCGGGAACAGGGCGCCTCCCTGCACGTTCTGGCGGTAGTTGTTGTAACTGAGCCAGTTGTGGGGCTCGTAGAGGGGCACGTTCCACTCTCCGTTGGCCGACTCGATGTCGGTGACGTGGTAGTTGAACTGGCCCCAGACCGGCCGCGTGCGAACCCAGCGATCGTAGGCGTCCCCGTAGACGCGCACGCCGTGGGTGCCCGCGGGCTGCCGGCAGATGCCGGCGGCGTCGCACTGGTAGCCGGTGCCCGCGCAGGTGCCGCCGATGCCGCCGGTGCAGCCCGGACCCGCGGTGCAGGTGGTGTACTGGCACAGCCAGTCGATGGAGACGCCGGCGGTCTTCCAACTGACGTGGCAGTTGTCGCGGATGATGGCCTGGTCGGCGTTGGAGATCACCAGCATCTCGGCGTTGCCGTCCCCATCGACGTCGGAAACGAGGCTGTACTCGGCGTCGGTGCGCGACGAACTGGGGATCTTCGGGTCGACGAGCTCGGTGCCGGTCTGTCCGTCGTAGATGTGGAAGAAGCACTCGTCGTTGTACAGCACCTCGGCGATGCCGTCCCCCTGGAAATCGAACACGGAGGAGCCGGTCTGCGAGGAACTGAGATCCTGGGTGGGGGTCTGCCAGAGCATGAAGTTGGTGGCACCCGACGCGCACAGTCCGCCGGTGCGAAGGGGCGGATCCCAGCAGTCGGGATCGTACACCACGTAGAAGGCCTGACCGGCCGTCGAGATCTCGGGCAGGCCGTCGCCGTCGAAGTCGGCCACCGTGGGCGCGCCACCGCTGCCGCCGCCCGGGATCGCGACGGCGGTGGAGATGATCGAGCCGCCGGCGCCGACCAGGATCGCGCCGGTGCGCCCGTTGAGGATGAAGAGGCTGGTCCGCACAAAGATCACCTCGGGACCGGGGATATCGGGAAAGATGTCGGCCACGGCGATGAAGCCCGCGGTCTGGGTCAGCGCGTTGCTCCACAGGGGGATGCCGCCGGGCGTGGCAGGATTGATGGTGATGGCCTTCTTCACGTCGACGATCTCCGGGAAGCCGTCCTCGTTGAGATCGGCCACCGTGGTGTTGAAGGCGCAGCCGGCGACCGCGGCGAAATCCAGCGCCGCGTTGGAGATGTCGTGGCCGTTGAGGGCTGTGCAGTACACGAGGATGTCAGGCATGCCGTCATGGTCGAGGTCGGACACATGGGGACCGCCGGTGATGTTGACGGCCACGCCGGTGGTCCGGCGGCCCGTGCAGGCGGGATAGAGGTTGTGGTCGCAGACCTCGGTCAGGCCGTCGCCCTTGACGATGCGGATGCCGCCGCCGTGGATGTTGTAGACGATCTCCAGCGCGGGATCGTCGTCGAAGTTGGCCAGGGCCACCGAGGCGCTGCGGTAGGGCTTGGGGCCCACTGGATCGGCCGCCGAGGGGATGGTGAACAGCACCCGCGGATTGCCCGCCCCGTCGCCGTTGCCCGAGAGGGCCACCAGCAGCGTGTTGTTCATGTCGGCGCCGGCGTACACGGGGAAGACGACATCGGGCACGCCGTCGCCGTCGACGTCACCCACCGCCGGGCTGGCGATGACGTTGCCGTAGAACACGGCGTTGTAGGTGATGCCGGGCCAGTACCACTCCATCACGGGCTCGATGGGCCAGAAGGTCGGCTCGCCCGAGCAGATCTCGCCGGTGCCCACCGGCAGGCAGCGCCAGACGCTGGTGTCGCAGTAGTACGAGTCGTCGGGGCAGTCGTAGTTGTCGCTGCACATGTTCGAGGGCGTGACGCAGGCGTTGTTGAGGCAGAGGTCGCCGATGGGGCAGCACGTGTCGAGGTTCCCGCCGCAGACGGTCTCGCCAAGATTGCACTCGGTCACGCAGATCACGCCGTCGAGGCACCGCTGGCCCTCGTCGCAGCAGACCGTCAGGTTGTCGCCGCAGCGCTCGTTTTCGCACACGGGCAGGCACTGCATCTCGTTGACGCACTCCTCGCCCTGGCCGCAGCAGGTCATGCGGCAGCGCTCGAACTCGCACGGGGGCAGGCACTGGTTGAACACGCACTCGTCGCCGGCGTTGCAGCAGGTCTCCCCGCACACCTGATCCTGCGGACAGGGCACGTCGGGGACGTCGGTCCCCTGGTCGTCGGGCACGTCGCCGTCGGTCGCGTAGAAACCGGACTTTTCGTCACTCCCTTCGCATCCGACACTGTAGCACAACTTCCGGAGGAAAACACCGTCACGGCGGCTGTCGGCATTTCGCCTGGTCCCCGAAGAGCCAGCGGGACAGGTTCATGCGGCGCTCCACCGTGGTGGAGAGCCCGGCCTGCAGGATCGGGGGAGTGCCCGCGATCCGCACGCAGGACCTGCCGCGGGTGATGGCCGTGTAGATCAACTCCCGGGTGAGCATCAGGGAGGGGACCTCCGGCAGCGCCAGGGTCACCTCCGGGAATTCGCTGCCCTGGCTCTTGTGCACCGAGAAGGCGAAGGCGCGGGCCAGCGGCAGTCCCGCGAGCGGGAAGATCCTCAACTGGTCGCCCTGCAGGAAGGCCACACACGGCAGCGGCTCCCCCTGCCACGTCGCGTGCAGCACCACACCGAAGTCGCCGTTCCACAGGCTGCGCTGGTAGTCGTTGACCTGCACCATCACCGGCTCGCCCGGCAGGAGGCCAAAGGTCCCCCAGGGGTGTTTGCGGTGGAAGTATTCGTTGACGGCGACGGTCCCGCGGGATCCTGCGTGGGTCACGCACAGCACCGGCGCGCTCCCGGCCCGTCGAAGGAGCTCCACGATCTCCGGGTACCGGGGATGCCCGCCGGGCTCGACGGCGATCTGGGAGGGGTCCCACTCGAAGGCGTCCAGGGCCGCGTCCCAGTACGATCGATCGAAGGTCCGGGAGAAGACCTGGTCGAGGAACTCATGCCACTGCCGGGCGGACTCGGTGCGGTGCAGGACCAGCCGGTTTTGGGCCGGAAAGCCGGCGACCGGGCCTTCCCAGGTCTTCTCCCCGCGGTCCATGACCCGGCGGATGTCCCCGGCCAGGCCCTGCTCGGCGCGGTAGTTGCGCTCCAGGCGGAAATAATGGTCCGGATACCGCGCAGGGCCCTGCTCCCAGCTGGCCTGGAACAGGGCGCCGCGGCCCACGGCCGGCAGCTGGTCACGGTCGCCGATCCAGATCAGGCCGGCCGTCGCGGGCAGCGCCCTCAGCAGCGCGTGGCAGAGCACCAGATCCACCATCGAGCTCTCGTCGACGATCACCCAGTCCAGCTCCAGCGGCGAGCCTTCATGGCGCCCGAACCGGTCCGTGCCCGGACGATAGTCCAGCAGGCGGTGCAGCGTCGACGCGTCCAGCCGTCCGTCCAGGATGGCCGCGTCGTAGGGACCGACGGCATCGCCGGGACCGGTGGCCTTGCCAGGACCGCCTCCTGCGGCCGCCATGCGCCTCAGGCTCTGGGTGATGCGGAATCCCGCCTTTCCGGTGGGGGCGGCGATGGCGATCCTGCCCGCGTCCAGCCCGGGAGACCAGCGGCCCAGGGCCCACAGCAGGCCGTAGATGCACGAGGTCTTTCCGGTGCCGGGGCCTCCCGAGATCCAGAAGACCCTTTTGCCGGGCACCTGCCGGATCATGCGCCGCTGGACGTCGTCGAGCTCGCCGGCAAACCCGGCGAAGGGATCGGTGTGATCCGCGGCCTCGTCCACCGTCCCGAACCGCTCCCGCAGCAGTCGCGCACACTCACGCTCCATCCACCGGGTGCGGGAAAACTGCAACTGGCCGTCGCAGAACACCAGCGGAGCGGCCCAGCCGGGCTTCAGGGAATCAGGCGCCGCAGGATCCGGGGCGCCATCTCCGAGCAGCGCCACCAGGGACCGGTTCTCCAGGAACCGACGGAACTCCGCCGCCAGCCGTGGCGCCGTGAACGGCCCGTCTTCGGTGGCCTCCCGCAGCCGGCGGGCGATCTCGGCCAGCTCCGGACCCTCCGGATCGAGGGTGGTGTGGCCGCGGCCCTCCGCCAGGAACAGCGCCAGCAGGTGGGCCACCACCGTCAGTTTCTCCGAAACAGTGAGCTGGCAGACGCCCAGCAGGTCCCAGGCCCACAGCACCAGCCCCGGGGCCAGGCGCGCCTCTTCCAGCGTCCGTGCCAGCGCGCACAGGGCCCGCGTGATCTCGGGTTCGAGTTCGAGACGGCCGAGGATCTTCTGGACCAGGGAAGCTTCGTTCATCCCGAGAGCTCCTTCCACTCCGGCCGGAGCCGGACCACCCCGGAGCCGGGACCGAAGCCCCGCACGAACACGTAGAGGAAGCCGCCGAAGGCCTCCTCCCACGCCTCCTCCGAGCCGATGCCGAGCATCCTGGCCAGCGCCGCGGCGTAGAGTCTGGCCTGCAGCGCATAGTGCAAACGGACATGCGCCGCGACGGTCTCCGGGGTGTAATCGCGCAGCAGGTCGGTCTTCCAGTCCACGATGTAGAGCCTGCCTTCCAGCCGGAGCACGGCATCAAAGAAGCCCATGACCCAGCCCTCGTCCTGCGGGGGACGCGACAGGATCGACTCCAGGCCCCCGGCCAGCGCCGGATCGTAAGGAATCCGGAACTCCAGCTCCCGTGCGATCCGATCACAGTCGCCCAGGGGGGGCAGCCCGCAGCCGGGAACTGCCACAGGCGTCCGGAAAGCCAAAAACACCATCTCCCCGACCCGCCGCCAGCAGGCCTCCGGAAGCTCCTGCCGGGCCACCGCAGCCCGGATCCACACCTCCACGTCGGGATCGGCCAGCCAGTCTGCGACGGTGTCCAACGTCCTCAGGGAGGAAAGATCGACGGTCTCGCACAGTTCGTGCACGCACAGCCCGGTATGAACGCCCGGCGGCGGATCGGTCGCGGGCACCTCGGGCAGGGCGTCGGCCACGCTCACCACGCGGGCCTCCTCGGAGATCTCGGCCCGCTTCTTCAGGCTGGAATAGGAATAGACCGGCTTTCCGACCCGCGAGCGCAGCCCGACCGACCCGTTGTCTGCGACCTCCAGGCAGGACCTCACCTCTTCGGCCAGCGTCTCGAGGGAGGTATCAGTCCCGGATGGTTCCGTGACGGCCTCCCGGTCCGGCGCAGGCAGGTACGGATGGCAGTCCCGGCATTCCACGCCGTTGGTCCGGACCTCGAACCACTCCGCCACGCATGGATCCTCCCCGACCTCGTCGCGCAGCGTCGTCACGCGGTCCCGCACGGTCGCCTTGGCGCCGCGGAACAGTTCCTTGAAGCCCGCCTGGTTTCCCGACTCGGGATCGGGCAGGGGCTCGGCGATGATCTGCAGGTAGCACAGGGCCTTGGCACGCGTCATGGCCACATACATCAGGCGCTGGGCATCCCCGAGCTCCTCCTCCTCATAGAATGGCCTCTCCGGATCTTTGGCCTCCAGTTTCCCGACGTGCATCACGCGGCAGCCTTCGGTCGGGGAATGGAACTCGTGCACCGGCGGCGGCTGGTTCTTCGAGAACCCGCCGTACAGGAACACCACCGGCGCCTCGAGCCCCTTGGCGTTGTGCATGGTGAGGATGCGCACGGCGTTCTCCCCGGGATCGGTGACCTCCATGAGCAGGTCCTCCGAGTCGGCCTCCCGCGATCCTTTCAATACCCACTCCCGCAGGCGGCCCACGAGCAGGTCCGCCGTCATGGGACGCGCCACCAGCTCGTGCCGCAGGATGCCGAAGATCCGCTCCAGGTTGATCGCGTCCCGCCGCGTGGCGGCCCCGGCAAAGAGCCGCTCCCGGACGCCGCTGTCGAACCAGAGCGCCGAGAGCAGACTGGCCAGCTCCCCGTCGCGGGCGAGCTCGTTCCAGGCCAGGAGGGTGCGCACCGCCCGATGGTGCCGCGGCAGTCCGCCGGCCTGCGCGAGCCTGACGAGATCCATGCCGAAGAACGGCGTCACGAAGGCGCGGTTCTGCAGGGAGGGGTGATGCGGGCGCAGGACGGCCTCGAGCACGTCAAGGAGCCCGCGGGCCTCGGGCCCTTCGAACAGGGTCTGTCTTCGGTAGAACGAGAACGGGATGCCCGCTTCGCGCAGGACGCCCGAGACGATCCGGCCCTCGGCGTGCTTCTGCACGAGGATGAAGACATCCCGGTAGCCGAGGATCCGGGGGACCTGACCGGGTTCGGCCAGCCGCGTCCCGGAGCCCACCAGTTCCCGGATCTCCCCGGCGATCTGCCGGGCCAGCTCGAAGGCCCAGCGGTCCCTCGTGACATGGGGGCAGTACTGCTGTCCGAGGATCACCACCGGCGGACGCCGCGGCTCCAGCCGCAGATCGGGCTTCCCGCAGTCCAGCGGGTGATCGTACCGGACGTCCTGGACCGTAAAGACGCTCGAAGGTTCCCCGTCGCGGAAGAAATGGTTGACCGCGTCGACCATGTCCCGGGTGCACCGGTAATTGGTCTCGAGATGAACATGGACCCCGCCCACCGCCTGCAGGTGACGGCGTGCCGCCTGGTAGGTCAGGATGTCCGCGCCGCGGAAGCGGTAGATCGCCTGCTTGGGATCCCCCACCACCACCAGCGCCCCGTCGGACCGCTCCAGGAAGAGCCGCCGGAGGATCTCCCACTGCACGGGATCGGTGTCCTGGAACTCGTCGACGATCCCCACGCGGAAGCGCGCCTGCAGGCCGCGCACCAGCTCCGGTCCGGTGGCAGGATCCTTGAGCGCCAGGGCCAGCCGCTGGATCATGTCGTCATAGGTCATCACGTGGCGTTGCCGCTTGGCCTCGTCCAGCGCCATGCGCACGGACGGGAGCAGGACCATCACCGCCATGTGACGGAAATAGGGCCTCCGCCCGTCCAGCGAGCGGGGAAGCTCCAGCCAGGTCTCCAGCGCCGCCCGCAGGGGCGGGTCCAGGCTGTCCAGGCTGTCCTCGCAGGTCTTCATGAAGCCCTTGAGCGGCGCCTTCTCCATCATCATCAGGACCATCAGGCCGTCCTGCCAGCAGACCGCGTGTTCCAGCAGCCGGCTGACGAGCCCGGGGTAGGTGTGTCTCTGCCTGTCCTTGGGACCGGCCCGTGTGAGCACCGCGTCGAAGGCCTGTCGCAGCTGCGGGGTCTTCAGTTCGGCCACCGCGGGACCGGCCAGCCGCGAAAGCTCCCGGGAGAAGCGCATGGGCAGCGCCGACTCGGCGCAGTGCATCAGGGCCTTCACCAGCGTGTTGTGACTGGACGCGCCGAGCCAGCCCAGCAGGACCGACGCGGCCGTGGGGTCGCGGTACCAGGGACCGCGGATCAGATCCCGCAGCACCTCCGGGAACAGGTCCTCCAGGGAGGCCAGCTCCTGCTCGAACGGATACGGCGTGTGGATGGAGAACCAGGACAGCGCCAGTTGGGCGAAGCCATGAATCGTGGTGATGGTGGCCGAGTCGAAGGCCGACAGCGCACGGCGCACGAGGGGATCGGTCCCGGCATTCGCGCTCAGGCGGAGACGGACGCGATCACGCAACTCGCCTGCGGCCTTCCGGGTGAAGGTGACCAGGAGGATCTCGGAGATCGGAACCCCGGCCTTCACACGGTCGAGCACGAGGTGTTCAATCGTGTAGGTCTTGCCCGTGCCCGCGGAGGCCTCGATCAGGGCGCAGGTCGGCGACGGTCCGGAGAACACCCGCCGCATCAGATCAGGCTTCTCCATCGGAGCCCTCCTGTCCGTCGCCCGCCGGCTGCGCATCCGGGAAGACGCCTGTGACCACCGGCCGGATCCGGTTCTGGAACTGCCATGCCACGGGCGCCTGCGGGTCCAGGAACAGACGCTGCGCCAGTGCCCGGGCCCTGGACGCATCGATCAGGGGTCCGAGGTTCCAGATCGGCTCCAGGCGGAAGGTGTCAAAGTCACTGTTTTCCCACGCATGGAGCAGGGATGGAGCCCGCTTCCCGTACCAGGAATCGAAGTCCATGAAAGCTCCCGAGAGCCACTCCATGGCCAGGTCCGCCGTGAAGAACGCGAGGTTTTCCGGATCGGGGATGGCACCGGCCAGCTGCTCCAGGTACTCCAGGGCCTGCGCCGGATCCGGCGCCGGCCATTCCCAGGCCAGCTGCTGCTGCGCCTTCCTGGCGAACGGACGCACCAGCAGGATCCGCGCGGTGTCCAGGGCCGCCTCCGGAGCGATGACCCGGTACAGTTGCAGCGCCACCCAGGCGTCGCAGACCCTCGCCACGGGCGTGTCGCCCTTCTTGACATAGTCCAGCACCAGCAGGAGTCCCCGGCTCCGGTGATACCACGGCAGGCGGCCTGAAATCGCGGCCCCGGCCGCAGCGAGGCGGACCGGAGGCGAGGCAGCGGGCTCCAGGGACGGATCCATCCCCGGGCAGGCACGCCAAAAATCTTTCCATTCCGCACGATCCGGCAGGACGGAGGCCACGGCGGTGAGCGTGCAGCGTACCGTGTCGCACAGATCGTCGGCCAGGGGTCCGCGCTTCGCGAGGGAGAACACCCCGGCGGGTCCCCAGGCCTGGGCTGCGGCCGTCTCCAGAAAATCGTCGGCGTCCCGGGCCAGGCGCGCATCGAGGCCGGGCTCGTCCGGATCCGTGCCGGCCGCGAGCTCCCTGGCCACGACCCGATCGAGCCAGGCGTTGCGCTCCCGGGAACCCAGGGTGTCGGGCTCGTGCTCGGACAACTCCCCGGGCTCCGGGCTCCCGGCGTGAAACCAGGTGGAGGCCGTGACCTGCAGCGGAAACTCCACGAAGCGCGAGAATTCCTTCCAGTACAGTCGACGGATCCTGCCCCGGGGCTCTTGCGGCTCCAGCGGAGGCGGCATCTTCAGGAAAGCCCGCAGAGCCTCCGGCGCCGGGTCCGGGAGCGCGGCCGGATCCAGGCCGGCCTTCGCGAGCCGTTCCGCCGCAGCCGCGACCCGCGACGAGCGCAACACCATGGGCGAGGTCGGCGCCTGCACCAGCCCCTGCCCCCCCGGATCCAAGGCCTCGATCAACTCCCTGATCACCGTGGCGCGGGCGACCGGATCGCCGGTGGCCGCATCCCGGTCGCACCAGGAGAACGTCACCGAGTCTTCGGCATGGCACAGCGCCGTGAGAAACCGTCCAAGCTCCGTCTCCCGGGACGTCGGCTCGGGGCCCGGCATGCCCTCGGCGGACCTCGCGTCCAGCGGGGAGGCGGGGATCTCGCGAGCGACGATGCCGTCCTCAAGGCCGGCGAAGTACACGTGCGCAAACGGAAGCAATTGAAGATCCGCGATGGGGCCCACCCACACGTTGCGCTCGCCCCACGGCGAGTGGCCTGTGCGCAGGCTCTCGATGCCCGCGGTCACGATCGGCAGCACCTCATGATAGGCCAGGTGCGGGTCGCGAAGCCGCCACATGGGAAGGCGGGCATGCGCGGACAGCACCTCGAGGCAATGCCCCATCAACTTTTCATCCCGCTCGGTCCGGGGGGTGAGCAGATCCACCAGCTCCGTGCCAAGGAACTCCATCCACCCGGCCACGGTGCGCCTGGTCGCGCACGCCTCGCAGAACTGCCGCAGGCCGTGCACGATCGTCAGCAGGCGGGCCAGGAGCGGCCACTGGTCGGCCGAGAAATCCAGCGGACGAACGCCCAGGGGCCCGGCTCCTGGAACCTCCAGTTGCAGCGCCCCCCCCGGGGCGGTCACCGCGCCAAGGGAGAGCCGCCACAGCGCGTGCTCCCAGGAGTGTGTCTTCAGCGCCGGATCCTGCCTCAGCAGATCCGCGTCGCGCCAGCCCCGGATCACGCCCGTGACGCCGATCCAGCGGCGGATCAACTGCTCCTCCTCGGGCGTCCACGCGGCGACGGCCGGGCTGCACACCAGCTCCAGCACCGCCGCAGCCCGCCCCTCCCCGGGCGGCAGCTCGAGCAGCTGCCCGACGGTCTCCAGGATCCGGGATTCCGAGTCGGAGCGCCAGCGCACGCGATGCAGCGGCAGCGCAGGGTCCTCCGAGAACACGCTGATCAGTTCGTCCAGCGCGGAGGGACCGGCCCCGGCCTCGGGCACCACGACGGCGAAGTCGCACAGCCGCAGCCGGGGATCCGTCTTCAACCGGGCCATGAGATCGTCGCGGATGGCCACGCACTCCTCGCGCCGGGAGGGAAAGCTCCACACCCGCAGGCTGTCGTCGGGGACGGTCAACGTGACGCCCTCCCGGTTGTCGAGGATGGATCCCTTCACCCGGGCCAGGTTCGTGGCCTCCCCGGGATCCTCATAGAGGGTGTGCGTCTGGTATCCGCTCAACTCATGGCAGAAGGCCACAGGCTCGGCCAGCGGACCTCCCCAGGCGTCGAGCAGCGGGTGGTTGCCCGTCAGGCCCTCCCCCTCCTCCCCGGAGGCACGGTGGACGCGCCGCACCTGCTCGAAGAATTCGCGGCAGGGGCTGAACAGGTACAGGTGAACCTCGGTCTCCGCTGACATCCAGTGCAGAAACGTCCGGTCGCGCAGCGGCCACGGGTGCGGCACCAGCACGTGCAGCGCCGGCGCGAGCTCCGCCGGTCTGGTGTGGCCCATCAATTCGTCCACGGGGAAACCGAACTCCCCGACCCCACGGGCGGCCTCGAAGATCCGGGTGAACAACTGGGACTGCCAGCGCTCCACAGGGCTCTCGGTGAGGGTCCTCCCCTCCGACCACGCCGTGGTCAGTTGCGGCCGCTCCAGGTGATACCGGCGGAACAGGTCCCCGAGCTGGACCGCCACCTGCCAGACCACGTCGGTCTGCAGCTCCCCGGTGCCCTGCAGCAGGTAGGCACGAAGGTCGGCGAAGGCGGGCTGCCCGGTCAGATCGGAGAACGCAAGCTCCTGGAAGCAGGCCGCCACGAGGGAGTCGGTGTCGGCCGGCCAGACCCCGGGCCTGTGGGTTCGCAGCCGGCGGGACAGCCAGGCATCGAACGTCTGGATCTCCACCTGGAAGCAGGCGCCACGCGCTCCGGCCAGGGCGTTCTTGACCACGGAGAAGAAGTGCCGGCCCGGAACCAGGACGGTGCGCGTCTCGAACAGGTCGAAGGCCCCCAGGCGCTCGTCGAGCGCCGCGAGCAGAACGCTGACCCGGTTCGATTCAATGACGTGCAGTGCCATGGCCCCTCCCGCAACCACAGTACTGAATTCCGCCTTGGGTTCAATCATTAATGTTGAAAACTGTCGTTTTTTCAGCCGTAGTTTTCCGTTTCAGCTTGATTTTTTCACTTTTTTGTCATTTTCACGATACGGCTGACTGAAAAACCGGACAATACCCTCTGTGCGGCAGGAGGCGGCATGCAGGACTACGTTGGTAAATATCAGTTACTGGAGCGCATCGCGTCGGGCGGGATGGCCGACGTGTACCGTGCGCTGGCGACCGGACCGGGCGGCTTCAGGAAGTTCGTCGCCATCAAGCGGATCCGGGAGCACATGTCCGGCGATCCCGAGTTCATCGACATGTTCGTGCGCGAGGCGACCCTGGCGGCCCGCCTGGACCATCCCAACGTGGTGCAGGTGTTTGAGTTCAACCGCGACCGAAGTCAGTACTACCTCGTCATGGAGTTCGTGCAGGGCCTGGACCTGAAGACGGCCCTGGAGCGGTTTCCCGGACCCTGGAACCCTGAGCTGGCCTTCTATGTCGCGTCCAAGGTGCTCGCGGGCCTGCAATACGCCCACGAACTGGCCGACGACCAGGGGCGGTCCCTGTCGGTGATCCACCGGGACATCAGCCCGCACAACATCCTGCTGTCGGCCAACGGCGAGGTGAAGCTGGCCGACTTCGGCATCGCCAAGATGCGCGACGCCGTGTCCCATACCCACGTGAACATGGTGCGGGGCAAGCTGCCATACCTGTCTCCGGAGCAGGCGCGCGGCGAGACGATCGACGTCCGCAGCGACCTGTTCAGCCTGGGGCTGGTGCTCTGGGAGGCGCTCACCGGCGTGCGGAGGTACGGCGCGGGGCGGGGCGCCGATCCCATGGCCGAGGTCATGGCCGGGCGCTATTTGCCGCCGAGCCGCCTGGAGCCGGCCCTGGAAGGGAGCGTTGACCGTCTCCTGCAGGGCCTGCTCGATCCGGTGCCCGGGAACCGGTTCACCGACGCCGCCCAGGCCCGCGCCCGGATCGAGGAACTGTTTCCCAGGGACGCGTCGAGCACGCTGGCCCGGCTGATCCGGGCGCACCAGACGGTTCTGCCGCCTCCGGAGGACAGCACGATCCTGCTGGCGCGCGACGAACGCTCCGACACCTGGGAGCTCGGTGACCGCGAGGCTGACCGGCCCACGACCCTCCTGGACCGCGCGATCACCCGCGAGGAGCCCGCCCCGGCCGCAGAGCCCACGGACACGGTGCCTGTGCGCGCCCGCCCTGCGGTGGTCGTCGTCGAGCTTCCATCGCCGCGCCGCCGCCGTCGACGCGCGCCGGGCAGGGTGCTCGCCTTCCTGGTGCTCGGGCTGACCGGCCTCGGGGCCGGCTATTTCCTCGCCCGGCCGGTCCGGGAGCTGGCCGCAGGTCCGGTCCCCGCCTGGCAGCGCTTCGAAGCCGACGCAGCGGAGGATCGAGGGAGGACAAGGATCCGCCTCGTCGGAGGCCAGTTCGACGGTACGCAGACGGCGGCGCCCGAAGCCGCCTTCACCAGGCCGTCCGATCCCCCGGTTGCCATGTCGCCCCCCGGGACGCCCGCCCCACGCACCCGTGTGATTCCGGCCGCCTCCACCGTGCGCCCGGCACCGGCCGGGCAGGTAAAAACGGCCAGGCCCGGCTCCACCCAATCGGAGACGCCGGCTGCCGCCCCGAAGGACACCGCGGCCCCGAAGCCGGCCGTGGCCCCGACGCCTGTCGAACCGACACCGGTCGCCGATCCGTCCACCGGGCTCAAGTCCGCCGCCGACTGGGAGTGACCGAGAAAAGTTGTTTCTTCGATGCCGGGGGCCGTCACTCTTCCGGTGGAACGGCGCGGGGATGGAACCGCGTGGGCACGCGGTGGCCCGGGAACTTGACGATGCGCACCAGCGTGCCCGGATCCTCCACGGAGTCGGTCAGCGCGAGATAGCCGTCAGGGACGCGGGGATGGGTCCACCCGAACAGGAAGGCCGCGTCCCGCAGGGAGGTCTCCACGCAGCCCATGCTGTGGGGGAAGCCGAAGGCGTGGTGCCACATCGCGGAGTGGAACGCGAAGACACCGTGGAAGAACTGCACGAAGGGCACGGACTCGAAGAAATAGTCCACCTTCTTTCCGCGCTTGCGGGAGACGTCCTGCACCGCCCGCTTGAAGTAGATCCGGTACAGGCCCGGCACGGTGTCGGTGCCCACCCGGCCGCTGGAGATCAGTGTGCGGAAAACCGGCCTGGCGCCCTCGTAGGCCACCAGCGTCTGGGAGGTCATGTTCACCTCGATCCAGGGCTCCCCGGGCGCGGTCCCTTCGGGCGGCTCACCGAGCGTGAACAGTCGAAGGTGCTCCCCGGACACGCCCCATCCGTCCTCGAGCCTGTAATACTTCCTGCCGTCGCGCTCGACGGGCCCGGCGGTGGCCAGCCTCACCCAGGTCTTGTCCGGCAGGCGCCGCCGAGGGCGCCCCCGATCGAGATCCACCACCGGCACGGTCGGATAGCGGTACACGACCGCCCAGGCGAGATCTCCGGCTCCATCGGTGCGCTTCCCTGAGAAGGTCGACGGACTGGCCTCTTCCAGGTCGGCACTGGCCACGAGATAGTCCTTGAGAGAGAGGTACATCAACTCCCCGTCGACGGTGACGTAGCGCTTCCGGTACAGCAGGTGTGCGTTGCGCGGCAGAAGAAACGCCGGCTTTCCCGCGAGGCGGTCCGCCCGGGAGGCCCAGACCGGCGTGGCGACCTTCGTGCGCCTCCAGGCCAGGGACGAGTCCATCGTTTCGTCGACCGCCACCACGGGGACCCGGGCGGGAAACCGGGCCGAGGGGGAAAAGTGCGCCGAGCAGACAAAGTGGGATCGCGCGATCCGGAGGAAGTGCCCCCCCGGGCAGGACCGGTCCTCCAGGATCTCGTGAATGGGAAAGTCTCCGCCCTGCTCGATCACCCCGATGACCGGCGTGTCCAGATCGGGCCGCCCGAACACGCGGGCCCGCTCCGAACTATGAGCAGATATTGCATAATTAAACGAGTCAGGAAACGGGCTCCCCGGCGGGCCCGAGAGCACCGTCAACTGGAGGAGGAGGACGAAAAAGGTCATGGTGTCTTCAGGGCTCGAGCACGCCCGCTTCCACCGCAACGCGGTAGTAGCAGAACGGATTCTCGTACCGGTCGCCGGAATGCGAGAACGCGGTCCACAGGCAGCCGCCGCGACAGACCTCATTGTACTTGCAGAGCGCGCAGAAGCCGGAGAGGCGACTGACGTTGAACTTGCGGTTGTAGGAGAACGCGTCGGGATCGCACCAGATGTCGGTGAGCGATCGCCGCCGCACGTTGCCCTCGAGGAAGCGATCCTCCCGGTTGAGCTCCGACGGCAGCGACAGACATCCCTTGATGCCGCCGTCACTCTCGATGCCGACGACCTGCAGTCCGGCGCGGCAACCCAGCCAGAAGTCGATCTCCCGGCCCGTGTCCCGCAGATCCTTTTCATAGGGTCCGAAGTAGCCGACGTTGTCACCGATGTACACGTCTGGCTTCTCGTCCTCGCGCCGAAGGGCGGCCAGCTCGGGGACGATCTCGAGCAGATCCTGCGGCACGATCACCAGATCCGGATGATCACTCATGTTGCCCGCGGGATTGCCGATCTGCACCTGCCAGGAGCGCACGCCCTGCTCGTGGAGGAAGGCACGAAGCTTGCGCAGGTCACGCCAGTTGTGCTTGTAGACCGTGGTCACGCACCCGATCGGGAGCCCAGCCTCGCGGCAGGCAGCGAACGCCTCGAGCACGTGATCGAAGGCGCCCTCCACGCCACGGATGTAGTCGTGGGCGAACGCGAAGCCGTCGACCGAGAAGGCGGCCGATTCAAATCCGGCCTCCTTGGCCCGGCGCGCGTGATCCCCGTTCCAACCCATGCCGTTGCTGATCAGGTTCACTTTGACGCCGGCCTTCACCAACCGGGCGCCCAGCTCGACCCAGTATTCACACAGGGTGGGCTCGCCACCGGACAAGGTGATCCGCTCCAGCCCGAGATCCACCAGTTCGTCCGCGAGCCTGAAGGCCTCATCCGCGGTCAGTTCGCGTTCCCGGGGTTGGCCCGCGCGGGACCCGCAGTGCCTGCAACAAAGATTACAGCCAAGGGTCAGTTCCCACACGGCCGTGCGTGGAAAATAGCCAAGTTTTTGAATCAATAACAGCACTTTTCTCTCCTCACTGGAAAAATACAGTAAAACAATAATTGCAACTTCGACAGAACGGCTTTATACCATACCCGGGAGCCGGTGGACAGCTCCTGAAGCGGTTCCGATCTCCGGATCCGTCCCGCTTCCCTTCCGGCTGCGGTCGACGCGCCGGTGGTGGTTCCGGTTCGGCCGTCTCAACGTGACGCCGATCGACCGACTCTGCAGAGCCGGTCTTCCAAAGGTCCGGACCCATGGATGCTGCCCACCTGTTCCCTCCCACCGGGGAACCCCGGATCCGATCCCGCCGGAGTGCGTTTTTTCGCGTTTTTCTCGAAAAAACGGAGAACTAGTTCTTGACTCCGTATCTTCCGGTAGGTTAGGAATCAATCACTTTCATGGAGGACCGCATGAACGATCAAAACGGAATGCAGCCTTTGGAACCGCAAAATCAGAATCCCATGCCGCCCCCGCCGCCCGCGGGAGGTCAGTTCGACTACGGGTCCACGGGATCATCGTACGGCTCCCCCGGGCCGAACAAGTTCGGAAGCAGCATGTCCAACATGCTGCTGATCGGTGTCGGACTGAGCTTCATCACCCTGATCATTCCCCTGGGCATGTTCAAGGTCGGATCCCCGACCCCGTGCTCGGGTGACCGCCTGAAAAACAAGGAATGCGTGGTCATCGACAACGCCACGGACTGCACTCCCAAGATGTTCGCGCTGGAGTCGGAATACCTGACCTGCAAGATGGTCGGCGCCTTTGCGTCCCCGGACTTCAAGGAAATCGACAAGAAGTTCGCCGAGGATTACGCCTCCAAGGCCGAGACCTGCGGCAAACTCAATGACGTGGTCCGCAAGAACAACGGCTTCAAGTGTTACGCCACCGAAGCGATGTTTGTCGGCAAGACCGGCAAGGACGGAAAGGGACCCGACGTGCTGGGCATGGCCCCGATGGAAGTCCAGAAGCTCTCCGTCTTGTCCTCCGTGTCCGACTCCGTCCTGTCCAGGGACATGGCGTTCACTATCCTGATCTTCATCCTCCTGCTCCTGATCATGGCCGGGGCCGCCTACATGTCTCACAAGAAGAACCGCGATGGCTTCATCCATGTCGCCGGCGTGTTCCTGGTGGGCATGTTCGCAGCCTACCTGTATCGGTACTACGTCGCCGGCTTCTACTCTGGCGACATCGTCGTGATGATCGTCGCGCTGCTGGGCGTGGGTCCCCTGGTCGCCATCGCCATGGCCGCCACCGGACGCATCGGCAAGATGCGCGAGGAAATGCCCTCAATGAGCGGCGGGGAATACAAGCTCAATCCCCCCGAGGTCGAGAAGCCGATCCCGATGGAAGCCCTGCCCGTGAGCGAAGCCACCCGCTTCGAGCGCATGGCCATGGAGCACACCCCGATCAGCCGCGCCCTGTTTACGCTGGGCTTCATCGCCATGGTGCTCTCCCTGATGCCCATCGGCCTGCTGGCCATGGGCAAGTCCTCCAACGCCAACGCCAACATGCAGAAGGAAGCCAAGGTCTCCACCATGATGCGCAAGAACGCCGAGGAGGCCACGACCTCCGAAGGCGGAAGCGACACGGAAGAGGGCGGCGGCGCTGAAGTCGACGGCGAAGGCGGCGGCGAGGCTGGCGGCGAGGGCGGCGGCGAACCCGCTCCCGAGTAGCATCCCCTTCGATTTCGTTCCCACCCTTTCTCTCTTTCCACGCTTTCACAGAAACAATTGTCAGACCTGTCGGACCAGTCAGACCAGCGACCGGTCTCACGGTCGCCCAGACCTGTCAGACCTGTCAGACTAGTCGGACCTGTCGCCCCCACTATTTCAGGTTTTTTTCGATTTCATCGAGATCCAGGGACAACTGTCGGTCGGATCGCCGCAACTTCTCGATGCGCCTGCAGGCGCTGATCACCGACGAGTGGCTCTTGAGGCCAAAGAACTCGCCGATCACGGGGTAGCTGGAGCTGCCGTGTTTCTTGGCCAGGTACATCGCCAACTGGCGCGGACGCGCCACACGCAGGGAGCGATCCTTTCCGGTCAACTCCCGCGAGGAGAGGTTGAAATGATCGCACACGAGCCGTTCAATCTCGGACAGTCCCAGGGGTGCGGCGTCCTCCCCGGTCCTCTCCAGCTCCTCCTGCACTTCCCGCAGGCCCACCGGACGGCCGAAGATCTCCGTCTGCGCCCACAACCGCGTCAGGACCCCCTCGAAGGCACGCACGCTGGCAAAGGGGTGGGCCACCAGGCGCTCCACGACCGCGGCCGGCAGGGGCTGCGCGTGGGCGCTCCAGCGCTCGACGAGCCGTCGCCGGGTGGTCTCCGAGGGCGGCGCGATCTCGAGGATCAATCCCCAGGTCAGACGCGAGACGAGCGCCTCCATCATGCCTGTGATGGCGTTGGGAGGCCGGTCGGCGCTCAGGACGATCTGGGCTCCCGAGTCGAACAGGCCGTTGAAGATGTTGGTGAAGGTCTCCTGGGTCCGGTCCTTGCCCTCAAGATAGTGAACGTCGTCGATGCACAGCAGATCCAGGCCGCAGAAGTGCTGGTAGAACGCCTCATAGGCGTTCTTCTGCACGGCCATCATGTACTGGTTCATGAATTCGAAACCGCGCAGGAGAAGCACCTTCCTGCCGCGCTTCTCGTAGGCGCTGGCGATCGTCTGCAGGTACCGCGACTTGCCGACGCCGGTCTTACCGTACACGAACAGCGGGTTGTATCGGCCGGGGAAGGCGATGGCCTGGCGCAGGGCCTGCCATGCGAACAGGTTTTCGGGACCCTCGACGACCTCGGCGTTGAGCAGGAAGGTCGACGGATCCGGCGGGGACGGGGACTCCCCGGCGGGGGTCGCGGGCATCAGCCGGACCGGCGGGTTCGCGATCTGCGGACCGCTGGTGACCCGGACGGCGATTTCCCTTCCGGAGATCTGCCGGGCCAGCTCCCGGATGCGCTCCTCGTAGTTGGATCGCACCTGCTCGAGCACAAACTCGTTGGGACAGGACAGGATCAACTCGTCCCCGTCGCCGGAAACCACCACATCCGACAGGAACAGGCTGAAGTTCAGCGGCAGGATTTCCTGCTCCAGTAAGGATGAGATGTGGTTCCACAACGAAATGTTCATGTTCTTTCAGACGTTGCGAACAACGGGGCCGCAAAGTGTTACTGAGTTAACCCGTTTGACTTCCGGATGGCAAGGACGCTCCGAATTTTCCAAAACCGGGTCCGAAAAACGCTTGAAAGACGTACGGAACATGGGCGCGGTACATAGTCAAAAAGCAGGCTCTTCTTTTCCGGAAAGTCTGTAAGTGTTTGAAATAATTGCGTAAATCAGATCCGTCACTTTATTTGCGATGTTTCGGTCCTTGGGATATGAAGAAAATCGAACAGGCATCCGTCTTTTTCCCGGTTTTCGCATTTTTCCTGCTTGTTTTCAGACGGATGGTTGGAGGTTCCATGAAAAATATTTTTCGTCCAGTGGTGATCTTTGCGTTCTTCCTGAACTTTCAAGTTTCCATGGCCCAGTCCAAGCCCAAAGCTCCTTGTCCGACGGGCGCCAACCGTGACAAGGCCGGGGTCTGCCACTGCCCCAAGGACCAGAAACTGCATGCCCATCCCAAGGGCGGCTACTGTGTGCCGGTGACGTGCGTGCCTGGGCAGTTCAGGGGCAGCGACGGACGGTGCTACTGTGCCGCGGGCACCGCCATCCTTCCGGGGGCCTCGCGCTGTGTGCCACGATCCTGCGCCGCGGACCAGATCCGGGCCAAGGACATGACCTGCAAGCCGCGCTGCGGCGCCAACGACCGCTGGAGCCCGAAGGCCGGCGTCTGCGTGCCCAAGCGATGTCCGGCCAGGCAGTTCCGCGTGGCCGATCTGGACACCTGCGTGGCGCGCTGTCCACGCGGGACCGTCGCCGACGCCAAGGGCACGTGCGTGTCCTCGGCCAGTTGTCCAAGGGGATCCGTGCGCGGCCCCGACGGCCTGTGCGCCTGCAAGCCGGGCATGGAACTGAAGAACGGCCAGTGCCAGTTGAAGGACTGCGGAGAGGAGGCCTACCTAGCCTCGGATCTGAAGTGCTATCCCTGTGAGGCCGGGCAATGGCGCCCCGCCGGCTCGTTCACCTGCGTTGCGCGCTCCTGCGATGCCCAGAAGCGATGGAACGCCTCCACCCGCCAGTGCGAATGGATCCCCTGCCCGGCCGGCCTGGTCCGCCCCATGGACAAGGACTACTGCGTGGAGCTCTCGTGCCCGACCGGCACCCAGCGCGACGGGGTGACCCAGAAGTGCGTGCCCATCACGTGCGCCGGACCGCTGAGGCTGTCCGTGGATCAGAAGCGCTGCGTCCAGAAGGTCTGCCCGCGCGGCGTCAAGCGGGATCCGCAGACCGACGAGTGCGCCTTCCCGCCCTGCCCGTCGGGCCAGATCCGGCCGGTGGGTCGTCTGCAATGCGTGCCCATCCAGTGCGCCGCGGGTGCGGTGCGCGACACGCTGGGAAATTGCGTGTGCCCGGTCGACCAGATGATGAATCCGTCCGCGACCCGCTGCGTTCCGCAGGTCTGTCCGCTCCATCACGATCGCAACGCCGAGCATCAGTGCGTCCCCTGCGCCGCGGGCCTGTTCCGGCCGGCCATCGCGCCCTCCTGCGTCCCGAAGACCTGCCCCGAAGGCTCCATCCGCGACCCCAAGTCCCATGACTGCGCCTGCCCGGCCGGCACCCTCCTGAGCCCTGACGGCAGGCACTGCGCACCGGCCACCTGCACCGAGGGCCACGAAAAGCACCCGGAGACGGGCGCCTGTCGCTGCAAGGAGGGCTTCTTCAGGCCCGACGGCCTGAACTATTGTGTTCCGGTCGACTGCGGCACCACCGGGTTCCGCGATCCGGGCATGCGCTGCTCACCGTGTCCGGCGGGCAAGTTCCGCCCCGAGGGTGCCCAGGTCTGCGTGTGGCAGTCCTGCCCCAAGGGCCAGAAGCGCGGCGCCGACGGCAAATGCCAGGGTCCGGTGGAGTGCGAGGAGCATGAGCGCTTCTCCTCCGACGGCACCCGGTGCGTCCCGAAGATGTGTCCGGCCAACACGCGCCGCGACCCGATCTCGGAGACCTGCATCTCCCTTGCGCCGCCGCCCAGGGATCCGCCCCCGCCGGGCCCAGGCCCGCGCAAGGCCTGCCCGACCGGCTACCATCACAGCACGGACGGAACCTGTGTCGAGGACACCTGTCCCCGGACGACCATCCGGAACGCCGACGGCAAATGCGTGACCGGGACCTGTCCGGCGGGCTGGAAGCGCCTGCCCTCGGGTGCCTGCGTCCAGGAGACCTGTCCTGCGGGCACGGTCCGGGATTCCAAGACCCAGGCCTGCCTCGCGCCACCCAGGACCTGCCCGGCGGGCACCTTCGCCAACCCCCAGGGCCGCTGCGTGCCCTCTCCCTGCCCGGCGGGCCACGGCCGACCCTCGGACCGCCTCAACGTGTGCCTGCCCTTCCACAAGGACTGGAAACGGACCTGCCCCGGCAAGCAGCTGCGCGACCGCGAAGGCAAGTGTCAGCCCCCCAAGCCCCTGCAGTGTCCCCCGGGATCCAGGCGTGTGGCCAACCGCTGCTATTACGGCCTGTAAACGGCCCAAGAAAAGACTCTGGTATTGGAAGGGGCCCTTGTGATAGGATGCGCTCCGCTCTGAAAGGGTTTTCATGAACCTGTGGGTCCTCATTTTCACCAGTCTTTTTCTCTCCCAGACTCCGCCCCAGACGGCCGACGGTCAGGACGTCGACGGCAACTGGGCCCAGGGCCGCCAGCTCGTGTTGACCTTTGACGATGGCCCGGCCTGGGAGACCACACCGGTGCTTCTGGACTACCTCGACGATCTGGGGGTGAAGGCCATCTTCTTCGTCAACGGCCGCCGCTTCTCGGGCACGCTTCCGCTCACCCAGAAGAACCGCGCGATCCTGGAGGAGGCCCATCGCCGGGGTCACGTCGTGGGCAACCACACGCAGACCCATCCCATGATGTCCCAGACCCCCCCCGAGGTGCAGCGCAAGGAGATCGAGCGGACCCACGCCGCGATCACCCGGGTCACCGGCGTCGCCCCGTG
Organism: Deltaproteobacteria bacterium HGW-Deltaproteobacteria-22; assembly: GCA_002841825.1. Classification (GTDB taxonomy): domain Bacteria; phylum Myxococcota_A; class Polyangia; order HGW-17; family HGW-17; genus HGW-17. Next base: position 16,317 of record PHAZ01000006.1, on the reverse strand, counting down.
GCTGTACCGGCCGCCCTTCGGTGGCATGACCGGCGCCTCCCGCGTGGTGCTGCGGGAACTGAAGTACACCAACGTGATGTGGAACGTCGACTCCAACGACCCGTTCCAGCGGCACGTCAACCTGGCGTTCCAGAACGTGCTGCGCGATCTGGCCCAGTTCGGCCGCGGCGTGGCCCTGTTTCACGACACCAATGCGTGGTCGGTCGAGGCGGTGCCCCGCATCATCCGTTCGGTCTACCTCGACAACTGCCAGCGGGTCACCCGTGGGGAACCCGTGGTTGAATTTTCCAATGAAATCGAAGCTTTCTGGCAGCCCCGCTCCGGAAAGCCCCCTGAACCCCCGCTGGTTCGCCTCCAGGAGGCCGCCCGTCGCCGGGCCAGGATGAGCGCCTGGTGCCAGAACATTCGGAAAGGAGCCGGTTCACCATGAAATGCCCGCGTTGCAGTGTCCCCTTGCCGTCCGATAACGAGGCCGTCTGTCAGGTCTGCGGATACCAGTTCGGTCTGTCCTCCCGGACCGAGACCTCCTCGGAGGCCGAGATCGAATCCACGCCCCGCAAGGTCGAGGCCGCCCTGGCCACCGAAGCCGGCTTCGATGACGATCCTGACTCCCCGTTCGAGAAGAAGCCACGCGGCCTGCGCTCTGTGGGCCCCTCCCCGGTGTTCGTGGGGCGGACCGACGATCTGGAACGCCTTCGCGAGGAGCTCAACCGCGTCACGGTGAACCACCGCCTGTCCTTTGTGACCGTGCACGGCCCTGCCGGCATCGGCAAGACGCGCCTGCTCGAGGAGTTCGGCCGGCAGCTGGCCGCCGAGGGCACGGTCCACGTGCTGCTGGGCACCCCGCGGGTCCTCCTGGCGACGCCGTACACCGGCGTCATCGACGCGCTGGCCCGGTTCTTCGAGCTGGACTTCGCCGACAACGACGCCGAGACGGTCTGCGCCAAGTTCGAGGAGAGCCTGAAGCGTTACCTGCAGGGCGCCCAGCTCACCGAGACGGCCCACCTGTTCACCCAGTTCCTGGGTTTCGAGCTCGAGGGCAGCCCTGTGCTCGAGCCGCTGCTGCGCGTCCCCTCCCAGATCGAGCTGCGCGTGTTCATCGCGCTGCGCCGCATCCTGTCCCTGATGGCCGAGGACAAGGTCCTCCTGCTGATCATGGATGGCGTGGACGCCATCGAGCCCGAGACGGTGAACCTGATCAACTATCTCGCCGCCGGGCTCGAGCGCCTGCCGGTGCTGATCCTGACGGGCGGACGCGACAACCTCTTCACGCGGTATCCGCAGTGGTCCTCGGGCGAGTACGCCACGCTGCGCCTGCGCCTGCCGGTCCTCGGCTCGTCCGACGCCGAGTCCCTGCTGGGCCACCTGCTGCCCTCCGTCGAGAAGATCCCGAAGGCGGTCGTCAACCACGTGCAGGAGCACATGGATCGCAGCCCCCGCGCCATCGAGGAGCTCGCCCGCCTGCTCATCGAGTCCGAGGTCCTCGACGTCTCGGGCACGCCCTGGAAGTTCCGGCTCTCCATGCTGGCCACCACCGAGCTGCCCTACACCCTCGAGGGCATCCTGCGGGCCCGCATCTACCTGCTGCCCGACGGCGATCACGACATCCTCAACCGGGCGGCCACCTTCGGCGAGACGTTCTGGCAGGACGGCGTGGTCTCCCTGATCCGCCGCTCGATCTATGCCGACGACATGAAGACCGACCACGACGGTCCCTCGCTGGACTCGATCACCCGATCGGGCGAGTTCACCGTGAACCTGGTCGCCCACAGCCTCGAGCGCCACGTGGTCCGCGGCTTCATCGAGACCGTGCCCGTCAGCGCTCTGCCCGGCGAGAGGCAGTTCCGCTTCAAGTATCCGCCGATCTGGAACATCGTCTACGACTCCACCAAGGAGCAGCAGCGGAAGATCTTCCACTACCAGGCCGCCGAGTGGCTGCAACTGCACCTGCTCGATCCCACGCCCGAGCTGCTCGAGGAGGTCGGACGCCACCTGGAGCTCGCCGGCGCGCCCGAGAAGGCCGCCCTCTCCTACCAGAAGGCCGCCGATCTGGCCCGCACGGTGTTCCTCAACGACAAGGCCATCCGGCTGTACATCCAGGCCCTGTCCGTCCAGAACCCGCAGCAGGTGAGCCTGCGCATGCAGATGTGGCATGACCTGGGCAACGTGTACGAGATCAAGGGCCAGTTCGACCGCTCGCTCTCCTGCTACGAGAAGATGCTGCGGCTCTCCTGGGTCATGGCCTCCCGCGCCAAGGGCGGCGTCGCCTTCAACAAGATGGGGCGCCTCTACCGCCAGCAGGGCAAGCTCAGCCTGGCGCTGGAATACCTCAAGCGCGGACTGAACCTGTTCGAGGCCGCCGGCGATCTGCGCGGCGTGGCCTCCTCCCACGACGACCTGGGCACGGTGCTCTACTCCCTGGGCGACTTCGACGAGGCCATGCGCGCCTGCGGCGAGGCCCTGGAGATCCGCCGACGGCTGGGGGACGCCCGCTCCATCGCGGTGGTGCTCACCAACATCGGCTTCATCGAGATCGACAAGGGCCTGTTCAACGAGGCCGCCTCCTGCTTCAACGAGGCGCTTTCGATCAACCGCAGCCTGGGAGACCAGTCGGGCGTGTGCCGCACGCTCAACAGCCTGGGCATCCTGCACTTCCACCAGGGCCAGCTCGACGAGGCCGTCGAGGACTGGCAGCGCGGCCTGACCATCGCCCAGAACATCGGCTACAGCCCCATGGAGGCCAAGCTGCAGAACAACCTCGGCGAGGCGCTGCTGCGCATGGGCAAGTACCAGGAGTCCCGCAAGCGCCTGGAGCGCGCCATCGAGCTGGCCACGGACATGCACGAGAAGCGCGTGCAGTTTGACGCCAAGCGCAACATGGGCCTGGTGCTGCAGAAGCTCGGCCAGAACGAGGAGGCCATGGACTTCGCCATGGAGGCCCTGGCCCTGGCCAAGGAGCTGGACATCCTCGAGTTCAAGGCCCGCGCGGCGATCACCATCGCCGAGATCCTGTCCTCCACGGCCTTTTCCGCGGGTGATTCCGAGAGCGCGGCGCACCAGTTGGAGGAGACCATCGGCCACTTCCAGCAGGGCATCGACCTGTTCAAGATGCTCAAGCTCGAGCGCGAGATCGCCCTCTCACTCAAGCGCTACGCCGAGTTCCTCATCGAGGCCGGCCGCGACAAGGAGGCCCACGCCGCGCTCAAGGAGAGCCGTGAGATCCTCGGCCGCCTGGGCATGAAGGAGCTCGAGGAAGTCAAGAAACTGCTCGCCGCGATCGAAGAGCCCACGAAGAACTGACGGCCTGTCCGATCCTTTTCCGAGCCCCCCGCTTTTCAATTGGAGCCATGAGAAATGCACATCCTGGATGAACTCCACCAACGCAGCCTGTTCCACAGTTCCACCGACGAGGCCGCCCTGCGCGCCCATCTCGACGAGCACGCGCCGGTCAACTTCTACGTCGGCTTCGATCCCACCTCCGACAGCCTGCACGTGGGCAGCCTGCTGCCGATGATCACCATGGCGCGCCTGCAACGCGCCGGGCACCGTCCGATCATCCTCGTGGGCGGCGCCACCGGCATGATCGGGGACCCCTCGGGCAAGTCCGCCGAGCGCCAGCTCCTCGACGAGGGCGTCCTCGGCCGCAACGTCTCGGGCATCCGCGACCAGCTGCGCGCCATGCTCGATCTCGAGGATCCCAGGGTCGGCGCCCTGGTGCGCAACAACGCGGACTGGCTGTCGGGCCTGTCGCTGGTGTCGTTTTTGCGCGACGTGGGAAAACACTTCTCCGTCAACGCCATGATCGCCCGGGAGTCGGTGAAGATGCGCCTGGAGAACCGGGAGCAGGGCATCTCCTACACCGAGTTCTCGTACCAGCTGCTGCAGGCCTACGACTTCCTGCACCTGTTCCAGAACGACGGCTGCACGCTTCAACTGGGCGGCTCCGACCAGTGGGGCAACATCACCGCCGGCGCGGATCTGATCCGTCGGCTCACCGGGAGCACCGTGCACGGCCTGACCGTGCCGCTGCTGACGACCTCGGCGGGCACCAAGTTCGGCAAGACCGAGGCCGGCACGGTGTGGCTGGATCCGAGCCGCACCAGCCCCTACCACTTCTACCAGTTCTGGCTGCGCACCGCCGACGACGACGTCATCAAGCTGCTGAACTACTTCACGTTCGTGCCCCTCGAGGAGATCGCCGAACTGGCAGCGACCCACGGGGAGAAGCCCGAGCTGCGCGCGGCGCACACCCGGCTGGCCGAGGAGATGACCCGGCTGGTCCACGGCCAGGAGGGGCTGGAGTCGGCCCTGCGCGGGACCCGCGTGTTCTTCGGCGGCGACCTTCGTGAGGTGCGCGCCGAGGAGCTCGCCGGCATCTTCGCCGACGTCCCCGCCTTCACCCTCGAATCCTCCGTGCTCGGTTCGGCCCTCCCGCTGGTGGATCTGTGCGCGCTCTCGGGCTTCGTGAAGTCCAAGGGCGAGGCCCGGCGCCTCCTCGAGTCCGGCGGCGTCTCCCTGAACCAGGAGAAGGTCACGGACAAGGACCGCACCGTCTCCGAAGGCGACTTCCTCTTCGAAAAATACCTCGTGCTGCGATCGGGCAAGCGCAACTACCACCTGATCGTGCTCAAGCGGAACTGAACCCATGCTCTGGATCCTCACCTGTCTTTTTCTCTCCACGCCCCAGGGCACCGTCACCGGCAACGTCGTGCCGCCGGTCTACCTGCCCCTGTACCAGGCCGCCGCGGACTTCTCCTCGGGCCAGGAGCCCCAGGCCTTCGTCCGCCTCAAACCCCTGCTTGATCCCATGCCGGAGAACCCCGACGGCTCCGTGCCGCCCGAGCCCCCCGAGCGCCGCGCGGCCCGCATGCTGCTGACGGTGCACCACGCCTGCACCGGACGCCTCGACCGGGCCCGGGTCTTCCTCGACACCTTCACCGCCGCCGAGAAGGAACAGTTGACGGCGACGTATCTGGGCAAGCGCGTGATCTCCGTGCGCCCGGTCCTCTCCGGTGACGACTTCTGGGCCCAGATCGACGGCATGCTCGGCGTCTACACCCGCTGCCGGCCCGAGGGGCTTCTGTTGTTCGCAGACCACCTGTACGCTGCCCCGGGGGCCACGGCGGCCGTCAAGCAGGCCCTGTTCGAGTGGCTCCCGTCCCTGCTCACCGGCGACCGGCTGCCTGATCTCACCCCCTACAGCGGCATCGCGGCCTACTGGGTCCTGGCGGCCAGGCGCCTTCGTCACCACTGGCTGTCCGAGCCCATGACCGTGGCCGAGCTCGAGACCCTGGCCAAACTGACCGCGGTGTACAACCTGCAGCACCCGTATCCCTCCGGCACACCGTGGCGCATCAGCGCGCTGGTGCCGGTCACGGGCGCCTGGTCCCCCCTGGGACTGCAGATGCTGCAAGCCCTCGCGTCAGCGAGGGCCGAGATCCCGGCCCTCGAGATCCTGGTGCACAACACCAACTCCTCGCCGGGCACCGCCCTGCAGCTGCTGCAGGAGGAGATCCTGCTCAAGGATCGGCCCCTGGCCGTGATCCTGCCGCCCGATCCCGACAGCGCCCGGCTGGTCCTCGCCGCCGGCGCGGACCTCCTGTTCCTCTCCCCGGCCGACGGCACGGACCTGCCCCCTTCGGCCGCGGTCTTCTACGCCCAGCCCACGCGCAAGGCCCGGGTGGAGGCCCTGATCCTGCAGGCCGTCTCCGAGAAGGCCACCCGCCTGGGCATCCTGGTCCCGGACACGACGTCGGGCCGCGAGCTGGCCGTCGCCGCCGCCGCAGCGATCACGAAGAACCGTGGCACCGTCGTCTTCTCCTCGACCTACGATCCGGCCAAACTGCCACAGCGGCTGAACCTGCCGAACCTGTCCTCGGCCCAGGGGATCCTCATCCCGGACGCCGCCGAGCGCGTCGCCTCCCTGGCCCGGCGGCTGGCCGTCGCCGGCGCCTTCCCGGCGCCGATCAACGCCCAGGGCAAGGGTTTCCTGCTGCTGGCGACCGCCGAGGCCCTGTCCCCGTCCATCGTCTCCCGGAACGCGCGCTACCTGGAGGGTGGCATCTTCGCGCCGGGCTATTATTCCGGCGCCCCCGACCCGGAGTTCAACACGATGAACGCCTTCTTCACCCGCCTCAAGGCCCCTGTGGTGCTCTCGGTCGCGTCGGAGACCTACTGGTGGATCAAGTCCCTCCCGATCCCGGCGGTTCGCAGCGCGGGCTCGCGGATCCTTCTGCGGGAGGCCATCGCCCAGTGGAACCAGGGCCCCGGCCTGGGCCGCGTCTTCGATACGAACGGAAAAAACCAGCGCCGTCCCCGCCTGTACCGGTTCCTGTCCGGGCAGATGACGCGGATCCCCTGACATCATGGCACTGATCCAACTCAAAGGCATCCGGTACAGTTTCGGCGGGCACGCCCTCCTCGACGGCGTCGATCTCCTCGTCGACCGCGGCGAACGCGTGGCCCTGCTCGGCGTCAACGGCAGCGGCAAGTCCACCCTGCTGAAGATCCTCTCGGGGGAGCTCGTGCCCGACGCCGGCGAGCTCGCCATCGAGCCCGGCCTTCGCATCGCATCGCTGCCCCAGGAGGTGCCGCGAAACATCACCGGCACCATCTTGCAGACCGTGATCGGCATCGTGCAGACCAGCCGCGGCGTCTCCGTCGACGAGCCCCTCACCGACGAGGACGAGCAGGCCGTCCGGGAGACCCTCTCGCGCATGGCGCTTTCCCCCGAAGACCCCGTGGACACCCTCTCGGGCGGGGCCCGGCGCCGCGTGTGGCTGGCCGGCGCCCTGGCTGCCCGCCCGGATCTGCTGATCCTGGACGAGCCGACGAACCACCTCGACGTCGAGGCGGTGCTGTGGATGGAGCAGTTCATCCAGCGCGCCATCAAGACGGTGGTGTTCGTCACCCACGACCGCGCCTTCCTCGAACGCATGGGGACCCGTTTCCTCGATCTCGACCGCGGCAAGATCACCTCGTGGCCGGGCAACTGGGCCCTGTACCAGGAGAAGAAGGCCGCCGCCCTGGCCGTCGAGCGCGTCCAGGTCGACAAGTTCGACCGCCTCCTCGAGCAGGAGGAGACCTGGCTGCGCCGCGGTGTCAAGGCTCGGCGCACCCGCAACGAGGGCCGCGTCTTCCGCCTGATGGAGCTGCGCAAGGAGCGCGCGGCCATGCGCTCGCAGATCGGCACGGTCCAGCTGCGCATCGAGCAGGCCCGCAAGTCCGGCCGGCTGGTCATCGAGGCCATCGGGCTGCGCTTTGCGTTCCCGGGCCGCCCCATCGTGACCGACTTCTCCACCGTCATCGCCCGGGGCGACCGCATCGGCATCGTGGGCCCCAACGGCTGCGGCAAGACCACCCTGCTGTCGCTGCTGCTCGGTAAACTGGACCCCCAGGAGGGCCGCGTCCGCACCGGCGTGAACCTGGAGATCCAGTTCTTCGGCCAGCTGCGCGAGGAGCTCGACCCGGATCGCACCCTGCGGGACATGGTCGCCGACGGCCGCGAGTTCCTGGACATCGGCGGCGTCCAGCGCCACGTCATCGGCTACCTGCGCGACTTCCTGTTCACCCCCGACCAGATGGACACCCCCGTGGGCGTGCTCTCCGGCGGCGAGCGCAACCGCCTGCTGCTGGCGCGCCTCTTCGCGCGGCCGTCCAACGTCCTGATCATGGACGAGCCCACCAACGACCTGGACATGGACACCCTCGAATTGCTCGAGGACCTGCTCTCGGAGTACCCGGGCACCGTGCTCATCGTCTCCCACGACCGCCGCTTCCTGGACAACGTGGTCACCTCCTGCTGGCGCTTCGCCGGCGACGGCCTCGTCGAGGAGTTCGTCGGCGGCTGGTCGGATCTGCCCCCGCCGCCGGTCAAGGCCGAGCCGAAGAAGGAGCCCCGGGAAAAACCCCGCGAGAGCGCGCCGCCCAAGGAAAAACCCCGCAAGCGCACCTTCGCCGAGACCCGGGAGCTCGCCGGCATCGAGGCGCGCATCGCCGCCCTGGAGGCCGAGAAGGACACCCTCGTGGCCACCCTGTCGAACCCGGAGTTCTATCGCGAGCGCGCCGCCGAGGCCGCGAAGATGACCGACCGCATGCACGCCCTGGACGCCGAGATCGAGGCCGCCTACGAGCGCTGGTCGTATCTGGACGCCCTGCCTGAGAAGTAAGAAGAAGAAGAAAAGACAAGGCAGACCACAAAAAAGACGGAAAGGTCCGTGTCAAGTAGTTGTTTACGGAAAATTACTGGGGTGGGTTAACGGGGCAACAGCGACAAAGGCATGCGTCACCACCACCAAGATTCTTCCCGCGCAAGGCGCGGATCCGCTCATTCGTCTTTTCCGTGGCCTCTTCTTATTCGTCTTTTCCGTGGCCTCTTCTTATTCGTCTTTTCCGTAGTCTCTTGTCCCCTGTCTTTCCTTCACGCACTTTGCCGGGGTGAATGACGCATCACCACTTCTTGAAGACGAAGAAGACCGCGAGGATGATCAGGCCAAAGCCCACCAGGTGGTTCCAGCGCAGGCCCTCCCTGAGATAGGTCACCGAGAAGACCGAGAAGACGATCAGGGTGATGACCTCCTGCATGGTCTTGAGCTCGGCGGCGCTGAACTGGCCGTGGCCCATGCGGTTGGCCGGCACCTGCAGGCAGTACTCGAAGAACGCGATGCCCCAGGAGGCCAGGATCACCAGCATCAGCGGGGAGCTCTTGTACTTCAGGTGACCGTACCAGGCGAACGTCATGAACACGTTGGAGGCGACGAGCAGGGCGACCGTCCACATGGGGACCTCCGGGTTCAGGGGGAATTCACGGCACCTCGACGCCGAAGCGACCGAGCAGATCCACCAGGGTCATCAGGGGCAGGCCCACGATGGCCTGGGGATCGGCGCCCACCACCGAGGCGAACAGGGCGATGCCGGCCCGCTCGATCTTGTAGGCGCCGGCGCAGTCCACGGGGTTGTCGCGCGCCACGTAGCGGGCGATGGCCTCGTCGGAGAGGGGACGCATGGTCATCACGTGGATCTCGAGGCGGCGCCCGGTGCGTACGCCGTCGGTGACCGCCACGGCGGTGAGCAGACGGTGGGTGCGGCCGGCCATGCGCCGAAGCTGGGCGCGGGCGCCCTCGGGGGTGCCGGGCTTGGTCAGGATCTCCCCGTCGAGCTCGGCGACCTGGTCCGCGGCGATCACCAGCGCGCCGGGACACCGGGCGCTGACCGTCGCGGCCTTCCCGACGCACAGCCGCAGCACGAGCTCCTCGGGGGCCTCGCCCGGCAGCGAGCTCTCGTCGATGGCGGGGTCCTCGCAGTCGAAGGGGATTCCCAGCCGCTGGAGGGACTCTTTCTTGTAGCGGGACTGACTCGCAAGGATCAGGCGCATGGTGCGATCAGCCGCCGCCCACCACGGCGATGAGCACGCCCGCGGCGATGGCCGAGCCCAGGACGCCGGCCACGTTGGGGCCCATGGCGTGCATGAGCAGGTAGTTGTTCGGATCGGTCTCACGGCCGACCTTCTGGGACACGCGGGCCGCCATGGGCACCGCGGAGACGCCGGCCGAGCCGATCAGCGGGTTGACTTTGCCGCCGGACCACCAGTTCATGAGCTTGGCGAAGAGCAGGCCCGTGGCGGTGCCCACCGAGAAGGCGATGAGGCCCAGCACGACGATCTTGATCGTCTTGACGTTGATGAACGTGTTGGCGTCCATGGTGGCGCCCACGCACAGGCCCAGCAGGATCGTCACGATGTTGATCATCTCGTTGGCCGCGGTCTTGGACAGGCGGTCCACGACGCCGGCCTCCTTGACCAGGTTGCCGAACATGAGCATGCCCACCAGGGGGGCCGCGTCCGGGATCAGGACGATGGTCACCAGGGTGACCATGATCGGGAAGATGATCTTGGCCCGCTTGCTCACCGGGCGCATCTGCTCCATGCGAATCGCGCGTTCCTTCTTCGTGGTCAGCAGCCGCATGATCGGGGGCTGGATGATGGGCACCAGGGCCATGTAACTGTAGGCCGCCACCGCGATGGGGCCCAGCAGGTGCGGGGCCAGCTTGGTGGTGGTGAAGATCGCCGTCGGACCGTCGGCGCCGCCGATGATGCCGATGCTGGCCGCCTCATGCATGGGGAAGCCCAAGGCCACCGCGCCGATGAGGGTGCCGAAGATGCCGAACTGGGCGGCCGCGCCCAGGAAGATCGTCTTGGGGTTGGAGATCAGGGGCCCGAAGTCGGTCATGGCGCCCACGCCCATGAAGATGAGCAGCGGAAACAACCCGGACTTGATGCCCCAGAAGTACACCACGTACACCACGCCCCAGGAGCTCAGGTCCGCCGGAACGAAGGGCTTGGTCAGGTCGGGATGGGCCATGACGTCGGCGATGGGCACGTTGGCGAGGATGACGCCCATGGCGATCGGGATCAGCAAAAGCGGCTCGAACTGGCGCACGATGGCCAGGTAGAGGAGGATCATGGCGATGCCAAGCATGGCCACATGACCCCAGGTGAGGTTCATGAAGCCCATGGACTGGATGACATTTTCTACACCGGACATGGAAGACCTCCTATTCGAGCACTATCAGGGGCGCATCGGCGTCGACGCCCTGTCCCTCCTTGACCAGAATCTGACTCACCACGCCGCCAAACGGCGCCGTGATCTCGTTCTCCATCTTCATGGCTTCCAGGATCAGGACCGGGGAGTTGGTCTCCACGCGGTCGCCGACCTTGACCAGGATCTTGAAGACCGTGCCCTGCAGCGGGCTGGGCAATGCCCGCGCGCCAGCGGACGGCGCGGCGGCGACCGGAGCCGGGGCGGCCGAGACCGCCACCGGCATCGGGAGCGCCGAGCCCGCCGTGACCGGGGCCACGTCCACGGTGAAGACCTTGCCGTTGACCTGCACCTGGTACCGGCCGGGGCCGGTCATGGCAGGGGCGGCGGCGGCAGGAGCAGCGGCCGGGGCCGCGGCTGCCGCGGCAGGGGCGGCGACCGAGGGCATGGGCTCGGCCTCGGCCTTGCCCGACAGCAGCTTGGCCGCAACCTCGGGATACAGCGCCAGGGAGATCACGTCCTCCTCCTTCTTGATCAGGTCCTTGTACTTTTCCTTGATCTCGGGCAGCTCCGGCTTGAGGTGATCGCCCGGGCGGCCGTCGACCATGGGCTCGTCGCCCGTGATCAGTTTGCGGATCTCCGGGGAGATCGGGGCCGGGGTGCGGCCGTACATGCCGCGGACGTATTCCTTGGTCTCCTTGGTGATCATCTTGTAACGCTCGCCGGCGATGACGTTCATGACCGCCTGGGTGCCGACGATCTGGCTCGTGGGGGTGACCAGCGGCGGATAGCCCATGTCGGTGCGCACGCGGGGCACCTCGAGGAGCACGTCCTCGTAGCGGTCGAGCTTCTTCTGCTTCTCGAGCTGGCTGACCAGGTTCGAGAGCATGCCGCCGGGGATCTGGTAGATCAGCACGTCCACGTCCACGCGCTCGGAGATCGGGGAGACCATGGAGTCGTACTTCTTGCGCACTTCCTTGAAGACGGCAGTCAGGGGCTTGAAGGCGGTCGGATCCATGCCCGTGTCGTACGGGGTCTTGGCGAAGCCGAACACGACGCTCTCGGTGGGCGGCTGGGAGGTGCCCCCCGAAAACGGCGACAGGGCGCAGTCCACGACGTCGGCGCCGGCCTCGGCCGCGGCGAAGTAGGTCATCTGGGCCAGGCCCGACGTGCAGTGCGTGTGCACCTGCACGGGGAGCGCGACTTCCTTCTTCAGGCGCGACACCAGGCTGGTGCAGGCGGCCGGATCGAGGAGGCCGGCCATGTCCTTGATGCAGATCGAGTGACAGCCCAGGCCCTTGAGCTCCTTGGCGAAGGTCACGAACAGATCCTCGGTGTGCACCGGCGACAGGGTGTAGGAGATGGTGCCCTGCACGTGCTTGCCCGTCTTCACGGCGGCGCGGATGGCCTGCTCCATGTTGCGGACGTCGTTGAGCGCGTCGAAGATGCGGAAGATGTCGATGCCGTTCTTGGCGGCGAGCTCGACGAAGCGGTCCACCACGTCATCGGCGTAGTGACGGTAGCCCACGAGGTTCTGACCCCGCAGGAGCATCTGCAGTTTGGTCTTCTTCACGGCCTTGCGGATGGTCCGCAGCCGTTCCCAGGGATCCTCGGCCAGAAAACGCATGCAGGAATCGAACGTCGCGCCGCCCCACACTTCCAGGGAGTGATAGCCCATGGAATCCAGCAGCTCGAGGGCCGGAATCATGTCTTCGATGCGCAGGCGCGTGGCGATGAGGGACTGATGGGCGTCCCGCAGGATGGTCTCGGTAATTTTCACCATGGTTTAGGACTCCTTTTTAACCGGGGAAATCCGGGTTTGAAACGTTTCGGGGGCGCGGCCGGTGTGGTGGGCGATGGCCGCGTGGATGGCCGCCTCCTCTTCGGGCGTCACGGCGGCAGGGCCTCCGGCAGGCGCGGTGGAGAAGGGAGGGATCGTCGCGGCGGCCACCGACGCCTTGGGCTCAAAGAGGCCCAGGATCACGATGCTGCCGTAGATCAGCGCGAGCACGAGAAATACGATGGTCATTCCCAAAGCTGTGGTCGTCAATGCCTGTGTCACCGTGCAACCTCCTTAACCGGGTACCGGTTCATGAAAACAGTCTCCCGCCGCAACGCGCACGATGCGATCGGCGGTCTTCACCAACAGGGAAAAATCGGGCGCGAAGCCCTCGGCGACGCCGGTGACGCGCTCCCCGCCAGGGAGATCCACGGTCACCTCACGTCCCAGCGTGGCGCTGTGCCCGACGAGAAACGCTCGGAGCCGCGGCTCCATCGAGGCGTGGACGGAGGCGCTCTGCCCCACGATCCCGGCCAGCTCCCGCGCCAGCAGGACCAGGTCCTGGCCCGTCAGGTCGGCCCATTCGTGGAGCGCCGTGGGCAGAAACGCGCGCCGACCGGGCAGCGTGGGCGCGTGGAACACGTTGAGCCCGATGCCGGCCACCACCACCAGACTGCCCTGCGGGGAGCGCACCAGCTCCATGAGCAGCCCGCCGAGCTTACGGTCCGCGACGAGCCAGTCGTTGGGCCACTTGATCCGCGCCTCCACCGCGAAGCGCTCGTTGAGCCACCGGGCCACGTCGCAGGCGATGCCCGGGCCGATCAGCGGAAGCAGCGCGGCGTCCGGGACCGGCAGCGCCACCGAGAGGTACAGGCCCCCCGGAGGGGACTGCCATACGTTGTCCCCGCGCCCGCGCCCGGCGGTCTGCTCACGCGCGGCGACGGCGCCCGGGATGAACTGATCCTTCTGCACGAAAGCCTTGAGAATCGCGCTGGTGGAATCGGCGACGGGCAGGAACTGAAAGGGGTGATTCCATTCATGCATGGGGGCAGCCGGATCTTCGCGGCGGCAACGGTGAACCTCGAAGGAAGCCCGCCTCTCCCGCGCGACGCGAACTTAGAACTTTCCGGACAAAATGCAAGGCTTTTCGGTGGGGTTTTCGCCAGGATCCTGTCGGGAAAATCCGACCGAGGTCTTTCCCGACGGGCTCCTACAGATCGTATTTGCGGCGAATCCAGTCCTGGAGCCGGACGCACGGGGTCTCGTCGGCCATCGGCAGGGGAAAATCATCGGCATAGAGCACGATGCGATCCGAGGTGCGCTTGACCATCAGCAGGAGCTTGCCCTCCCCGGAGGAGCCCATGACCACCCGCCCGCTGATTTCCATGAACGGCGTGGTGAGCATGGCCGGACGTTCCCGCCCGTCCTGCAGCCGGACTCCCGGCAGGGTGGTCAGGGTCCGGATGAAACACTGCTCGGCCTCGAGGGTCTCCGTGGCGAAGGCCGGATCGGCTCCCTCGAAACCGGAGAACAGGATCCGTCCCGAGAACGGCTCCAGCTCCACCGGCATCGGCAGCGGCTTCCACTCCGTCGAACGCTCCCAGAGTGGACGGGCCAGCAGGCCCGCGGTGAGCAGAAGCAGCGCGCCGAACAGCCCCAGTTCGAACCGGCGCCAGGTGTTCCTGGCCGGGGGCTGGGGGGTCAGCGGCGCCTTGTAGGGCACAGGACCCGAGACCCGAAGCCGCGCCCCGTTCTCCAGCGTGGACTTGACGGGCAGCAGGACCTGATCCGGATCACCGTGCAGCATGTGCAGCATCCACGTGATGTCGAGCTTCCCGAGCCGGGTGCGCGCACGCTCCCGCGCCAGGGACAGCACCTCCCCGAGGCTCTTTCCCGAGGCCAGATCCTCGTAGAAGCCCGCCGTCATCTCCGCGGCGGAGCGGTCCGGCACGTCCATCAGCGTGGAGATCACAGCCTGGACGCCGGCCTGCGAAAGCGCCCGTGGCCAGGTGGCAGCGGCGCCCGGATCCGTCGCGAGCCCAGGACAGGCGTTGGAGTACACCAGCCGCACGCGGCAGCCGCCGAAGAAGCAGGCGGCCATCTCGGGAACGCCGAAGGTGCCGTTCTTCAACTGCCAGGCCGGCAGCGGACCGTCCTCCCCGGGGACGGACTTCATGTGGCCGACATAGTGCACCACGGAATATTGATTGAAATTCTTGATCAATTCTTCAATCGTAGGATTGACCATGAGCCGCGCGACGTAGGCCTGCTCATGATCCAGGGCCCGGACGAGCTTGCGTGCCTCGGGCAGCGCACCGGGCAGATCGCGGTCCGGATCGGACACCACCACGAGCATCTTCACAGGCCTGGCAGGCTCGCGCAGGAGGGCCGCGGCGCCCTGGCGGTGGACCCGCCCGATCGAGAAACGGCGACACCAGAAGTCCTCGCCGTCGTGCAGCCATTCCCAGGGTATGTGCTGCAACCGGGGCTCGATCTGAAGCGTCAGGAAACCGTCGGCCCGCCTCAGATGCCCTGCGATTTCGGTGGGCAGGATCAGTCCGGACAGGGCGCGTGAGAGCGCCTCGAGCTGGCCATAGCCGCTCTCCAGTCCCAGATCCGAGTGCACCATGCGGAAGGTGACGTTGCGGATCTCGCCGCACAGGGTCGCGATGCGCTCCCCTGGGTAGGAAACCCTCACCGGCTCGCCGCCCAGATGGGGCAAATGATAGGCCAGTTGCTGATCGAGCAGGGAGACGATGAGCTTCATGATGTTGCTGAAAAACGGACCCCGGGCTGGGTCAGCGTGGCGGTTCGGCCGTCGATGCGGGCCACCGCCCCGGAGACGAAGGCGACGTTGGTCGCGCCGTGCCCGGAGGGGAAGCCGGAAAACAGGGGCACCCCGGGCGCGAACTGCCCGCAGGTGGCCAGCAGCAGGTCCATCCTGAACCCCGGACATTCGGTGAACTCGCCGAACACAATCGCGGCTGCCCGCGTCAGGTCCGTGGCGTGCAGGATCTGCCAGAGCATGCGATCGATCCGGTACGGGGCCTCGTGCACCTCCTCCAGGAACACGATCCGGCCGGAGAACGAGGGCGCCCATGGCGTACCCGCCGCCGAGGCGATCACAGCCAGGTTTCCCCCTGCCAGCGGACCGGCAACGGTCTGTCCCTGCGCATCCCTGTGGGCTGTCAGCGGGACGCCCAGCGGCCCGAGCTCCCCGGTTGAAAGCAGGTGCAGCACACGGTCTGTCTGGTCGGCGGGCAGCAAGGGAAGCTGGGTCACGTTCGGACCCGCCACCGAGGGCACGCCCGCGACCTGCCAGAGAAAATGCAGGGCCGTCACATCGGAGAAGCCGATGATGGGCTTGGGGTGCTCCTTCAGGGTCCCGAGGATGCGGTCCCGATCCAGGCGCAGCGCCCCATGCCCGCCACGCGCAGCGATGAGGAGATCCACCTCGGGATCTCGCAGGGCCTCGCATAAGAGCCGGGTCCGATCCGCATCAGAGCCGGCCAGGAAGGGCCATTGATCAGGTTCGGGGGAGAACAGTTTATGTCGGGGCAGAAAACGCAGCCCGTCGGCCAGGGCTTCGGACGGCACCGGACTGGAGGGAAAGACGATGCCAGGAAGAAGGGTCATCAATCGCCCGCGGTCTCATTTCTTCTTCGTGCGACGGCGGCGCTTCTTCTTGTCTCCGCCTTCCTCGTCACCGGAGGAGGATCCATCATCCTCGGCCGAAGAACCCTCTTCACCGCTGCCGTCGGAGGAACCCTCGTGGGCGGCGGTGTCCTCAACGGGCATGGCGTCGGAAACGGCGGCCAGATCCAGCATCGTGGCGCCAGGATCGATCGGGATGGTGCGCTCGCCTTCCTCGGAAACCGGCTCCGGGACGGAATCCACCGGTTCCGGCGCGGCTTCAGGCGCGGCCTCTTCGGCAACCACCGGTTCCGGCGCGGGCTCAGGGGCGGCCTCTTCGGCAACCACCGGCTCAGGCGCGGGCTCAGG
>PHAZ01000306.1 GCA_002841825.1 Deltaproteobacteria bacterium HGW-Deltaproteobacteria-22 | reverse complement strand
TCAGCGCCGCGCCGAAGGTGGGCTCCACGACCGAGATGTTGAGCGTCCACTCGACGCTGTCGGCCTTGACCTGCTTGACCGCCAGGCCCTTGACCGTGATCTGGGTGGCCTGGGGCTTGCTCGACACGGCCTTGCGGGCCTGGGTGCCCAGGATGAACGCCGCCCCGGACATGCCCATGGCCAGCAGGCCTCCGAGGATGGCCATCGCGATGATCGATTTCTTTTCCATGATGATCCCTGTGCCCTTTCTGTTGAAATGTCATTTTCAACCGGCAGCTTCGGCGCACGAAACTCCAGCTGGGAGTATCCATGCAAACGTCAGGGATGTCAAATCCGTTCCGATTGACACCCAGGGCGATCGAGTTCTCATTTTTCTGGACAAGAGGATCCACGTCGTATCCGCCTGGAAACTTCGGGGGGCAAAGTGCCAAGTCGAAATCGAAATCGAAATCGATTCAATTTCCTCGTAAATCAACAGTTTTTCGATGTCATCGGTACTAATGAAGCCAGCGAATAGACTCGACGGCTGTATTGCAAACGTCCAATCTTTTGTGACGAAAAGGCATCCAGATTTCTGGACCGATTTCGATTTCGATTTCGATTTCGGGGGGAGTGGACCATTCATCGAATAAATTGAGTTAGAACTCGACTGCCCTGGATTGACACCCTGCTTCACTTCTGTACACTGTCCGCAGCCCAGGAGATGCCACGATGACGGACATTACACCCGGACCGGTTTCCCTTTCCGACCCCGCAGAAGACGCCGCCGTCTCCGCCGTCGAAGGGGCGATGAAAACAGAATGGACGTACCTGGTGGGGCCGAGCGCCTATTTTCCGAAGTTCAAACTCATTGAGGAGAGCCCGACCCGGTGGGTCTTCACCCCGAAAGAAAACCACGACACGATGGCCTGGCTCCTGATCCTGTCGGGATCCATCCTGGTCGCGTACATCGGTTGGATACTTTACTCGGCGGGGTTTCCCCCCGGCCTCTTCTACCGAAGCCTCCCCGGTCTTTTCCTGCTTGGCCTGGTCATCAGCCGCGGCGTCATCCGGTTCAGGGCCAACCGGACGCGGGTCTCCTTTGACCTAGGTACGAAGACCTGTCGACTCCTGACCCCGAAGGGGCAGGGCACCCATGCCGAAACGGAAAAGGGGGACCTGCTCGCGCGCCTCGAGGACATCCAGGTCGTCCAACTCCTGCATGTCGTGGATTCGCCGTGCTGCCAGAAATGCTTCGAACTGAACCTCGTGATGAAGGACGACTCCCGGGTGTTCGTGGTCGGCGCCAGGCTCCCGGAGCCGCTCCGCGGCGACGCGCTCCGCCTGGCCGGGTTTCTTGGCAGGCCCCTCGAGAAGGTATCGACCCAGAGCGGTCCCGTGCGATTCGATTTTCTCCCGCGCCGGCCTCGTCCCGTCCGTCGTCGACGTTCCCATGAAGCGCCAAAGGTGCTATGAACGGTGCGAAGAGGGGAACGCACCGATGGAATCCCGACAAGACACGCTCAACGACCTGATCGCCATGACCCGTGAGTTCTGCGAGCAGCGCGACTGGGACCAGTTCCACGCGCCCGACCAGCTGGCCGTCGGCATCGTCACGGAGGCCGCCGAGCTGCTGCAACTGTTCCGCTTCAAGTCTCCGGAGCAGTTGAAGCAGTTGTTCGAATCCCCTCAGGGGCGGGAGCGCATCTCCGACGAGCTGGCTGACGTGCTTTTCTTTGTCCTGCGCTTTGCCCAGATGAACGCCATCGACCTGCCCACGGCCATGCGGCACAAGATGGCCAAGAACGATCTCAAGTACCCGGTGGAGAAGTCCCGGGGCAGGAACCTCAAATACGACGAACTGGAGTAGGCTCCCTGAGCCTGTCGGTGAACGTGTCTTACGTTGCAAACAATTGTCGAGGAGGAACCCCAATGATTCAGCGACTGCCACTGCTCATCGGTTTATTCATCATGATGCCCGCGGCCATGGGCTGCGAGGCCCACACGACGGTCCTGACGCGGCTTCGGCTGCCCGGGCACGTCTCCTTTTCGAGAGACCACCTGCATGTGCGGGTGCTGCGCGCATCCAGTTTCAGCGCCCACCTGGCGCTCCCCGGTGATGGAAAATGTCCATCCTACCCGGACATGAGGCCGCAAGAAGCCGCGGGGTCCATCTCTGCGGTCAAGGATGGGTTTTTGTTTACGCAGAACGCCATTCCGACGGTGCCGGAGTTCTGCCTCGCGGCCTGGTATGACGCCAATGGCAACGACGTCATCGACGCAGGAGACGGTCTGGGTCACCTCGAGGCGCCTTATCCCGCCCAACCCAGCCGTTTCTTCAGTTCCAACCGCTACCACAGTCCCCCGGTGGTGCTGCGCCGCGTCCCCTGATTGCCAACTGGGCGTGACCTGTCACGGGCCATCACAGCGCCGCCCTGGCGCCAGACGAAGAACAACCAGGTCCAGAGGGCGTTGGCGGCCAACTGGAGGACAAAGACGAGCAGCCCGGTCCGTGCCCCGGCAAAGCCACGGGCGGCCCAAAGACCCTCGTCCGACGGGCACGGGTGCGTTTTTGCGGGTGAAGCCGGTTGCGGGGATGACAACGACCGCCGCGTTCTATAAGATGCAGGTTCACGCCGGAGGCGACCGTGCACACGCCGGAGGCGACCGCGCCCGTCGCCGGGGGAGGGACGAAACATGGACAACATTCGCGAGACGGTACGAGGACAGGCCGTGGGCGGCCCCGATCCCAAGAACGAGAAGTCCGAGCTCAAGCAGACCCTGGTGGGCATGGTGCTGTCCGAGCCCGAGGAACTCAGCGCCGAGATCATCGAGCTGCACGACCTCGAGACGGACGTGCCCGTGGAGCTGCAGCCGAAGATCCAGATCAGTCAGTTGATCCCGGTGACGCGGCCGCGCCAGCCCTCGGAGCCATCGTTCCTGCCCCAGATGCCCACCTCCGTGGCGGCCACCGGGCTCTCCCACGGCTTCATCGAGGAGTTGTGCCTCAAGCACCTGTTCCAGGGCGGCGCCCTGCGCGGCACGGACCTGGTGGGGCGCGTGTGCCTGCCCGCGACCATCATCGAGGAGATCATGGAGCGCCTGCGCAAGAACAAGCTCGTCGAGATCACGGGCAGCTCGGGCATGGGGCTGGGCCGCAGCTCCATGGTGTTCCGCCTGACCCAGGCCGGCCACGAGTTCGTCGCCAACATCCTCGAGCGCGACCGCTACTTCGGCCCCGCGCCGGTGCCCTACAAGTACTACCAGCAGGCCGTGGGGCTGCAGACGATCCGCGGCAACGCGTTCCGCAAGGACGACCTCGAGCCACACTTCCACGACCTGGTGCTCAAGCCCGCCGTGTTCGACGCCATCGGCCCGGCCATGAACAGCGGCAAGGCCATGTTCCTGCACGGCCCGCCGGGCAACGGCAAGACCGCCGTGTGCGCGCGCATGACCGCGTGCTTCGGCGGCGACATCTTCATCCCCCACGCGGTGCTCATCGACGACTTCGTCATCAAGGTCTACGACGAGAACCTCCACGTCGAGAGCCTGCCCGAGCGCATCGCGCCGTCGATGGAGCCCAACCAGCTCGACGTGCGCTGGGTGGCCTGCCGCCGGCCCATGGTCGTGGTGGGCGGCGAGCTGGAGATGGACGATCTCAAGCTGCGCTACAGCGAGTCCGTGCGCTATTACGAGGCGCCGATCCAGATGAAGGCCAACAACGGGATGCTGCTCATCGACGACTTCGGGCGCCAGCGCATCTCGCCCCGGGAGCTGCTCAACCGGTGGATCGTCCCGCTGGAGAGCGAGGTGGACTACCTGTCGATGCACACCGGCAAGAAGCTTCAGGTGCCCTTTGACGTGTTCGTGGTGTTCTCGACCAACCTCGAGCCCCGCGAGCTCGTCGACGAGGCCTTCCTGCGCCGCGTGGGCTACAAGCTCGAGGTGGGGCGCCCCGACGAGGGCGTGTTCTCCGAGATCTTCCGCAAGGAGTGCCTCAAGCGCCAGATCCCGTGGGATCCGGACATGGTCGAGTACCTCATCGAGGAGCACTACCGCAAGCCCTGCCGCCCGTTCAACGCCTGCGAGCCGCGGGACCTGCTCTCGCAGGTGGTGGACCTGTCGAACTACCACGGACACAAACCCAC
>PHAZ01000305.1 GCA_002841825.1 Deltaproteobacteria bacterium HGW-Deltaproteobacteria-22 | reverse complement strand
CGCTTATTCTCTGGTGAACCATCCGTCAATCCCTTGTGAAGTGTATGGATCTCAAATCCGAGTCCTCCGAAGTGCCGGCCGGTCGACCAGACCAGGCGCAGCGAGAAGGTGAACTTTCCGGCACCGTAGTACCAGTGAAACTCGTCTCCAGCCGTGTCCTGGTTGATGCCCAGGTTGGCACCGGTCCCGATCTCGAATCCTAACGAGTCAATTTTACCCTTTCTCCTGTGACGAACCAGGCCGTCTTGTCTGCGTTTTTTTTGGTCCTGGATGCATTGCACGGGCTTGGGCATATGCAGACACAGGTTCGGATCCTCTCGTGCTGGCGTAGGTACCACCGCTGCCGACCGAGCCGCATTCAGGAGAGAAAGACTGAACGCAATAAATAACGGAAACAAATGGTCCATTTGGAGGCAGACTAGGGAAGTTGTGAATATTTGTCAATGGATATTTAATGAACACGATCTAGGGCAGGCGGCCTCGCGGTGATCTTCAGCAGGCCCCATTTCCCCGCGGACTTCACCGGCACCATCCATTCGCGCATCAGGCCGATGTCCTCCCAGGACGGGGCCGAGACCACGCGGCAGTGAAAGTCGTAGAGGCCCCATTTCCCGTTGACCTTGAACTTGACCAGGCCGTCGGAGGCGAAATGGTGGGTGAACGCGCCGGTGGACCAGCGTTTGTAGTAGCGATGCACGAGCACGGGCGTGGCGTTGGTGACGAAGGCGCCGTCGGAGGCGCCGGGAACGGTGCAGGTCTCGCGGCCCCTGGCGTCCATCAGTCCGCCGGTGGCGCCCCGGCGGAAGGTGCCCAGGTGCGGCACGCTGGTCCACCAGCCGCCCAGTTCGTCGTAGGTGGTGGTGGTGATCGCCTTGCGGCCGGTCGCGTCGTACAGCCGGGCCGAGGGCTTGGCCCCGCCGGTGGAGACGAGCACTCCCGCGACGTTGAATTCGACGGTCCGGTCCGCGATGGGCAGGATCACGGCGCCCTTGCGGTCCAGCAGGGCGACCCTGGACGCGTCGTCTCCGATGACGATCAGGCCCTGTCCGCTGACCGAAACGTACTTGTGTTTCATGGGGACCACGAGGTGTCCCGACTGAGGATCCACGACGCCGTAGCGTTCCTTCTCGGGGTCGCTGACCACCGGAAAACCGCTGTCGAGATAGTAATTGAATCGTCCGGCCACGCGCCAGAGGGTCTTGCCGTGGGCGTTGAGGATGGCGGTGTCCGTGGAGAGGGTCTGGCCCTTGGTGCCGAAGGTCTCCAGGGTGACCCTGGCGAAGCCGTCGGAGAAGTCCCCGGCCTCGGTCCACTTGAATGGCACGACGGTCTTCCCGGTGCGGTCGATGTAGCCCCATTTGCCGGCCCGCTGGACGGCGGCGAACCCCCCATGGAAGTCCTCGGCGGCCTGATAGATCGCCGGGATCGCCAGTTTGCCGGTGCGGTCGATGAAGCCGAATTTGAAACCCGGTGCCTGCACGATCGCCATGCCCTCCGAGAAGACGTCCGCGTTCATCGCGACGGTCAGCATCTTCTTGCCGGTGGTGTCGAAGTAGACGGTGTCGCGGCCCAGCGTGGCACGGCACAAGCCGTCGGAGCACCGCGCGGCCGAGTCGTACAGGAACGGCACGATCATGCGGCCATGGTCATCGATGTAGCCGTGCTTGCCCCCTGTCTTCCGGACCGCGTAGGGGGCGGCGTTGTCGGGCTGGATCGACTCGAAGTCGGCCGGGTACGTGCGTTTCTGGTTCAGGTTGAAGATGCCGGACTTCGGGCAGGAGGCCGGCTGTTTGGTTCCGGGTTTGGCCGCCGGGCACTTGGTGTCCACACGATAGGCGAAGACACCCGGTCCGAGGAACTGGAGCCGGTCCCAGGTCGGTTTTACGAGGAATAGTCCGTCAGTTGTGATCAACCCCCACTTCACGGTCAGATCGGGTCGGGCCGGGTCTGCCACGGTGGAGAGGAGGATGAACTTTTCGGTCCGGTCCCCGAGCTTGATGGTCAGGGCCGGTCCCACAGGGCGTCCCGACAGATCCTTCAATTGCACGTCGTGGGCCGCCTGGCAGCGCGCGAAATATTTGTGGCTCTGGGGGGCGCAGGTGGCCAGCAGGCCAGGTCCGAGGATGTCCAGCGACTCGTGGCGCGCCGGCAACAGGGGCGTGGCAGTGAAGTCGGCGACGACGATGGGCGCGGGTGGCGGAGAGGGCGCCGGAGATGGCAGCGCGGGTGGAGGCGCCGGCGCCGGCGGGGGGGCACCCGTCGCCAGGGGCGGAGGGAGCAGAAAGACCAACAGCAGGACAATTATGGCGGCCGGCAACCGCGGGTCGTGGGCCAGTTTCATCAGGGGACCTCCAGAGATGCCAGGAGCGGGCACGGTCCTCAGTAAACGAGACGATCAGGCGAATCTCACTTCGTGTCCCAGGCTTCGAGCGTGTTGGACTCGGTGGGGACGAAGAGCCGGCCGTTGCAGTAGGCGGGGGCGGCAGAGACCGCGCCGCCGACCTTGAGCTTCTGCAGGATCGCACCCGAGGCGGCGTCCACGACCACCAGCTTCGCCTTGTCCGTGCCGAACACCAGCCGGTCGCCGATCAGGCGCAGGTCGCCGGGACAGCCGGGCAGCTCCTCGCTCTTCCAGAGGCAGGTCACGTCCTGGGCGTCCACGGCAGGCGTCTGGTCGAGCTGGAAGGCGCACAGGTGGCACGCACCTTCGTTGAGGGTGGCGAAGAAGCCTCGCCCCTTGCCGGCGACGATCCCGGCGGCCGGGGCTCCGGACAGGCCCGTGCGCATCACCCTTCGGCAGACGGACTTTTCGTGGTCGCAGAGCACCACCATGCCGTCCCGGTTGGTCTCTGAGTACAGGAAGTACCAGACCTGCCCGCCGGACACCAGCGGGGGCCAGGCCCGCAGCGTGGGCATCTCGTCGACGAGGATGTTGGGCGCCTCGCAGTTGGCCAGCACCCGCCTGTCGGTGATCTGCGCAGGATCCCCGGCCAGCACGCAGAAGGTGATTTTATCGGCGTCGCCGGTTCGCAGCGTGCGTCCGTCGACGGGCATGTAGAAGTTGTACTGGGTGTCCCTGCGGGTGAGGATGCGGGTCCCTGCGAAGTACCACCGGTCGTTGAGGACCGTCGGATCGTGATAGATCATGCCGCGCACGCCAACTTTTTTGGGTGTGTACAGGAAGCGGGTCGCCCCCTGGCGCTCGAGGCGGTGGAAGGAGTGGTCCCAGCCGGGGATCCAGACCGAATCCACGGAGAAGAACGGCCCGGCGGTGAAGTACTCGGCCGCCTTGTCGTACTCGGCGAGCCGGGTGCCGTCGGTGGTGGCAAACACGCGGATTCGCTTGTCCTTGGAGGCCACGACGACGACGTCGTCCCAGGCCAGGGGGGAGGCGGAGACCTCGCCTTCGACCTCGGCGCTCCATTTCCTGGTGAGGGTCCCGGCGTCCACGGCGAACACCCTGTTCTGATAGCTGCCGAAGAGCACGGTGTCGCGCACGACCACCGGGCTGCTCTGGAGGCGGCACTTCGAGCCCTCCGGACACTCGGCGTCCCAGGCGCGCCGGCTGTCCTCACGGATTGTCCCGAAGGAGCCCGCGATGAAGCCCGAAGTCGGCCGCTGCAGGTCGGGGCAGTCGTAGACGTACTTCGGATCGCCGCCACCCGGGTTGCCGGGGCCGGGGCCAACGGCCGGCCTGGGCCGGTCGCCGGAGCGCTCCCACGGGCGCCAGAAGGCCAGCACGCCGGCGCCCACCAGCAGCAGGCCGACGATGACGCCGATCATCAGGAACGCGTCATGGAACTCCGGTTCTTTCCGCTTTGCCTTCGAGGGCGCGGGATGGAACAGGTCCTTGAGGTGATCCAGTTGCGGAGGCTCGGCCGAATCGGATGGGGCCTCTCCACCGGCGGCGTCGGTGGCGGTTTTGGTTTTGGTGTTGGTGTTGGTGGCGTCGGCGTGCTGACCCTCTGGCGACTGTGGATCGGGTTTCACGGTGCCGGGTTTCACGGTGCCGGCGGCCACGGGTCCGGCATGGAGCGTCAGTGGCTCGGGCTGGCACACGGTGTCGTGGGCGTGCAGGGTCAGCGGCGCGGGCTGGCTGGCGGTGTCGTGTGCCTGCAGGGTCAGCGGTTCGGGCTGA
>PHAZ01000005.1 GCA_002841825.1 Deltaproteobacteria bacterium HGW-Deltaproteobacteria-22 | reverse complement strand
TGATGGGTTTGGGCGGTTCGGCCGGGGGCGGCACCGGCGTCATGACCACCTCGGAAACCGGCTCGGGAGCCTGACCCTTGATGGGGTTGTCCTTGCGGAGTTTGGGCTTCTCGCAGGAAAGACTGAAGAGCATCAGGATGATGAGAACATGCTTCATGGGGCGCCTCCTGAGCACTGGAATAATGAAGTCCACCAAGGTGATCAGGATTTTTCACGCAGGGCGCGAGCCACTCGTTCGGGGGTGAACGGACCATGCATCATGCGCACGCCACAGGCGTTGAAGATCGCGTTGGAGATGGCAGGAAGCGCCCCGTTGATCGAGATCTCGGACACGCTCTTGGCACCATAGGGGCCGGTCGTCTCGTAGGTCGGCACCATGATCGTCACCATCTCGGGCATGTCGGCGGTCGTGAAGATCTTGTAGTGTCCGAAGGATGGATTGAGCATGCGACCCTTCTCGTTGAACAGGTATTCCTCCGTGAGCGCGAAGGAGATGCCGTTCATCGTGGCGCCCTCGGTCTGGCCCTCGGCGAGCTTCGGATGAATCGTGGTACCGCAGTCGACCGCGGACACGTATTTCAGGAGCTTCACAAAACCGGTGTCCAGATCCACCTCGACGTCGACGAAGTGCGCCGCAAAAGGCGGCGGGCTTTTCTCGGTGATGTGCGAGGCCGAGGCCATGATCTGCTTCTGGTTGTGGGAGTACAGGCTGTGCAGCGCCACATCCGAAATGGTGATGACCTTCGCCCCGCCGAGGATGCGGCCGTCCTCGATCGACAACTTGTCCTGCTCGCAGCGCAGCATCTCGGCTGCGACCTCGAGGATCTGGTGACGGATCAGCAGCGCGGCCTTCTTCACGGCGCCACCGGAGAGGTAGGTCGTGGACGAGGCGTAGGCGCCCACATCGAACGGCGTCACGTCGGTGTCCGAGGACAGCGGGATCATCATCGCAGTGTCCACGCCGATCTCCTCGGCCGCGATCTGCGAGAGCACCGTGTCCGAGCCGGTTCCCAGGTCGGTGGCCCCCATCAGCAGGTTGAAGGAGCCGTCCTCGTTGAGCTTGATCGTCGCCGCACCCATGTCGACGTGCGGGATGGAGCTGCCCTGCATCAGGATCGCCATGCCCACGCCGCGGGCCTTGCGGCCGGAACTGGTGCGGGGCTTCTTCCACTCGATGGCCTCGGCACCCAGGGAGATGCACTCGGGCAGGCCGCAGGAACCGATGGTCATCTCGACGCCCTCGGTGCCCTCTCCGAGGGCCTTGAAGATCGGGCTTCCCATGCCCGATCGGATGTGGTTCTGCACGCGCAGCTCCAGCGGATCGCGGCCGAGTTTGGCGGCGACCTCGTCGATCAGGCACTCCACAGAGAACACCGCCTGCGTCGCGCCATAGCCGCGGTAGGCTCCGCCCACGGGCAGGTTGGTGTAGGCACCCTCCATCTTGAACTCGATGTGCTCGCACGGGTACATCGGCAGCACCTTGGAGCCGCAGTTGGAGCCCACGGTCAGGGCATGGGAGCCGTACGCCCCGGTGTTCAGCACCATGTGCATGCGGATGGCCTGGATCTTGCCATCCTTGGAGAAGCCCAGCGTGGTCGTGCACACCGACGGATGGCGTGTGCGCGAGGAGACGAACTCGTCCTTGCGGGAGTATTCCATCAGCACCGGCTGGCCCGAGCGCAGGCACAGCATGGTGCACACATCCTCGATGAGCACCTCCTGCTTGGCGCCGAAGCCGCCGCCGATGCGCGGCTTGACCACGCGGATCCTGCGCACCGGAATCTCACAGCACTGGGCGACGATGCGGCGCACGTGCCAGGGCACCTGTGTCGAAGAGGTGATGCGCACGCGGCCGTACGGGTCGAGCTCGCACAGGGTGATGTGGGGCTCGATGGGGCAGTGCTGGGCATACTGCGTGGTATAGGTCCCGGAGACCACGATATCACACCTGGCCAGCGTCCCATCGACGTCACCCACGCTCGTCTCGACGAAAGCGGCCAGGTTCCGGTCCTTGTCATAAGGCACCGGGATGACCACGTGGGCGTCGGGCTCGTCATGGATGATCGGGGCGCCGGGCTGCAGGGCCTTCACAGGATCGAAGACCGGCTCGAGGATCTCATACTCCACCTCGATCAAAGACAGGGCCCGGGCGGCGATCTCGGGCGTCTCGGCCGCCACTGCCGCCACGCGGTCTCCCACATAGCGTACCTTGTTGTCGAACATAGCCGTGTCATACGGGCTGGGCTCCGGAAAGCCCTGACCGGCGGTGGTGTGCAGGATCCGGGGCACGTTGCCGTGGTACAGCACCGCGAACACGCCGTCGAGCGCCTCGGCCTTGGAGATGTCCATGCGAACGATTCGGGCATGGGCATGCGGGGACGTGAGGATCATGCCGCACAGGGCGTTTTCAGGCGCCAGATCGGCCACGAACAGGGAGCCGCCGGTCGCCAGCGCCATCCCGTCCACCTTGCGGACGTTGGTTCCGACTTGCGAGAACGTGTTAGTCATGGTCCTCCTCCTTCATGACGGCGGCGGCCGTCTGCACGGCTTCGATCTGTTTGACGTACCCGGTGCAGCGGCAGAGGTTGCCGTCGAGCCCCTCGCGGATCTGCTCCACGGTGGGTTCCGGATGGTCCTCGATAAGGCTCTTGGCGGCCAGCAGCATCGAGGGGATGCAGAAACCGCACTGGACCGCTCCGGCGTCCACGAAGGCCGTCTGAAGCGGGTGGGGATGCTCCACGTTGCCCAGGCTCTCGACCGTCTCCACGCTATGG
This sequence comes from Deltaproteobacteria bacterium HGW-Deltaproteobacteria-22, assembly GCA_002841825.1. GTDB lineage: Bacteria > Myxococcota_A > Polyangia > HGW-17 > HGW-17 > HGW-17. The sequence continues at coordinate 33,789 of PHAZ01000005.1, read as the reverse complement.
CCGGAGGCCTGGGCGGCCAGGATCAGGCAGCTCTTCACATACACGCCGTCGAGGAGCACACCGCAGGCACCGCAGTCGCCCTCACCGCAGCCCTTCTTCACGGAGACCACGCCCACGGCACGCAGCAGGTCCAGCAGCGTCAGATCCGGGACCACTTCCATTTCAATCGTCTGTCCGTTGATGTCCAGTTCAATGGGAATCATTGTATCACTCCATATATTGTATTATTGCTCTGATTGACTGGCCGACTCCAGCACGCGCCGTGTGAGGCTCTCCAGAAGTTGGCGCTGGTACTCCCGGGAGACGCGGAAGTCAGGGCGGGGCTCGACGGCCTCCACCAACGCCTTCGCGGCCCGGACAAACGCTTCCTCTCCGGGCGCAGCGCCCACGAGCGACTGTTCGGCTTCAGGGATCCGGCGGGCCAGCGGCACGATCGCGCCCATGGCCACGCGGGCCTCGCGGATGACGCCGTCCTCGACGCGCAGGCCGCAGGCCAGGTTGCAGATCGCATAATCCACCTCGGTGCGGGCAAATTTGACATACCCGACTTGGGTGAAGCGCCTCTCGATTTCCACGGCCGTGATGAGCTTTCCTCCGGCCAGCGTCTTCTTCGGGTGCTCGGCCAGGAACGCGGCGATCGGGAGTTTCTCGACGCCAGCCTCGGACGCGATCTCCACGACCGCATCCATGGCGAGCAACGCCACGGGAAGATCATTCCAGTAGACACCGCGGGCCAGCTCTCCGCCCACCGTGATCACGTTGCGCAGCGGCGTGGAGCCGATCGCGCGCGCGGCGGCGACCAGGGCCGCGGGCAACCCAGGAGCGTGCCGCAGTTGCGTCATGGTCACCATGGCGCCCAGCCGGATCCGGTTGTCGGTGAGGTCGATGGACTTCAGTTCCTGCAGATCGGACAGGTCGATGACGGTCCGCACGTTCGGGTCGCGCGACAGGGTCACGCCGGTTCCCCCGGCCAGAATGAGACTGTCCGGCGTCTTCAGGTGGGAGACGGCCGCGGCGACGGTTGCGGGACGGATGAATTTCTCTACATTGATCATGACGCCTCCAGGGAATGCGGATCCCACGGTCTTCCAGGGAGTCCGGAACTTGGGAACGCCACTTATATCATGGACGGCGCTGCATCGTCCAGCTGTCCGGATTGGACAAGCCAACCGTTTTCTGCTATATGCGTGCAGTCATCCCCGGATGGAAATGCAACCCGGTTCCTGAGGTGTAAACATGCGGAAAATGTCCTGTTATTCAATTCTTCTTTTGGTCACACTGTTCCTGACCCACTGCAACTTCGACACCACAGGCCTGAAAGCGACCCAGACGTCCTGTGGCAACGGCCAACTGGAAACCGGAGAGGACTGCGACGGGGAGGACCTGACCGGACAGACCTGCGAACTGCTGGGCTACGAGTCGGGCACCCTCGCCTGCTCGGACTCCTGCCGGTTCGACCGCAGCCAGTGCTCTGGCGGCGTCGCCGACTGCGGCAACGGCACCATCGAGAGCCCCGAACTCTGCGACGGGGCCGATCTCGACGGACAGACCTGCACGTCGATCGGCTTCTCCGGCGGCACGCTGGCCTGCAACGGCGACTGCACCCTCGACACCTCCGACTGCTCCGGGCAGGCCTGCGGCAACGGCACGGTCGATCTGGCCGAGGCCTGCGACGGTGAAAACCTCGATGGCCAGACCTGCGCCTCGATCGGTTATTACGGTGGAACCCTCGCCTGCAACGGCGACTGCACCCTGGACATCGAAGACTGCATGACCACGGGCCGCTGCGGCGACGGCGTGCTTCAGAAAGACCGCGGCGAGATCTGTGACGGCGCAAGCCTCGACGGACAGACCTGCGAGCTGCTGGGCTACTATGGCGGAGACCTCGCCTGCACCGCCTCCTGCACCCTCGACCTCGCGCCCTGCCTGCTCGAGGGCCTCTGCGGCGACGACGCGATCCAGGAGTCCCGCGGTGAGGAGTGCGACGGTGCCAGCCTTGACGGACAGACCTGCCTGTCGCTGGGTTACTACGGCGGGACCCTCGCCTGCGATGGTGATTGCCTGCTGAACCTCGAACCGTGCGCTGAATCGGGGCGGTGCGGTGATGCTTCCATCCAGGACACCGAGGGTGAGGAGTGCGACGGCATCGAGCTGGCGGGCCGCACCTGCGAGACGCTGGGCTACTACGGCGGGACCCTTGCCTGCACCGCCGCCTGCGAGTTCGACCATGGGCCGTGCGCCGCCGCGGGGCGCTGCGGTGACCTGGTCATCCAGGGCGCCTTCGGTGAGGAGTGCGACGCCACCGAACTTGCGGGATCCCGTTGCCGGGCACGCGGTTTCTTCGGGGGAACCCTGGCCTGCTCGGACGCCTGCCTCTTCGACACCGACGCCTGCGACCCCTCGCGCCTGGAAGGCACCGACGCTGCGGAATACGCCCGGGACATGGCCATCGACGCCAGCGGCAACGTGTATGCGGTGGGCGTCACCAGCGGCACGATGGGGGCAATCTCCTACGGTGGCTCCGACATCGTCGTCGTGAAGTGGAACGTCGACGGTGTCCGTCAATGGGTCGCCCAACTGGGCACCTCCGGCAACGACGTCGGACGCGGAATCCTCGTGGATCCGAGCGGCGCGGTCTACGTCACCGGCTATGTCACCGGACAACTGTCGGGCGAGACGGCCCTGGGCGGCTCCGACATCGCGCTGATCAAGCTCAACGCCTCCAACGGCGCCCTGATCTGGCACAGGCAGTTCGGCAGCGCCTTCAACGAGGAGGGACGTGCCCTGGCCAGGGACGGCTCCGGCAACATCTACGTCACCGGCTATACCGAGGGTACCATCCCCTCCGGCAGCAGCGGAGGCATGGAACTGGTCAACCTGGGACAAAACGACGTCTTCCTCTCCCGGTTCACCCCGACGGGAACCTATTCGTGGGGCACGATGTTCGGCACCGCGAACCAGGACTATGCGACGGACATGCAGTTGTTTGCCACCTCGAACAAACTGTTCATCGTCGGCAGCACCAACGGTTCCCTGGCAGGCAACGGAACCTCGGCCGGATCGTTTGATATTTTTGTCGTGCGCTGTTCCCTCACCGGCACGCGGGAGGCCTCCCAACAGTTCGGCACCACGGCGGTCGACCAGGGATACAGCCTCGTCTTCGACACGACCCACCTCTACGTCACGGGCGTGACCGAGGGGGCCCTCACGGGCACGCCGGGTTTAGGCAACAAGGACCTGTTCGTGGCCAAGCTCGACCCGTCCAACCTCACCCGCACCTGGACACAGCAGTTCGGCACCTCCGGGTCCGACGAGGCCTTCCGGATCCTCTGGGCCGGCGGCAACAGTCTGTTTGTGGGAGGCTCCACCTCCGGGACGTTCCCCGGCAACACCAGCGCCGGCGGAAACGACGCCTTTCTCTTCAAACTGCGTGTGGATACAGGGGCCATGGAGTCCGTGCGTCAGTTCGGTTCGACAGGGTACGACATGATTTTCGGTTTGGGCAAAGACCCTTCGGGAACTGTCTGCATGACTGGTTCAATTACCGGTTCTTTTATGGGTGACCCGAGTCTCGGAAACGGGGACCTCGGCGTTTGGTGCGTCAATCCTTGAAAAAAACTTCAAACAACCGATTGATTCAGCAGGAAAATTAGGATATATAGTCAATCACTGCCCCAGATTCACCCTGGGCGACAGGAGGTACCATGGCCAAAGTTCCGCGCAAACGCTCGATCAACGCCTATCGCAGCGCCCTTCTCTATGCCAGGGCGTCGCTGGAATTCAACCAGGAAACGAAGCCCCTGACGGAAACCATCCTGCCGATGATTCCGAAGGTCAATGCCCTGATCGACATGGAGAACGAGTGGTCCGACTCCGTGGTCTCCGCCAAGGGCAAACTGCTGGCCGCCCGGCAGGAGTGGAAACTTCAGTTCAACCAGCTTCTCAAGGAATTCAACACGTTCGACTACGCCGAGATCGTGGATGTCCAGGAAGCCGTTCTGGGCGTGTATCCGCGCGGCAACCGCGGAGCCGACTACGTCAACCAGGTCCAGTTCGCCCAGCCGGTGTTCCAGCAAGTGTTGACCGGGGAAAAGCTGCCCGCCAACATCAAGGGCAAGCTCAAGCAGATCCTGAAGGTCAGCGATAACGTGATCAAGCTCGCGACCTCCCTCGACGCCCTCCTCCTGAAGAAGGACGGCATGCTCGAGAAGCAGGATTCGCTCAAGCTCGAGATCAACCGCACCCTGGATCAGATCGACAAGAAGCTGCACAAGATGTTCCCGTATGAACAGCGCTACCTCGGCGCTTTCTTCTTCAAATAGACCCACGTAAAGAGACTACGGAAAAGACAGAGGGGGAACCGAAAAGACGAAAATCATTGCATTTCCGATGCCCCAACGCCAGTCGAACGCGAAAAAGCGTTCAACCAACAACCCCCTTGACGTCTCCGTCTCTTTCGTTCTTTCTTTCAGTCTTTTCCGTAGTCTCTTATTTTTCCGTTACTTTTCGGAGGGGATGGGATCGACGCCCATGATCAGGCCGTCGCGGACGGGCGCTTCGAGATCCTTGAAGGTCTCCTTCGTCCAGGTCTCAAATTCTTTTTCATCAGCCATTTCTTTATACTTAACAACCAGAAGACCAAGGCCCTCCCATTTCTTGGCCACAGTCTTCATCCGAATCAGTTCCTTCAGGATGTCCTGACGTTCCACCTCGAGATGGCGGGTCTGCCGCTCCAGGTTCTCGAGGATGCGGATGCCCGACTCGGGCGCCTCGAGCTTCTCGCATTTCCTGGCGAGCTCCAGCGCCTGATAGTCCAGGTTCGGCAGCGACTTGAGCACGCTGACGATGTAGTCCACCTTTTCCTCTACGCCGGCCTTGGCGTAGTACATCAGCAACTTCTTCAGCAGCGCCTGATCGTTGCCGCCGAGGTTCACATAGGCGTCGAAATGCTCGCGCACCGGGACGCCCGACTCGAGACCGACGGTGGCAAGCAGGTGCCACATGGTCACATCAAGCTGCTCGTACAGGTCTGTCTGGGGTGCCAGCCAGCGGACCAGCAGCTTTGCCGGAGCGCGCAGGTCCAGTTTCCAGAGCGCACGGCCGAGCTGGTGAACGACGCCTGACTTGATCGTGCCTGGCTGCATCTTCATGTCCGCCTCCACACCGGGGAGCCAGCGGGCGGCCAGGACTGCGGTGCCCGTGTGCAGCGGGCGCTCCATCACCAGGAGCATCGCCAGAAGCCGCGGCAGGGCCAGGGCCGGCTTCTCCATCTGGAGCAGCCAGCCGGCTGTCTTCATGTGATCCGAGAGCGAGGGGGTCTCGATGCGGCCCATGGCCTCGACGGCCTTCTCGAGGTGCCCGAGCTTCTCATACAGGCTCGCGTCGATCCGGTGCCGTTCATCCAGCAGCCGGACCTCGTTGTGCCGGGTCAGTTTCAGGATCTCGTCGGCGCGCTGCTTGACCTTCGTGATCTCCTGGGTGCTCAGGTCGATCCGGGAGATCAGGTAATCGGCGAACTCCCGCAGCAGGGTGACCGAGGCCGACCCCTGCTTCATGGAAAGGTAGGACAGTCCGAACTCCTGCTTGTGACGATTGAGCACGTCCTGCACGCGGAACATGGTGTTGTGGCCGACCCACGGCAGCACCGTCTCGATGACCGGATGACGGTCGGAGTTGACCACCGAGCCCCTGCCGAGCATGCGGGCGACGTCCATCGGGAACAGGTACATGCGCAGGATGCGGTTGAGCGTGATGCCGTAGGATTTCACGATCGGTTTGACGTTCTCTTCCTTCAGGTGCTTCTTGATGATGTCCGGGTCCACCTTGAACTCGCCGTTGACGCCGATCAGGAAGACCGAATTCTCGTCGACCTGGAACACGTGCCCGTCCGGGAAGACGCCCACGAAGGCTGCCATCAGGCTGCGGAAGCCCACCTCGTTCATGCGGAACAGGTTCACCCACTGGCACAGCATGCCGCCGGGCTTCAGGTTCTTGCGGACAATCCTGAAGTGCTCCAGGGTGTACAGGTTCGAGGCACCGGAGAGCCACGGATGCGACGGCTGCGACACCACGATGTCGTAGGTGTGCGGGTTGGCGCGGGCGTGCCTCGCCAGAGCGTTGCGGCCGTCGTCCAGCCTCAGGCGCACGTTGGGATTGTCCAGCGGATGCGGCCGGTTGCCGAACATGAAACGCGAGGCCTTGACCACCTCGGGCTCGAGCTCGGCGACCTCGATCTGCTTGAAGTTGCCGTGGGAGAGCATGTCCAGCGTGCCGCCGCCGCCCAGACCGATCAGCAGCACCTTCTCGGGGTTGGGATGCAGGAAGTACGGGAGCATGCCCAGGTACAGGATCTCCTCGGCGTAGTGCGGATCCGTTGCGGCATGGAAGGCCTCGTTGAGGCCGTTGTTGCGCAGGCGGAGACCGCCCTCCTTGGTCTTGTGCACGGTGACGACGGTCACGGCGCCCTCGGCCTGGAACAGCAGGTTCTTCAGGTCGTTGGGATCACCGTACAGCGACTTCACACGGGAGCCGATGGTGTTGGAGTAATCCTCGACCGAGTACCGGGAGTTGACCAGCCGGATGACGTTGACGTTCGGATCGATGATCACCATGCCCAGGAACACCAGGGTGGCGCCTGTCAGAAGCCGCAGCCGCCCGTCGGTGCGGAACTTCGACAGCCAGGAGAAGCCTCCCTCGGCGTCGGGCTCCACGCGGGCGAACATGGCCGATACCAGGGCCACCAGAATCGAGAAGAAAATCATGAACTGAAGTAGGGCGTTGAGGTTCTTCACCGTCGGGATCAGGATCAGGCCGGTCAGGCCCGCACCGAGGATGCAGCCCACGGTGTTCATCGCGTACGTGTTGCCCACCGCCGTGCTCAGGGAGCGGCGAACCGACGCAAGCCGCGCGAGCACCGGGAAGGATGCGCCGTAGAAGAACGTGGGGGTCGCGATGGACAGGAACACCAGGAACAACTTCAGCGCGAACACCGAGCCGGGCGACTTCTGCTCCGAGGCGATGTAGCCAGAGATTAAAAACGGCATCAGCGGCAGGATCAGGATCGTCAGGATCGCGCCGACGGCCGCGCCGATTTGTAATTTTGTAAATAATGCCCATAAATCACGCGACTTGTCGAGCCTCCGGGAGATCAGCAGGGAACCGAAGGCCAGACCCGCGAGGTAGGCCGAAAGCAGGGCGGAAAATCCATAGATGGTGCCGTCCATGAGGATGCCCAGCAGGCGGAACCACAGGATCTCGTTGGACAGGCTGATGAAGCCGCAGACGAAGGCGAAGGCCACGGCCGCGGAGGCGCCCCATTTCAGCGCGAAGGGGGAGAAGTTCTCCTCGAACGCGGGCGGGGCCGGGGCATCATCGGTGGGCTCGACCTTCTGCTCCATCAACTCCTCCCCGGGAACCGGGCGCAGGCGGTACTCGATGAACACGGCCCCGAGGAAGACGAACAGCCCCATCATGACGGCCAGGTACACGGCCACATCCAGGCCGACCATTGGAATCAGGATGAAGCCCGACAGCATGGTGCCGGCCACCGCGCCCAGCGTGTTGATGAAGTACAGAACGCCGAGGCTCTTGCCAGGGTGTTCCTTCTCCACGGCGCCATGTACCAGGATCGGGAGCGTGGCACCCATGGCCACGGTCGGAACCAGGATCAGCAGGCCACCGACGACAAAGCGGATGAACATCATGAGCGTCGGTCCGGGGTCAGGACCCGTCAGCAGGTAAATGAAATCCATCTTGTACAGCAAGGGTGTGAACAGCAGGCCATACACAGCAATGACAGCCTCGAGGATACCGTAGGCCAGCACCGGATGCTTGATCCGCGGGGCGAACTTGCCGCCCAGGGCACCGCCCAGGGCCATGCCGCCCATGAAGGTCGCCAGCACCGTGGCGGCGGCCATCTCGGTGTTGCCGAAGGTGTAGTGCAGGATGCGGGTCCAGATGACCTCATACACCAGACCGGCGGCACCGGAGAAGAAAAGCAGGATGGAAATCAGCGACAACGGAACGGGGCGAGAAGATTTCAGAGTCATAGGCGCAAGTGTATACGGGATGGAATGGCGGTTTTCCAGAAAAAAATCACAGGGAGGATACCTTGACGAAAAAGGCCTGCTACACTATGATCAGCTTGCTTTTTCAGGAGGCGACCTTCCCATGAACCGGTTCTCTACTTCCATTGCCTTTTCCCTGCTTTTTTTATTCTCCGCTCTTCCAGCCTGCACAGGAGGGGGTGGCTGCTCCCAGATCGAACCGCCGCCGGCCACGATCCCGCCTTCCCAGGTGGTTGAGAACGGTCTGCAGATCCGCATCACCGAGGACGGGTTCGAGACCATCAAGACGATCCTGCCCCAGTTCGTAGAGGGCGAGTTCGGCCACCTGTCGTTCATCCCCGAGTTCTGGGTCGGCTCCTCGGACCGCCAGTACGGCATCGCGTTCTGCAGCCTCGGCTGCGGCGTGGACATCTCCCGCGTCGATCTCGACTTCGACGTCGTGGACGTGACCCAGAACAGCAACAACATCGACCAGTGCCGCGAGGGCATCTTCGCCGAGTCCGCCTGCGATGAAATCTGGGTGGATCTGGAGGCCAACATCTACCTCGGCTTCGACATCGATGTGTTCTTCATGGGGAACAACATCACGAATCAGTGTCAGGTGGCCGTCGGCTTCTACAACCAGGCCTTCGAGGGCACCATCGCCCTGGGACTGCGCACCCGTCCCTCCGACGGCCAGATGCGCATGGACATCAACTCCATCACCGACATCGATCTGGGCGGCCTGGGCATCTCCCTGGAGAACTGCATCCCGATCTTGGAGGACTTCCTCAACGCCTTGATCCTGGAGAACATCGGTCAGTACATCGAGATGGTCCAGGCCTTCGTGGGCAACGCCATCGTCGAATTCATCGCCAACGAGGTCGTCATCCCGCTGCTGCAGCCCACCATCGACAAACTCTTCCCGGATCCGATGGGCCTCGAGGGCCAGATGAACGTCGGCGCCTTCATGGCCGACGCCGGCTTCATGGGCGTCGACTCCATGCTGGAACTGAAGATGGTCTCCGGCGGCTTCGTCGACATCAAGAACCGCGGCATCACGGCGGGCATCATCACCGGCTTCAACTCCGACTCCGACGTGCTCACCCGCGCCGAGAGCAAGAACGAGTTCAACGTCGCCGAGCACACCCAGGGCGCCCGGTGCGTGCCCCCCATCGCGACCTTTGATTTCAATCAGCAGGGCCTGTCCCTCGTTCCCGGCGTCTCCGGCGCCTCCGCCGACCGCCTGAAGACCTTCACGCGCCAGATCATCCAGGAGTTCTCCGGCTCCTTCGACCAGGCCTACCTGAAGTTCGGCGACAACACGCCCGCGGACGTGGGCATCGCCCTGACCAAGGACTTCCTGAACCTGCTGGGCTTCCACCTGGTCAACAGCGGCACGCTGTGCCTGACCGTGGGCACCGAGCAGAGCCCTCTGCTGAAAGTCGGCGCCTTCTCGGTGATGATCCCGTCGCTGGCCGAACTGATCGATCCGACCGTGGGTGACGCCCCGCTGCAACTGGTCATCCGGCCCCAGACCGCGCTGGAGTTCACCATTGGCCAGGGCACTGGCACCGAGACCCCGCTCATCGACGTGTTCATGCGCGACTTCCAGATCGATGTGTATCCGTTCGTCAACGGCCGCTATGCCCGCGCCCTCACCATGGCATTGGACATGCACCTCCAGATCGACCTCGAGGAAGGCGTCGATCCGCTCACCAACAACGTGACGGTGATGCCGGTGCTGCGTCCGGTGGACGCCTCCCAGATCACCGCCCGCGTCACCAACGCCGACCTGATCCGCGAGAACCCCGAGGACGTAGCCGCGATCTTCCCGAGCATCCTGGGCATGATCATGCCGATGATGAGTGGTGCCCTGCAGCCGATCCCGATGCCCACCTACGACATCACCAAGATGAACCAGAACGGTGACTACCTGGTGTGGCGCGTGGTCCGTCTCTCGCACCTGGAGTTCAAACCCACGGTCACCGCCGACGCGGCCCTGATCATCGCCAAGATCGTGTCCGTGCTGCCCGGCCAGAAGAGCGCCGTGCTCCCGCACACCTTCGAGGCCTCCCTGAAGACTGCCCGCACCTACGCCCCCGAGCGCCTGCGCGCCACGCTGCAGGGCCGCGACGACGCCCGCCCCGAGCTCGTGATCGACCTGACTCCCACCGACGGCGCCGGAGCCGCCGAGTACCAGTACAGCCTCGACGGCGGCGCCTACACGCCGTTCGCCCGCACCAACCAGCTCGTCATCGGCGATCTGCAGTTGTTCCTGCAGGGCAAACACATCGTGAAGATCCGCGGACGCCGCGCCGGCTCCCCCGAGAGCCTGAACCTGGAGCCGGTCATCCTGACCGCCATCCTCGACACGCTGCCTCCGAAGGCGATCCCCTACGTGGCCGGCCAGCGCTTCTTCCCGGGCGCGGTGGACTTCGTCTCCGGCCGTGAAGCCATCGAGGTCTCCTTCGGCAAGGGCTCGGGCTCCTTCACCACCTGGGCCGCCGTGGAGAGCATCTCCCTGTCGGCCGCCCGCGCCTACGCCGGGGACGGCGAGCTCATCGTCCGCCTCCGTGACGAGGCCGGCAACGTCTCCGAGACCGCTGTGGACCTCAACCAGATCCTGGCCGTTCCCGTGGAGAAGGACAGTTCCGGTGGATTCTTCATGTGCGCCACCTCCGCGGGCACCCGCGGCAAGGGCTCCACCTGGCCGTTGTTCCTGCTGCTGGGTGCGGTGCTCCTGGGCGCGCGCATGCGGAGGTTCCGCCCCCGTTTTTTTCCGCTGGCCGCGATGGTGCTGGCCGCGGTCGTGTCCATGGGCCTGATCGGCTGCGCCGACGGTAGCGGCAACAAGAAGAACGACACGCCCACCTGCTTCTGGGACGATGACTGCGCCGGCGTGTCCTGCCCCGACAACGAGATTCCGCTGTGCATGGGCGGCCAGTGCGAGTGCGTCAACGACATCCCCTGGGGCATCCCCGGCCCGTACGCCTCCTTCGCGGTCATCGGCCAGCTCGCCTGGGTGGGCTCCTACAACACGACCTACGGCGACCTGATGGTCACCACGATCATCCCGTCCGAGAACGAGCCTGCGCGCATCCGCCCCGAGGACTGGTTCTTCGTCGACGGCGTGCCCGACGGTCCGGTGGTGCTCCCCTCCTCCGAGGTCCGCGGCGGCATCAACGCCAGGGGCACCGATGTGGGCGCCTACACCTCGGTCGCGAAACTGAGCACCGGAACCCCGATCATCGCGCACCACAACCGCACCACCGGCTCCGTGCGCATCTCCTACACCCTCGACGCCACGGGCCTGGACACGATCACCTGGAACCACTACGACCTCGACAATGCCGGAGATCCCGAGTCCGGCGATCTCGGCAACGCGGGCCTTTTCAACAAGCTCGACGTCCGCACCACCGACGGCGCCCCGGGCGTGGCCTATGCGGTCAACAACCTGCCGGTGAACTCCAACCTCGCCTCCGAGGTGCGGTTCGCCCAGGCCCGCGTGCCGGTCCCCACGGCCGCCTCCGACTGGGACATCCTCACCGTCGACACCGTGGAATATCCGCTGCCGGCCATCGACGCCCCGCTGCCCGACTGGCCCGACGGCACAGGACATTTCATCGCGCTGGACCGTTTCGTTGACGGACGCGCCGCGGTCGCCTGGTTCGATCAGTACGCCGGCGCGCTGAAGTTCTCCTATCAGGCCGAAGCCGGCGGCGCCTTCGCTCCGGCACAGATCGTCGCCGGCGGCGTCGAGGGCGAGCTGCCGCTGGGCCTGTTCTGCACCATGGCCGTCGATCCCACCGACGAGAACCTGATCCACTTCGTGTACCAGGATTCCCTGCAGCGCTCCCTGTGGTACAGCGTCCTGAACCTGACGACCTCCGAGGTCGCCCAGACGCTGCTCGACGACGGCTTCCGTCCCGAGGACGGCATCAACAACGACGGCCTGCCCATGCCGGTGCAGCACTACTTCGGCCCCGATGCCCGCATCGCCATCGCCTCGTCCAAGATCTTCCTGGCCTGGCAGGACGCGACCTCCCAGGAGATGTACCTGGGCATCCTGGACCGCGCGGTCAGCACGACCGACTGGGACATCCGCGTGCTGCGCGGCAACGAGGAGCCCTACGAGGGTTCCGTGGGCTTCTATATCGACATGAAGATCGAAGGCTCCAAGATCTACATCTCCACCTACGGCGTGAACCTCCACGCCGTGCCCGACATCCTGGGCAACCCCGCGCTGCGTTATTATGTCGAGATCTTCTCGATCCCGACCGGTATCGTCGGAAAGTAAATAATTATCTTATTCTATCCGGCACCCTTTTGCGGGCGCCTCAACTGGCCGGCCTGAGCCGGGCAGGAGCTAGGAGTTCCCATGTCCACGTTGCTCGCTTTCCTTCTATCCCTCCAGATGACCACCGCACCCAAGCCCAATCCCTTCGAGGCCGGCACTGATCTGACCCTCGACCTGGGCTGGCAGGGTGGCGCCTCCCACACCGTCGACGGGGTGCGCCTGGGCGTCGGCATGCTCACGCAGCGCCAGGACTCCCGTCGCTGGGCCTACGAGCTCAACTTCGTCTCCGGCGATGACTACTGCCAGCGCCACAACGACGCCCGCTACTGCGATGATCAGTGGGCCGTGTACGGCTTCGGCGGCATCCAGCTGGACTTCCCGATCTCGGCGGACCGCAAGTTGTTCGCCTCGGTCACCGGCGGCTTCTTCGCTGGCGTCTCCTACTGGGAGAACTGGTATTGGGACGACAACGACGTCAACGATGATGATCTCGCGATCATGGGCGGCATCATGGGCAAGGCCTCCCTGATGTACGAGTTCGACAGTTTCCGTCTGGGGGTGGGCGTCTTCGCGGGCTTCGGTCCCTCCATCGGCTCAGAGAGCGGCCTCGAGATCTACTTCCCCGTCGGCATGCACTTCATTTTCCATTACATGTTCTAGAGGGCAGCTCAGACGGCTTCGCGGGCTTCCATGCGGTCAAGCCAGAGCGCGTAGATCCAGATGCCTGCGGCCGCGACGACGCCGATGCAGGCGAGCATGATCCAGCCCAACTCCTGACGGCCCTGCCGGACCATCACGTCATTGAAGATGTAGGCGCCCACCGGACCACCGATGAGGCTGCCCAGCGCCATCGGCAGGTTGGCGTAGCCCATGTACAGCCCTTCCTGCCCCTTGGGCGCGAGCCGGCCGATGAACTCGAACAGCCGCGACGCCTCGAACAGTTCGCCGAACGCGATCATGGCCACGGTCGCGATCGCTATGAGCCCGCCCAGCGGCAGGGAGGCGAAGACGGCCGTGCGCAGGTCCATGGACAGGGCCAGCGGAATGATGTTGATGAGCATGGCCCCGGAGATGATCAGGGTACCTATGATGATCGACCGGATCGGTCTCATATGGCCGAAGAAGCGTGTGATCATCAACTGGAAGAGCACGATCACGACCGGATTGGCCATGGTGTACAGTTCCACCGGGGGCCTGTCCTCGACGAACTTGCTCAGGTACAGCGGAATGATGTTGTAGACCTGGTGGTACAGGAAGGCGAAGCCCGTCATCAGCGCCAGAAACACCACGAAGCGCGTCTGTCGCAGCACCAGGAACATGTTCAGCAGGGTCTTCTTGATGTCCTTCTTCGGGGCGTCCGCATGCACGGGCGGCTCCTCGTAGGTGAACAGCACCGCGAACATCGCCAGCAAGGCCATCGCGCCGGAGACCGCAAAGATGTAGGAGAGGTTCGAGTTGATGCGGACGTAGTAGCTCACACCGCGGCCGAACAGGCTGCCGATGTTGATGACCATGTAAAACAGGCCGAAGCCCAGGGTGACGAGCTTGACCGGACTGGCCTTCTGCACCGTGCCGGAGATGCACGGCTTGATGATGGAACCGCCCAGGCCGATAAAGAACAGCGCGCAGGCCGCCAGGAAAACCACGCCCGGCCCGGCCGTCAGCGGCGCGTCCTTGGCAATTCCGGGATTGAGCTCCGCAAGACCGGTCCAAACCGGAGCGCCTGCGAAGGCGTATCCGATGGTGAGCAGGACAAACGCCAGCACCAGCGCGCGGCGGAAACCGAAGTGATCCGCCAGCGAGCCCGACAGGATCGGAAGGAAGTACACCAGAAACCACAACAGGCCGTTGAGAGTGCTCGGCCAGTAATTGCCCAGCCCGATCTGCTGCAGGTAAAGCACCAGAAACGAGGCCATGGCATAATAGGCTGCCCGCTCGAACAACTCGGTCAGGTTGGCGGTCCAGAAGACCTTCGGAAATTCCTTGAACGACGAAACGGTAAACGACATGCGGACCTCGCTTGGGAAAGTGGGTGGCCACGTACGAAATGTCGCGTGAAAAGTATCACGTCCCCGAAGCGTGCTTCAAGTGGAAACACACGTCCACGTGTTCCGTGGTTCTCTTTCTTCTTTTTTTGCAATCAGAACCTGAACATCCTGAAGTTCAGGCCGGCGTTGACCTCGACGAGGAAGCCGAAGCGGAACTTGATGCGGCCGGTGGCCGGGTCCACGATCTCCTTGGGGGGATTGGTGAAAGGCGCCGCTGCCCGTACCGCGCGCATGGCCTCGAGATCGAGAAAGCGCAGACCCGAAGGCTGCGAGATGATGATCGGCTCGATGAGGCGGCCGTTGGCGTCGAGCGTGATCGAGAGCACGGTGAACCAGTTTTTGTAGCCGTAGACGGTGCCGTCGGGATCGTTGGCCCGGTAGGGTTTCTCCGGATCCCACGCCTGGGCCACCGCTTCGCGCACCCGCAGGAAGAAGCTCGCGCCCATCCATTTGTGGGAGTTGATGGAGTTCTCGCGACCCGAGGAGACGTCCGGAGGGGGCGCCGCCGGCGTGATGCCCAGGATGCGCTCGGCCTCCTCGGCCGTCGGAAACAGTTTCACCGGCGTCGGCGCGGACTCGGCCTCCATGGGTGCGGGCTTCTCCACGGCCAGGGCTGGCTTGTCGGGTGTCTCGGCCATGGGAACCGGCGGCGGAACCGGCGGAACGATGGGGGTCACCTGCCTCGGTCGTGGCTGATGGCGCGGCCGCGACGGGACCGGCTTCGTGTGGGGCTCCGGCTTCACCATGTTCTTCTCGGCCCGGCGATCCTCCGTGGAGACAAGTTCGCCGGGCTTGGGCTTCTCCAGATTCTTCGCGGGCGGCCGTTGCAACTTCACGACATGCTGCCTGGCCGACGGGGACTTCTTCTTCTTCTCGGGATCGGGCCGGTCGGGCAAAAACGCCAGGGTGATCAGCACCGCGGCGTGCACAACAAGGGCCAGCAACAGGAAAATCGACCAGCCGACCCAGCGGTCCTGTCGCTTTTTCCTTGAAAATCGCAGAGAAGTTGAAAGCCCGTTCACTTCCGTTTTTTATTCCTCCCAGTGATTCTTACCGGCTCAACCGGTTCCGTGCAAGGATCATTTCGCCAAAGGCAGCACCAGTTCGAAGAGTTCGCTGCCGTCCCGGGGCGTCCGGGTCCAGCCGCAGCGCCGCATCAGTTGAAGCATGGGGACATTGGAGACCAGTACCTCGGCGCCCAGACATTTGACGCCATGGGAGGCCGCCCAGGCGGTCATCGCCGACACAAGCCCCCGGCCCACCCCTTGCCGGCGGTACAGCGGATGAGCGATCAGGGAGATCTCTCCTTCGCCCGTGGCCGGATCGACATGGCACTCGGCGACCCCGAGGATGGTCTCCTCGTCGGCCTCGAACCTGTGGGCAAAAAACATCTGGGCTCCGGTGTGGGAAAGGGCATCCAGTAAATATTTATCCAGGTCCATCTCGTGATCAAAGAAGCGCAGGTTCAGATCCGTCTGCGGCAGCGAGTAATGAAAGCGGCGCGCCGCCTCGAAGTCCTGGATGTGGGCCGTGCGGACCGAAAAGGAATCCAGCGGGACCTCCGGCCCCTGCACCGTCCAGACGGGGTCCGGCATCCGGCGCGCCAGGCCCGGACAGAACCAGGAGCGTGCCACCGCCACAGACCATAGCTCGCTGCGATCGTCGGGGTGCATCAGGGGGATGAGCTGCTGCGCGCGCTGCTGCATCGTCCGCCCCCGCAGAAACGCCACGCCGTGCTCGGTCACGACGGTGTCGGCAGCCACGCTGCCATGGACGGCGATCTCGCCGGATTCGAGTTGAAGGCGGATCGCAGGGGCGCCGGAGGCGTTCCGCGAGGACAGCACGAGCACGGTCTGTCCGTTGGCATGCTGGCTTCCGCCGGCGCCCAGAAACGCGCTGAGCCGGCGGGAATACGGGCTGTTGCTGAAGCAGGCCCTCCCGTGGAGGTCCATGGATTCGGCGTCGAGCACGCTGACGAAGCCCGGGTTCTTTCCGATCACCTGCGGGTCGGCCACCACGTCGGCGGTCTGGAAGTCGAACACCGGGGAGTCGTTGAGATAGTCGTAGAAACGGCGCGAGCCCAGCGCGCAGGCGGCCACGACCTTGCCAGGGGAGAACGATTTGCGCGCGTTGGTGACCGAGCCGTTCTCGACGAGCTCCATCACCCAGTCCGAGATCAGCAGGCTGTGCACTCCCAGGTCGTGCCTTTCGGACATGCGGGAGAGCAGGTGCCGCGGCACGCGCGGAAAGCCGAGCTGGAGCGTCGCCCCGTCCGGGATCACGCGGATCACGTTGCGGGCGATCTGCTCCTCGACCTCGGTGTCGTCCTTCTTCTCGAAGACCTCCGGCAGGGGCTCCTCCTTCTGTGTGAAGAACCGGATCTTCCGGTAGTCCAGGAACGACTGGCCATGGGTGCGCGGCACGAACGGATTGATCTGGGCGATCACCATCGAGGCGGCTTCCACGGCCGCACGGGTGATGTCCACGGAGGTGCCCAGGCTGAACTGCCCATGGACGTCTCCGGGACTTACGGAGACCAGCGCGACATCGATGGGAATGCGCCGCCGGGCGAACAGGGCCGGCACGCTGGAAAACTCCACCGGAAGCCAGTCGATGCTGCCCTCCTCCATGGCGCGGGACTGTCGGTACCCCACATGAAGATACGAGCAAATCGGCACGGGCGAGGATAACTTCGGGGGACGGCGCAGGGAGAAACCGAACAGCAACCGCAGGCTCTTTTTCACCGCCAGGTCCGCGAGGGAGTCGACCAGCCCCTGCGGTTCCCCGGCCCCGGTCCCGACGAACACGGTGGAACCGGCGGGAATGGCGGAGAGCGCTTCGGCCACGGTGACCGTACGGGCGACGATCTCCTTGCGGCGCTGGTTCAGTTGGGTCATCCCAGAGGCACCCGCTCCACGACCTCGAGCCCGTAGGCCCGGATGCCGTGAAAGCGCTGATCGGAGTTGGTCATCAGCCGCATCTGGCCGACGTTGAGGTACTTCAACACCTGTGCGCCCAGGCCATAGTTGGTGTCGCGGTGGGCGGCGGAAGCACCACCTGCCGCGTCCGACGAATCACCCGAAGGCGCTTCCTTACCGGAAGAGGCGAACGTCTGGGAGAAGCAGGTTCCAAGCGAGTCGTTCTGGTTCTGCATGTACACGAGCACACCGCAGCCCTCCGAGAAGATCCGGCGCAGGGACTGGTCCAGTTGCAGTTTGCCGCTGGGGCCGCCCAGGTTGAACAGATCCGAGATCATGCAGCCCTGGTGCATGCGCACGAGGACGGATTTTTCCGGGGTCACGGTGCCCAGCCGGATCGCCAGGAACTCCAACTGCGAGATCGGCGTCGAGAACACGAAGAACTCGGCCATGCGGGTCTGGCCCTCGAAGGTCATCTCGATCCGTGAAGATGCCGACAGGCTGACCAGCGGCTCGTGATGCAGGCGGTACTGCACCAGATCCGAGATCGAGCACTGCACCAGCTTGTGCTTCTCGCAGAAGCGGCGCAGGTCGTCGTGGCGCGCCATCGAGCCGTCCTCGTTCATGATCTCGCAGATCACGCCCGCAGGCAGCATCCCGGCCAGCCGCGCCAGGTCGACCGAACCCTCGGTCTGTCCGGCCCGCACCAGCACGCCGCCGGTCTGCGCGCGCAGCGGGAAGACGTGCCCGGGGGAGATGACGTGACGTGCGTCCGAGGCAGGATCGATCGCGGTGCGAATCGTGTGGGACCGGTCCGCGGCCGAGATGCCGGTGCTCACTCCCTCACGGGCCTCGATGGACACCGTGAAGGCTGTGTTGTAAGGGCTCTCGTTGTCGGTGACCATCATGCGCAGGCCCAGTTGCTTCACCTTGTCGGGCATCATCGTCAGGCAGATCAGGCCGCGGCCGTGGGTCGCCATGAAGTTGATGTCCTCGGGACGGACCCGCTCGGCCGCCATGGCCAGATCACCCTCGTTCTCGCGATCCTCGTGGTCGGTGAGCACCACCATGCGGCCCTGCCGGATTTCCTCGATTGCCGCCGCCGCACGGACGACGCCCTCTGCTACCTTCGTCATGACAACCCCTTTCGATGGGAGAGATACTGTACGATGTACTTTCCGAGCATGTCGGTCTCGACGTTGACGCGCTCCCCGACGCGAAGCACCCGGAAGACGGTGTTTTCACGCGTGTGCGGAATCATGGCCACCTCCACGGTGGATCCGCGGATGGCGGAAACGGTCAGGCTGACCCCGTCCAGGGCGATGGAACCCTTATCGACCACGCAACACAGGAGTGACTCCGGCAGCACCACGCCCAGCGTGGTCTGCAGTCCACCGGCGGTCAGCGCGCTGATGCGGCCCATGCCGTCGATGTGGCCAGAAACGAAGTGTCCGCCCCAGCGACCGTCGGCGCGCATGGCACGTTCGAGGTTGAGCAGGCGACCCTTGTGCCACTCGCCCATCGTCGTACGGGAGAGGGTCTCCGGACCGGCCTCGACCTCCACGATCCCACCGCCCAAGGCAACCACCGTCAGGCAGATGCCGTTGACCGCCAGCGAATCACCGATGGCGATGCCGGTCGGATCGTCGGCCAGGGAGGTCCGGATCGCGAGACGCCGTCCCGTGTTCTGGGGGTCGATCCGGAGCAGTTGACCCGTTTGTTCGACGAGGCCGGTGAACATGCACGCCTACCTTTCACGGACCGGCAGAGGGTCTTCAGATCGCATGGGCACCCCCTCGATCCACAGGTCAGGACCCACATGCCGCACACGCAGGTTCGACAGCGCGAAGGGCTCCTCCATGCGGCGGGGCCGATCCGAAGCGAGCACCGGGACGGCATCCCGGTCCAGCATCAGGCGGGGAGCATAGACAAAGTGGACGCGATCCACAACCCCGTCTTCCAGGAAAGCGGCCGCGGTATGGGGGCCACCCTCGAGCAGCAGGTGATGGATCTCGAGGCGGAAGAGTTCCTCGAGCAGATCCGTCGACCTGATGCGCCCGGCGGCATCGCAGGGAAGGGGTAAAAAGAGAGCGTTGGTACCGCTGAAACCCTCGCGGGCCTGCAACGGCAGTTGGTCGCACACGCACAGGATCACCCGTGAGGTTCCCGTGGAAAAGATCTGCTGCTGCGGCCTGGCGTGGTGCAGCATCGGGTCCAGGATCACCCGCACAGGATCCCGTCCGCCGCGCACGCGGCGACAGGTCAGTTGCGGATCGTCGAGCTCCAGCGTGCGGCCACCGACGAGCACCGCATCGGCGCGGTCGCGCATCCGGTGCACCCTGCGCAGGGAGGCCTCGGAGGTGATGTACCGGCTCGCGCCGAACCGGTCCGCTGCACGACCGTCCAGCGAGCCGGCCATCTTCAGTTCCACGAACGGACGCCGGCGCAGGACAGCGCTGAGAAACGGGGCCAGCAGTTCGCGACCCTGCGGCGCGAGCACCCCTCCGATCACCTCCACGCCCGCACCGGCGAGCATGGCGGCCCCTCCGGCGGCCAGCGGATTGGGATCGGACACGCAGTATACCACCCGCGCAAGACCCGCCTGCAGGATCGCCAGCGTGCAGGGCGGTGTCCGGCCGGTATGTGCGCACGGCTCGAGGGTGACATACAGCGTCGCACCTCGCGCCGCCGGCCCGGCCGCCGCCAGTGCGAACACCTCGGCGTGCGGCGCCCCGGCCTTCGGGTGAAAGCCCTCGCCGAGGACCCGCCCGCCCTTGACCACGACGGCACCCACCGGCGGGTTGGGCGCGGTCCGACCGGCCCCGCGGGCAGCCAGCTTCAAGGCGCGTTTCATCCAGAATTCATCGTGAGGGAGGGGAGCCATCGGATGTTCTCCGAGCAGGCAGAAGCGTGTCGGCGCGCCTCAGCGGCATCGCCAGTCGGTGGTTTCCAGCAGGGTGATCTTTTCAACGCGCCGGGCATGCCGGCCACCCTCGAAGGAGACCGAGAGGAAGGCAAGCGCGACCTCGCGCGCCAGCTCGCTGCCGATCACGCGGGCACCCAGACACAGGATATTGGCGTCGTTGTGGAGCCGGGCCATCCGGGCGCTGTAGGTTTCCGAACACAACGCTGCGCGGATGCCGTTGATCTTGTTGGCTGCGATGGACATGCCGATGCCGGTTCCGCAGAACAGGATCCCCAGACTGTCGGGCCGGTCGAGCACCTTTTCACAGACGATCTTGGCGATGTCGGGGTAGTCGACCGAAGCCGGATCCGAGACGCCGCAGTCTTCCACGGCAAAACCGGCTGCAGTCAGGATCTGGACCAGCTCCTGCTTCAATCCGAAACCGCCATGGTCCGAACCGAGAAACAGGGTTCGCATGATTGACTCTCACCGTCCGGGCCTAAGGTACGGCCCTTCCGTTATTTGCCGACCACCAGGGATTCGTAGACGACGCCTTCGCGGTTCTTGTTGCCGCCGTAGTAGCCGCACGCCGGGCACGCGTGATGCGGCAGGCGGGGCTCGGAGCAACTCGGGCAGCGACCCAGGTTGGGGGCTTCGATCTTGTCGTGCTGGGCACGCCGGGAATCACGGCGCATCTTGGATTGTCTTTGCTTGGGTACGGCCATCACACACCTCTTTTACACTGTCGGGACCGGCTGGCCGGTCCTTCTGAAATATTGAAACCTCAAGGCTTCGCGGCCGGAGTTCCATCCTCCGGCTGCTTCAGGGAAAGGGTTTTTAGCACAGCAAAACGGGATTCGCAAGATGAATCCCCTACTGAAACATGGGGCAACTGAACCGCAAGACCTTTGCAGTCCTGCGAACATGTGGGCGCCTGTGGAATAGATACAATAATCTGATCCCAGAGGTGAGGCGCCAGATCAACTTGCTCACCAGTGTAGTAAACCGTGTCCAAATCATCCTGTCCCAGTTCCAGTTCCCCGTGGGAAAACTGGGGCGTCGGCATCAGGATCAGGCGAACAGAACTATCAATAATTATTTTAGCTTTTTCCAGACAACGAGAGCAGGTTGTATATAAGTAACCCTGCACGGTGCCTTCCACAAGAATCGATCCCTGGATCTTTTCGATCTGGAGTTGGCCCCCGATCCGGGCCGGTGGATCTGCCCAGAGCAGATCTCCGACGCGATCGGCCGCCTGGTCCGGATCCAGTTCAAAAGTCAACTCCAGGGGGGCATCCATGACCTGCTTGATGAAAAAAACGAGATCTGACATGATAAAATGGCGCCTTCCTCCGCGCCGGAGCTGAAGATTAGTGAACGCGGACAAAAAGTCAAGGGCAATTCCGACGACATTCTCTTACAGGAGAGGGATGCCGTGACTCCGGCAGGACTCGATCATGCCCTCGGGCCACACACCCACCGAGACCTCCCCGATATGGGCGGTGCGTAAAAAGAACATACACAGCCGGCTCTGACCAATGCCGCCACCGATGGTACAGGGCAACCCGCCGGCCAGCAGTTTTTTGTGATAATTTTTATTCGCCCATTCCGGCACCTGCCGTATATTCAATTGTCTAAGCAGCACCTCCGGAGACACGCGAATCCCCATGGAGGACAATTCAAACGCCCTTCCGAGGACCGGATGCCAGACAATCAGATCACCATTGAGGCCGAGGCCGCCATCCTCGCGGGGGGTGCTCCAGTCATCATAGTCCGGGGCGCGACCGTCATGGATCGTGCCGTCGGAGAGCAATCCACCAATGCCGATGATGAAGATGGCCCCGAATTCGCGGGCCGCGGCGCTCTCGCGCTCCAGCGGCGTCCTTCCGGGGTAGCGGTCGACCAGCTCCTGCGAAGTGAGAAAAGTGATGTGTTCGGGCAGCACCGGACGCAGGCCGCGGGTGTGTGACGCGAGATGGAACTCCGTGCGGCAGATGACGTCGTAGATCTCGCGCACGACGCCGCAGAGCGTCTCCACGTTGCGGGCACCGACCGGGATCACCTTTTCCCAGTCCCATTGATCCACATATATGGAATGCAGATTGTCCATGGTTTCATCCGGACGAATTGCATTCATATCGGTGTAGAGCCCCTCGCCTTCGGGAAACCCGAGCTCTCCGAGCATGTAGCGCTTCCACTTCGCCAGCGACTGCACCACCTCGATGGACTCGCCGTCGAGGGCCGCCACAGGGAAGGTCACAGGCTTCTCGACGCCGTTGAGGTCGTCATTGAGTCCTGTGCCGGCCCGCACAAACAAGGGAGCCGACACCCGCACCAGGTGCAGGGCGCTGGCCAGGTGAGCCTCGAAAAAATCCTTGATCTCCTTGATGGCGTTCTCTGTCTCCCGCAGTCCCAGCAGCGGCCGGTAGGACGCAGGAAGGGTCAGATTCCAGGATTTTTCCACTATTTTTTGCTCAGTTGCTTCCATGATGATATCCATGATTAAAATACCTCGTCCGACGGACCGGATGTTCTAGCACGCCGCGATGGGTAATTCCAGTGCACTTTTTCACCAGGAAAACCCCAGAAAAAAGTGCGTCAGCTTGCATATGCTACATAATTCGAATATATTATAAGCAGCTGTTTTCCGGATGGGGCTTTCCTGAGAGGGAATTGGAACGACCGGTCGTATGATACAGCTCCCGAGGTCGGAAAAGCAGGTGTGACATGACGGACCGCAGTGGCGAAATCATCGAGAAATTTACACTCCACAGGTTGCTTGGCGAAGGCGGCATGGGCGCCGTATATCTCGCACAGCACGTGCTGACCGACCGCATGGTCGCGCTCAAACTGCTGCACGACTCATTCGCGGGCAACCACGAGATTCTCGCCCGCATCCGGCGCGAGGCCAAGGCCGCCGCCCTGATCGGACATCCCAACATCGTCGAGATCGTCGACTCCGGGACCGACGCCAACGGCGTTCCGTTCATCGCGATGGAGCTGCTCAAGGGCGAGAGCCTCGACGGTCTCCTCGAGAAGATCGGCCCCATGCCGATTCCGCTGGCCTCCTATGTGATCTGTTCGATCCTCGACACGCTGCAGGCCGCGCACCTCAAGGGCGTCGTCCACCGCGACATGAAGCCGGAGAATGTCTTCCTCAATCAGGCCCACGCCTCCAACGTGCCCCAGGTCAAGATCCTCGACTTCGGCATCTCCAAGTTCCAGAGCATGGATCAGCAGAACATGTCGCTCACGCGCACGGGGACGGTCATGGGGACCCCGTATTACATGAGCGTCGAACAGGCCATGGGACAGAAGGTCGACGGTCGATCCGACATCTACTCGGTGGGCGTCATGCTGTACCAGTTGCTCACCGCGCGCCTGCCCTTCTGTGATTCCAACTACAACCGCGTGCTGCTCCAGATCGTGACCGGCGACTTCCCGCCCATCGATCAGATCCGGCCGGACCTGCCGCCCGAGCTGGTGGCCATCGTGCATCGCGCCATGTCCAAAAACATCGAAGAGCGCTATCCGGACTGCCACGCGTTCATGGCGGAGTTGCAGCAGTTCTGGATCCTGTACGATCCGGCCGAGATCTTCTCGTCGCTGGGCGATGCCACCATCGAGACGCGCTCGGTGCCGCTGAAGACACCCACGCCGCAGTTGACTGATCCCAAGCTCATGGCTGCGGCGCAGACCTACGGTTCTCCGCGCGTCACCACGGCTGCGGTGGGGCAGAGCCTGGAGACCGATTCCAAGAAGGGCATGATCGCCGCGATCCTGGTGCTGCTGGTCATCGGCGGCGGTGTGGGCGCCTACTTCATGTTCAAGTCAGAAGGCGAGATGAAAGCGGGCACCCCGACAGCGCAGAACCCCGAGGTTCCCGTGGTGAACGCCGGCATGGAGCCGGTCATGGAGCCCGACATGCCCGTGGTCATGGAAGCGGTCATGGAACCCGACATGCCCGTGGTCATGGAGGCGCCGCTTCCTGCCGAGATCGCCATCAACGTCGTCAACGTGCCCAAGGGGGCCTCCATCCTCCTCGACGGCAAGAAGACCACATTGCCGATCAAGCTCCCCGGCGCGCGTGGACAGCATAGTCTGGTGATCACGGCCGCGGGGTACGAGCCCTTCGTCAAGAACATCGAGTACAGGGCTGACGTGCACCTGGTGTTCGACGCGAACCGCATCCAGAAGGTCACCGTCAATTCCATGAAACCGCCTGTCGACAATCCGATGGAAAAGCCCATGGATACTCCCATGGATACTCCCATGGTTACACCCATGGACATGCCTTCCTCCATGCCGGTCGATGTCAACCGCCCCGACTTCTAGGAAAACAACATGAAACTGAAGACCCTGCTTTTCTTCACGATCCTTCTGACGACCCACTCCGCGTTGGCCGCCAAGCTTCATTGTCCGGCGGCAGGAAACGACGACGAAGAGAACCGCAAGATTGCCAGGCGGTACTTCCAGATGGGGAAGACCTATTCGGAAAAGGGCGACCACCGCAAGAGCGCCGAGAGCTACGAGTGCGTACTCAAGCTCGTGCCCTACAGCATGGCCGCCCGCATCCAGTTCGCCAAGGCGCTCGATTCGCTGTCCCAATACACCCGAGCCCGCGAGCAGTATGAACTGATCCTCAACGACGTCTCCGGGGACGCCGACGCCTACAAGCCCGACATCCGCGCCCGGCTGACCCAGATCAAGGGTCTTTCCGACAAGCCGCTGCCCAAGGACGATGACGAGGAAGTCGACTCTGTCGCTGCCGCCGAACTGAAGAAGCAGCAAGAGCGGGTGAAACAGCTCGAACTCGAGCGTGATAATGAGAAGAAGGAGCTGGAGCGCCGCCTCAAGGAGCTTGAAATGGCGGGAACAGGCAATCTCGACGCCCAGCGCAAGGCCCTGGTCGACGAGTTCAAGCGCAAGGAAGCCGAAAAGATAAAGGAAATGGAGCGCCGGCTCCTGCGCCTGCAGGAGCTCGAGGAACGCTTCAGCAGGACCGGTCCCCCGAAGCCACAGTACAAGGAAGTGTCCACCCGGCTGCGCAAGATCGGCATCGGGCTGGTCGCCGGTGGATTGATCCTGGGTGTGGCCACCGCGGGCGCCGGTATTTATTCCTATCTTGAGCAGGGCAAGTTCACGGACACCACCTACGATGACAAGAACAAGTGGAAGGACGACGAGCTTGTTCTGTGGTCGACCTCCAAGAGCAAGTCCCTGTACGACTCCATCAACACGATCAACGGCGTGACCATCGCGTTGGGCGTGGTGACCGGCATCGTGCTCTCCGCGGGCGCCACGCTGTACTTCGTCGGCGGGTCCAACCGGGTCCTCGTGTCCGGCTCCGTCACACCCGAGCCGGCCAAGACGACGTCCTGGCAGTTGATGCCCAACCTGGGACCCGACACCGCGGGCTTCGTTCTTCAGACCTCCTGGTAATTTTTCATCCGGAAGGACGGATATGAAACCTGATTCTCCGCCCTCCCTCGCCTGGGCCCACCTTTGGCTCCGGACCGCCGGCTGGCTGTTGTGCACCCTTGCATTGGCTTCGTGCAATCATAAAACCACCCGCCCGGCGGTCCTCCCCGCCGAGACTGAGAAGGCCGCACCGGCCGCACCGGAGGAATCGGACATGCAGCCGCAGATGAACCTGGCCAGAACCAGCGTCACGCTGACCACGCCGGACGGGCGGCAAATGACCCTCATCGCCCAGATCGCCTCCTCGGAACCCGAGAAGGCCAAGGGCCTGATGTACCGTTCCTCCCTGCCTGAGTCCGAGGGAATGCTCTTCCCCTACGATCACGAGGAGGAGCTGGGCTTCTACATGGCCAACTGCTACATCTCGCTGGACATGATCTTCATGAACCGTGACAAGGTCGTCATCGGCATCATGAAGCGCGCAAAGCCGATGGATCCGACCGTGCTGACCATCGGCAAACCTTCGCAATACGTGCTGGAGGTCAACGGTGGCTTCACCGACCGGCACGACATCGCCGTGGGAACCCGGCTCGCCTGGGATTCAGGAAAAGGTGCACCATGAAATTCTCCGATGCCGCGCCGTTTTTCCAGAAGGAACTGCAGAAACTGTATGGGGCCTTCCTGGAGCTCGGTGAAATCGGTGTCCTGCGTCGCTCCGGGGGTCGCAGACTCGGCGCCAAGATCTACATCACCGTGGCAGAGCAGCGCTTCATCGTGGGTCTGATGGAACTGTCGATGACCGGCGAGTTGATCGAGGTGTTCGGGCGGGATCGCGTGATCGAATGCATTCGGGACGCCTTCTCGGAGAAGAGCGCCGAGCCGATGGAGGATTTCTTCCTCGACTTCGACGACGAGGCCACGACCTCGGAGGATCTCACGCCGTACCAGGCCCGCGAGCGCCTGGATCAGTTGCTCCAGGCCGGCACGGCCTCGGCGCTGGCAGAGGCACGCAACCTGTACCCGCTGCTGCTGGCCAACCCCGACACGCGCGGCGCGGTGCTGCACGAGATGGCGCTGCTGGAGCTCGCCCTGAAGAACACGTCCGCGGCGGAGAACCTGTTCATCGACGCCGTCAAGGAATACGCCAACCTCGCGCAGATCGAACTGATCGAGCGGGTGGTGGAACGTTTGACGAAGATCGTCGGGTCCGAGGCGATGGAGACCCACGAGGTGACGCGCACCTATCACCGCACGCAGGAAAAACTGCGCGCGATCAAGGCGCTGTCGGACGTGTCGATCTTCAAGGGGCTGCCGTTCGGGCTGCTCACCGAGATGGAGTTCGAAGCCGAGGATGTGTCCCTGGCCAAGGGCGAGGTCGTCATCTCCGAGGGCGAGCCCGCCACGCGCTGCCTGATCATCCGCAGCGGCACCCTCGATGTCGTGCTCGAGGGCTTCGAGCAGCCCCGCACCGTGCGTTCCTGCTTCCCGGGTGAGTTCCTCGGGGAGAACGCCGTGCTGCACCCGCCCGGCACTGTGCCCACGACCGCCAGCCTGCGCGCCGCACGGGAGCCCACACGCATCTGGAGATGGGAGGGCCAGAACCTGATCACCCTCATGACCCGCTATCCGGAGTTGGAGATCCGCATCCGGACGGCCAAGGAGATCCACCAACTGGACTCCTTCTTCTCCATGCACGAGACGCTTCAGTTCCTCGATGTGACGGTCCGTGACGCCATGCTGGACTGCCTGTACACCGTCGACACCGTCGAGCCTGGCCGTATGCTGATCGAGAACGAGGAAGTGCCCGAGTTCGTGTTCCTGGTCATCAAGGGCCGCGTCGAGTGGCAGCCGCTCTCGGGGGAGCCCGTCTCCTTCGGCGTGGACTCCTTCGTCGGCATGCGAGACGCCCTCCACGAGATCGCCATCGAAGGCGAGTATCACGCCGCCGAGACCAGCCTGATCGCCGTCTTCGAGTCGGAGAAGCTCCGGGCGCTGGCTGTCTCGAGCCCGCCTTCCGTGGTGGCCATCCTCGAACGCCTTCATTGAGAAGAGCGAAAACAAGAAGAGACTACGGAAAAGACGGAGGGGGTTCGAGAAGACGGAAACGTCTATTATATTTTTGGAGAGAGATCATCCCTGTTATTGTTTCATGCTCTGTCTTTTCCGTAGTCTCTTCAATCTCAGGGGAGTTGGCGGATGATCTCGGTCGCCACGACCGCATCGCTGGCGGTGAGGGCGCCGGTGGGACAGGCCACCACGCACTTGAGACAGCCGTCGCAGGCTGTCTGGGCCAGCGTCTTCAGCAGTGGCGGACGGATCACCGTGGAGAAGCCGCGGTTCTCGAAGGCCAGCGCATAGCACTTCTTTTCGTCCTCGCAGATACGCACGCAGTTGCCGCAGGTGATGCATTTCTCGGACTCGAAGCGGAGCGCCGGATGGGAGGTGTCGGTAAACCGTTCGCGGACCGCGCCCAGGGAATAATGATGACTGTCGGGCCCGTAGACGTCGGCGGCCGCCCGCAGTTTGCACAGATCCGCGCCGCGGCAGCCGCACTCCATGCACCGGGTGCTCTCGCTGAGGATCTCCGCAGGCGTCATGCCCGGGGCCACCTCGAGAAAGGACTTCACGGCGATCTCGGGTTTTTCGTGCACCACCGGCACCCGCGCCTGGTGCTCGTACTTCTCGTACAGGACCGCAGGGATGTCCCCCAGCGTTCCGATGTTCACGGAGAACAACTTGCGGTAGCCGGTGACCGGCTGGCCTGTCAGGTACTGGTGAATCGAGACCGCGGCCATCTTGCCCATGCCGGCGGCACGCACCGCGATGTCGGGACCGAGCACCACGTCACCGCCTGCGAACACGCCCGGCACCGAGGTGGCCATCGTGACTTCGTTGATCACGATCGTGCCCCACCGCGTGCGGGTCAGGCCGGTGTCCTCGATGCCCAGGCCGGAGACCTTCTGGCCGATGGCCGCGATCACCGTGTCCACCTCGACGGAGAACTCGCTGCCCTCCACCGGCACGGGTCGCCGCCGGCCGCCCGCGTCGGGCTCACCGAGCTCCATGCGCAGGCAGATGACGCTGAGCTTGCCGGCTGCGGCAGGCTCCACGCGCACCGGGGCCACGAGCAGGCGCAACTTCACGCCGTCATGCTCCATATCGGCGATCTCATGCTCCCAGGCCGGCATCTCCGCGCGGGTGCGCCGGTAGAACAACTCCACGGAGGCGCCGAGCCTCACGGCTGTGCGCGCCGCGTCCACGGCCGAGTTGCCGCCACCCACGACCATCACACTGGCACCGGGGTTCACCTTCTCCCCCCGCGCGACCGCGCCCAGGAAGTCCACCGCCGACACGACGCCGGGCAGATCCTCGCCCTGCACCTGCATCGCCGAACTGTCCTGGGCACCCATGGCCAGGAAGACCGCCTGATGTGACTGCTGCAACTGGGCCAGCGTGAAGTCCCGGCCCATCGTGCTTCCGTAGTGGAAGCGCACGCCGGTCTTCTCGACCACGGCCACCTCCGCGTCGATCACCGCATGGGGCAGGCGGAACGAAGGGATGCCGTAGCGCAGCATGCCACCGGGCGCCGGATGGGCGTCGTAAACATCCACCTCATGACCCAGCAGCGACAGGAAGAACGCCGCATTGACGCCTCCGGGGCCCGCTCCGACGACGGCCACCTTCTTCCCGGAGGGAGGCAGCTTGGCCGCGGGCACGTAAGGCGTTTCGAGCATCAGATCCGAGTCGGCAGCCGCCCGCTTCAGGCGCATGATCGAGATGGCCTCGTCGACCTTGTTGCGACGGCAGTCCTGCTCGCAGGGGGCCGGACACACGCGTCCCAGGCAGCCGGGAAGCGACAGCGAGTCCTTGATGATCGAGAGCGAGCGGGCCGGTTCGTCGTTCTTGAGCGCCGAGATGAAACCGGGGATGTCCACGCCTGTGGGACACTTTTCATGGCAGGGACCGAAGCAGTCGCCGAGGTGATCGGAGAACATCAACTCCAGGGCGGTCTTCCGCGCCGTCGAGATCTCCTCGGACTGCGTGCGGACCACCATGCCCGCCGACACCGGCGTCGAGCACGAAGGCACGAGGTTTCCCCGGCCGCCCTCGATCTTCACCACGCACATGAAGCACGAGGCGAAGGGCTTGTGGTTTTCCATGAAACAGAAGGTGGGGATCTCGATTCCCAGCTTCCGGGCGGCGTCCAGCACGGTGCTGGCAGCCGGCACCGTGACGGTCTGACCATCGATGGTGAGCGTAACGTTTGCGTCCACGAATGCCTCCGACACACGGCCGCTTGGGCCGCATCGATCAATGGGTCTTCACAGCTCCGAACTTGCACACGTCCCGGCATACGCCGCACTTGCTGCAGCGGTCCTGGTCGATGACATAGGTGCCCTTCGATCCCCGCTGGCCGGAGATGGCCTGCACGGGGCAGTTCTGCAGGCAGGCGTCGCAGCCGGTGCACTTGTCCGGCGTGATCTCGAAGGTCGTCAGGGCCTTGCACACACCGGCAGGACAGCGCTTCTCCAGGATGTGCGCGTCGTACTCGTGCCGGAAATACTTGATGGTGGTGAGCACCGGGTTGGGCGCCGACTGGCCCAGCCCGCACAGGCTCGTGTTCTTCACCTGGAGAGCCAGCTCCTCGAGCATCTTCACCGAGGATTCGTCTCCCTCTCCGGCGCAGATCTTTTCGAGCAGCTCGAGCATGCGCGTGGTGCCGATGCGGCAGAAGGTGCACTTGCCGCAGCTCTCGTCCTTGGTAAAGTGCAGGAAGAACCGGGCCACGTCGACCATGCACGTGGTCTCATCCATCACGACCAGACCGCCCGAGCCCATGATCGCGCCGGTGCGATTGACCTCGTCGTAGTCGATGCGCGTGTCGAACAACGCCACCGGAATGCAGCCGCCGGAGGGACCACCCATCTGGACAGCCTTGATCGGACGGCCCGTGGACGATCCACCCGCCACGTCCTCGACGATCTCGCGGATGGTGATTCCCATGGGCACCTCCGCGAGTCCTCCGCGCTGGATCTTGCCCGCCAGCGCGAACACCTTCGAGCCGCGGCTCTTCTCGGTTCCAACCGACGCGAACGCGTCGCCGCCGTTGTGGATGATCCACGGCACGTTGGCGAAGGTCTCGACGTTGTTGATGTTGGTGGGCATGTCCCACAGCCCCTTCTGGGCCGGGAACGGCGGCCTCGGGCGTGGCATGCCGCGACGACCCTCGATGGAGGCCATCAGCGCGGTCTCCTCCCCGCACACGAAGGCGCCGGCGCCCTCCTTGACCTTGATGTCGAAGGAAAACTCCGTGCCGTAGATGTTCTTTCCCAGCAGCCCGGCGGCCCGCGCCTGTTCGATGGCCCGGATCAGCCGCTCAACGGCCAGGGGATATTCGGCGCGACAATAGATGTAGCCGCGGTCCGCGCCAATGGTGGCCGCCGCGATCGTCATGCCCTCGAGCACGGCGTGGGGATCGCTCTCGAGCACGGAGCGGTCCATGAACGCACCCGGATCACCCTCGTCGGCGTTGCACACGACGACCTTGTGATCCCCGGGGGCCTTGCGTGTGAACTCCCACTTCAGGCCGGTGGGAAAGCCGGCGCCGCCACGACCGCGCAGCCCGGACTTCTTCATCTCCGCGAGGACCCAGTCCGGTCCGCGTTCCAGCGCGATCCGCAGGGCCTCCCAGCCGCCCACGGCGCGGTAGGCGTCGAGGCTGTCGGGATCGATCACGCCGCAGTTGCGCAGCACGATCCGTCGCTGCTTGGCCAAAAAGGCGCCCGCCGGGCTCGCGGGGTTGTCCTCCCGCAGGCGGAAGCGCTCCACGGGCTCGCCGCCGCGCAGGTGCCTTTCGAACACCTGGTCCATCTTCTTGGGCGTCATGTCGCCGTACAGGAACACCTTTCCGTCGGTGTCGTGCAGCTCCACCAGGGGTTCCCGGTGACACATGCCGTTGCAGCCGGTGATCGCCAACTCCACATCCCAGGCGGGCTCGGCCTCGAGCCGGGCCTGGATGTGCCGGTACACGTCGCGCGCACCCGCGGCGATACCACAGGATCCCAGTCCCACCACCAGGCGGGGTCTTTTCTTGTTGTCGGTTGCGGTCGGGCTCGTCATGCCTGGTCCCCCTTGTCCGCTGCCATGTGGGCGGCCAGCGCGTCCGAGATCTTCCGGGGTGTCACCTTGCCCAGCGTGTCATGACCGAGCACCACCACGGGCGCGAGGCTGCAACAGCCGACGCAGGCCACGGACTCCAGCGTGTAGCGCATGTCCGGTGTGGTGTGCTTGTCGGGAATGCCCAGCTGGTTCTCCAGTGTCTCGGTGAGCGTGTCGGCGCCACCCACATGGCAGGCGGTGCCGTGGCAGACCTTGATGATGGTCTCCCCCACGGGCTTGAGCCGGAACTGGGAGTAGAACGTGGCCACACCGAAGAGCTGGCTCGGTGTGATCTCCGTGTGTGAACACACGTATTCCAGCGCCTCGATGGGAAGATACCGGAAACGCGCCTGTATGCCCTGCAGGATGGGAATGGCCTGCTCGGCCCCGGTTCCCTTCTCCTTCAGGATTTCGTCGATCACAGATACATCCATTGACATGAGGAATCTCCGCTTTTGTTCAAACACGAACCGATCAACACTGAAAAAGCCGCATCGCACAAGGCTTTCCATGCGCGGGAAAATACCCCCTCTGGATCGGGTCGTCAAGGGCATTTTCCTGGGTGGTTGTGTTCTATTCCGGTTTTCACTACAATGCTGCAACGCGGGCGCGCCCGGGGCGCGCGAAAGGAAAAAGGAAAGAGATGACGGAAAATCAACTGAACGCGGAGGAGATCCTGAAAAAGCAGGTTGAGTTCGACGGCAGCAAGTGGAGCCGCGAGGCCACCGGACAGGTCGACGACCAGTACAGGTCCCGCAACCAGGACAACCTGCAGGAGCTCAAGCGGCTGCAGGAGGAGCACGACCAGCTCGCCAAGGACATGAACAAGGAGATCGCCGATCAGCGCTCGCTGCTCGACGAGATCAAGACCATGACCTCGGGCAAGCAGGGCGGCGTGGGTCGCGGCTTCCGCGGGGTGCTCGGCCGCATCCCGGTGCTGGGCAGGCCCTTCCGGCGGCGCCCCCTGGCGGATCTGCTCTCGGCCAAGGTCGACATCGCCGACGCCCACGTCAAACACATCGCCGAGTACCTCAAGAAGGTCGAGCGCACCATCTCGGGGCTGCATGACGACCAGAAGTCCCTGCAGGCCAAGAAGGTGGAAGCCGCCAGGGGCAAGAAACAGTACGTCGGGCTGGTCCTCGAGTTGAAGTCCCTGCACGAGGAACTGCAGGCGCGCCTGGCGGCCATGACCGACGCCAGCTCCGAGGAATTCCGGCAGACCGAGGGACAGTTGGTCGAGACCGACCGCCTGATCTGGGAGCACGGCCAGAAGATGCAGTTGTTCGATCACGCGCTGCACCACCTCGACTCGATCATGAAGATGAACCTGCACTTCACCGAGATTTCCAAGAACCTGCACTCGAACATGACCCTGATCCATGAGGCCGCCGAGCTGGTCCTCGACGAGTTGCGTCAGCACGCCTCGCGCCTGGCCACCCTCGCGGAAGCCGGGCAGTTGTCCCTGCAGGTCACCGCCAGCATGGAGAGCCTCAAGGAGAGCATGAACAAGGTCGCGATCATCACCTCCGAGACCTCGTTGTTTTTGACCCGGAACGTCGAGCAGATCGTCGCCAACATGACCGTGTACGACCGGCACGTGGAAGAGCTCGTGGAGAAGAACCTGGCCACCGAAAAGGAAATCCGGCAGCAGCAACTGCAGCGGATCCTCGAGAAGGCCGAACAGGAACAGAACGCCGACCCCGCATGATCTCCCTCTTCGAGTGTGCCCTGCTGCTGCTGGACCGGATCCGGACCGACGAACGCTTTCCCGACATCGAATGGGCACGAAGCGGCCTGGACGAAGACCCCACGGGTCCCCATCCGGTGTCGGGCCTGCCCCTGTACTTCGGCGCCCGGAAGTGTCCGCAGCCGGTGACCCGCGTGCGGTGGCTGCACGCCGGGGCCGACGGGGCCCGCTTCGAGTGGATCCGTGACCGCGTGGATCCGGTGTTCCATGTCCCCAACCGCCATGTATGCCGTTTCCTGGTGACGG
>PHAZ01000304.1 GCA_002841825.1 Deltaproteobacteria bacterium HGW-Deltaproteobacteria-22 | reverse complement strand
CGTCGAGCGCGAGCCGCGCGGGTCGTCGATCAGTTCGATCAGGTAGAACTTGTCCTCGCGCGGGTACAGGGACACGGAGATGTAGGTCTTGACGCTGTTGGCGATGAGGTTGTACTCGGTGCGCAGGCCGACCACCGCGTCGAGGCGCGTGAGGCCGCCCAAAAAGTTCTTCGCGTCGGAGGTGATCTGCTCGATGTTGTCGGCGATGGTGGCCGAGGTGATGAACTTGCCGATGGTGCCCTCGCCGTCCTTCATCTTCTTGGTGATGTCGGCCAGGTTCTCGGTGAGGTCCTTGGTGTTCTCCGCGATGGAGTCCTTGCCCGTCAGGTCCTTGTCCAGCTTGTCGAGCAGGGTGTTGACGCGGTCCAGCGAGGACTGGGCCGAATTTCCAAGGCCGTCGAGCTTGCCCCCGGTGGCCGCCACGATGGTGCGCAGCTCCCGCGTGAGCTCGCGGACGTTGGTGAGGATCAGCGTCACGTCGCGCGGGGTCCCCGAGGTGATCAACTTGACGTCGTCAGTGATAGAGTCGAGCTTGAGCAGCAGCTGGTTGAGGGCCTTGGAGTTGGTCACGATCGCGTCGTCGGTGTTGCGCACCAGCTGGGGGATGCCGGTGCTGGCGAGCTTGCGGACCTCCTGCACCAGCAGCTGGACCTCCGGGATCAGGTCACCGGCGCGGTTGATGATGTCGCCGGTGGTGACCGGCTCCTCGACGATCTTGATCTGGTCGCCGTCGCCCAGCCGCTTGTTCTTGCGCACCTGGCCGGTGAGCGGATCCATGCTCTCGGGGGTGCCCGGGTCGATCTCGAGGTAGTAGCCGCCCATGAGGCTGGCGACCTTCTTGGTCACCGCGGCGTTCTCGTACATGACCACCTTTTTTTCCACGTAGATGTCGATGCGCGCGAGCCGGTCCTGCAGCCGCCGGTCCGTGATCTGGCCGACGCGGAGGCCGGCGATCTGCACCATGGACTTGTCCACGAGCCCGGTGGCGTCCCGCAGCAGCGCGTACACGGAATAGCCGCGGGCGCCGCCGAGGCCCTCGGTGACCGCGTGCAGGGAGTACCAGATCGAGAACGCGACGATGACGATGAACAGGCCGACCTTGAAAGCGGAGCCGTAGTCCTTCATGCGACCGTCTCCTTGCGTCCGAGGATCCCGGATACTTCCAGGAACTCCACGACCCGCGGATGTGTCGACGCAAGAATCTCCTGCGGCGTTCCGATGTCGATGATCTTCCCGCCCCAGAGCATGCCCACCCGGTGGGCGATGCGGAAGGTGGACGCCATGTCGTGGCTGATCACGACCGAGGTCACGTGCAGGGTGTGGTTGATTTGCGCGATCAGGTCATCGACGTTCTTGGTGGCCACCGGATCCAGGCCGGTGGTGGGCTCGTCATAGAACAGGATCTCGGGCTTGAGAACGATCGCCCGGGCCAGGCCCACGCGCTTGCGCATGCCGCCGGACAACTCCGACGGGAACTTGTGCTCGATGCCCGGCAGGTCAACGCTCTGCAGCACCTCGGTGACTGCCTCGCGGATCTCCTTCCGGCTCTTCCTGGTGTGCTCGATGAGCGGAAACGCGATGTTCTCGTACACCGTCATGGAGTCGAACAGGGCGGCGTACTGGAACACCATGCCGAACTTGTGACGGATCTTGTTCATCTGGTAGTCCGACATCGGCACCAGGTCGACCCCGTCGACGTAGATGTGTCCGGCGTCGGGCTTCACCAGCCCCATGAGGTGCTTCATGGTCACGCTCTTGCCCTGGCCAGAACCACCGATGATGATGTTGATCTTTCCCCGCTCGAGATCGAGATCGAGCCCGTCGAGGACGGTCTGCTCCTTGAAGCGCTTGGTGAGCCCCCGCACCCGGATCTGGAATCGCTCGTCGCGGATGGCGGGATTGGCTTCGGAAGGTGAAAGAGGATAGTTCATGACAATGTAGTACAACAACTCTACAAAAAAAGCAAATTTAAGGCTGGCCCGAGGTGAAGTTCAGCTCCGTCCAGTCCAGGTAACTGCGACTGCTGAGATCCAGCGGCGCAAGAATGACGAAGGAATCCCCGGCGCCCGTGTTTCCGCAGTTGGTGCAGGTCGAGGAGGGGACCGAAAGGGTGTTGCCCGCGGAGAAGGTCGAGAAGGTCCCCGTGGCGACCGGGGGCGCGGAGAGCAGCGAGCCGTCGGCGACGACCTGGAACGGGACATCGACGAGCTGGTCGGGCAGGCTGACGTTGAACGTGAAGATCTGCGCCCCGGCGTCGACCATGTGCGACTGGATCTCCAGCACGGAGGGCACCCGGATACGGTTGTAGCCCAGGTGCAGGCCCAGTCTGGTCGGGTCGCGGAACAGTTCGTAGTTCGGGTACTCTGTAATATAGAAGATGACCTCGGTGGTGCCGAAGGGGGACTGGACGGTTCCCAGGACCGTCTCGGCGGCGTCGAACGCGCCGTTGCCGTTGTCGTCGCTGTACACGAACGGAATGACCAGGTAGCCCTTCACGGTGTCACCGTTGCCCGTGGTCCAGGTGATCTCCCAGTCCTGGGCCTGCGAGCCGGTGAACTCCGGGGCCAGCACGGTGGCGTCATAGGTGCCCTCGGACACGGGCACGTCGACGATGGGGAGGACCTGGTTGGTGTCGGCGCGCACCTCGTCGAACATGGAGGTGACCCAGGCCATCGACGGCGTGTACCCCGTCATCGCGGCGGCGTTGACCACATAGATCGCCATGCGGGCGGAGTCGTAGCCGGAGTCCTCGGTGCCCGACAGGTGAATCTCGGTCACCGGGCTGCGGCGGAGCCAGGCGTCCAGGCTCTCGTGGAAGAAGTCCCAGTCGATCTCCTCGGGTTCGTCGGCGATGACGTCGACGAGCTTCCAGCCCAGCGGGCCCACCGGGTTTTCCCCGTCGGGCATGGCGTAGTGCAGGATGCCCGCGTTGAGGCGGGCGGCCAGCAGGGGCTCACCCTCGTTCCAGATGTAGTCGTCGTTGAGGTCATCGTACACCACGATGGGGAAATAATTGTACTTTACCTGACGGAAGGCGTCGGTGTTGAGCAGGGCCTGGTGGGGCATGATCGGCAGGTTCAGTTCAAAGCCGGCCGGGGAGGGGCAGGGGCAGACCGACTCGGAGGCGGCCTGGGCCAGGATCGGGGAGCCCAGATCGATGGTCACACGGTCGGTCATGTTCATTCCCATGGCCGCCACGCGGGCCGAGCGGAAGCCCAGCGGATAGGACTGATCCAGGTACACCGTGCCGGAGACCCGCGGGCCGTAGAAGTCGAAGGTCACCTCTTTTTGTCCTTCGATGCCGTTCAACTGGAACAGGATGGTCTGCAGGCGCGTGTCGGAGGTGGTCGCGTGGATGTTCACCGTGCCGGAGGCGCCGGTGGTGAAAAAGTTGGCAGGGCTGCCGTCGAACGCCAGGTTCGGCTCGTTGGTCAGCAACATGAAGTCCGCGTCGGCGATGGGGCCGGAGGCGTCCTGCAGGCTCAGGCGCAGGGTGAAGTCGCCCTCGTCCCAGGTGTACTGCACGTCCATGGGCGTGAGGTTCACGTTCACGTCGAACACGATGTCCACGGTCGGATCGATGGCGGGATCCACGGCGGTGTCGACGGTGGAGCCGGCCGAGACGTGCGCCGAGATCGTGGAGGTGCCCATGGTAAAACCCTTGACGGAGAAGACCGCGTTGCCGTCGGCGCCGGTGACGGCCGAGGCAGGCGTGAACGTGTCGCCCTCGACGAGGGAGGTCAGGGCCACGGCCACGCCGGGAAGCGCCGCGCCGCCGTCGTCGACCACGTGCACGGTCACCTCGGAGACGAGGCCCGCGGGATCGGCCTGATAGAGGACCTCGCCGGCGGTGATCGTGGACAGGGAGAGCGAGGGCTGGGTCACGGTTTTCTTTCCGCCGTCGTCACAGGCAGACAGGGTGAGCCAGACGAAAACGGAGATGATGGAAAATCGCGGAAAATTCATGAGGTTTCCTCCCTGCCGAAGTTGATAGCATCGCCGGTTTTCGCGCGCAAGCTGATGTCCGGGAAAGTCACCGTCATCGGGTGATTTTTTCCGGACATTGCTGTCGGCAGATGTAGGATAATTTGCGACATGTGAGCGAATGGGATACCTTGGAAATGGAGACGACATGGTGTCGCACTCCGCTTGGCACGAACACGATTTTCCCGGATTTTTGAGCGAGTATTTGAAGAAAATGAAAAATCAGCTAAAGTATCCCCCGGAAGAACGGTTGGAGAGTTCCTTGAAGCC
>PHAZ01000303.1 GCA_002841825.1 Deltaproteobacteria bacterium HGW-Deltaproteobacteria-22 | reverse complement strand
CGGCGACCGGGAGGGGGCGCTGGAGGAACTCAGCCAGCAGGGCCGTCTGGATCAGGGAGGGGAACTGGTCCCGCCGGTTCTGCCGGCGTCGCAGCTCAAAGGCGGCCAGGACCGCGCCGCGCGAGGGCCAGCGTGCGAGCCATGCCCGGCAGGCGTCGGCGGCCGGCCAGGCGATGGCGGAATCCGGATGCCCCGCGCGGGAGAGCAGCAGCGCGAAGGCCCGGGGTTCGGGGCGGTGCGACAGCGAGCGCAAAGCCACCCAGACGGTGTGCAGATCCTCCACGTTCAGGGCGACCTCAAGGGTGCGGAAGGCCGGCATGGGACGGAAGGGTCCGGCGGCGCGCACGGTTTCGGCCAGCCGGTCCCGTGCCTGCGGCGCCATCTTTTTCCAGTACTGGATCGCCGCCGGCAGTTGGGCGTCGCACTGTCTGGGCGCGGCATCGCACAGTTGCCCGAGCAGGTCCAGGTCGAAGGACCACAGGGCGGCTTCGAGGTGGGCGGCGAACGAGACCCGGACCAGCTCCGCGGGCAGGCTCTCGCCGCGGCGCAGAAGCTCGACGACCGTGGTGGTCTCCCCGGACACCAGCACCTCGGAGCGCTCCCATTCCCGCAGCAGCGCCAGCGCGCGCTTTCCGGTGGGGCTCTTGGGGTGGTTCAGCACGAACATGCGCAGGAGCTCGGGATCGGGCTCGGGCCCCAGTTTCTCGAAGATGACGTGGGCCAGCAGCTCCTGGGCCTCGGTCTCGTGCCCGCCCGTCGGGAACACCTCGAGGTACTGCTTGAGCCCGTGGGCGGAGGGATCGGCCTGCAACTGTTTCCACCAGGTTTCCTCCAGGCGTGCGCGCACGGCCGCAGTTTCCTTGGAATCCGGGTGAAGGTACAAAAAGCGCAGAAGCGCCCAGGGCGTATCCTCGGCGAGGGCGCGGGCCGCACGCAGGACCATGAGCCGGCCCCTCACCTCGGCGGCGTGAGCGCCCGCAGGATAGGCCTGCAGGTGCAACTGCAGGGGGGCGATACCGCCGGCGGCCAGCGCCGCGCGGGCCGACAGCCGCTCCAGGTGCAGCCGGGCGATCTGGGTCTCCTCGGTGCCGGGGTGATCCATGATATAGCGACGCAGGGTAGGCATCGTGGGGTTGGAGGAGACGCGCTCCCAGGCGTCCTGGCGCGGGGCGCAGGAGACCAGCAGGAGCAGCAGGCTGCACCAGGAAATCTTCATCGGTTCACCTGTATTTTCATGGAGATGTCGACGGCCTTCACGCTGTGGGTGAGCGCACCCATGGACAGCAGGTCCGCGCCCAGCCCGAGGTAGTCGTCGAGGTTGGTCCCGTTGACCCCGCCAGAGATCTCGAAGGAGGCCCGGCCCCGGTGCCTGGTGCAGATCCGGCGGATCGTCTCAGGGTTCATGTTGTCCAGCAGGAGGATCTCGGCGCCGGCGTTCACGGCCTCGTCGGCCTCGTCCTCGTCGCGCACCTCGACCTCGATCTTCAGTCCGTGGGGCACGGCTCCGCGGACGCGGGAGATGGCCTCGGTGATGGATCCGCACGCGTCGATGTGGTTGTCCTTGATCAGCACGCCCGAACTGAGGTTGAAGCGGTGGTTGCCGCAGCCGCCCACGGCCACGGCGTACTTCTGCAGGTGGCGCCAGCCGGGCAGTGTCTTGCGCGTGTCCACGACACGGAGCGAGCCGGCGGTGCGTTCGGCGAGCCCGCGTGAGAAGGTGGCGATGCCGGACAGGTGCTGCAGGAAGTTCAGGCAGGTCCGCTCCGCCCCCAGCAGGGTCAGCACGCTGCCCGAGAGCTCGGCGATGATGCGACCGGCGTGGCAGAAGTCCCCGTCGTTCACGTGGGGCCTGACGGTCACAGGGCCCTCAAAGTGCTCGAGGATCCACGGAAGCAGGGGCAGACCGCAGACGACCAGGTCGCTCTTGGCGAGCACGCGGGCCGATGCGGTGTCATGGGGTCCGAAGATGGCCTCGGAGGTGACGTCCCCCTGGGGCAGATCCTCGGCGATGGCAAGCTCGAGCAGTTGCATCACGGCGACGGTGCGGGTCAGGTGCATGGGATCCTCCTCGGGTTATCCAAAATACCCCGCCTCCAGGGTCTCGGAAAGGACGTTGGCAGCGGTGTGGCACAGGATCGGCGCCCAGAGTCCGCCGCTGCCGGCCGCCAGCGCGCCGAACAGCAGGCCGGGCAGGAGCACGGACGCGCGAAGCGGATTGAAATCGACCAGGGCGTGTCCCAGCGCGAAGCAGACGGCCTGGATGCCGATCGCCAGCGCCAGGCGCCGTGGGGCAGCCATGGTGGCCAGGGAGGACGAACGCTGGATCAGGGGCTGCAGGAAGCCCCGGTAGAAGTACTCCTCGGGGAGGGCCACCGCGATGGCGTGAACCAGGAACAGGTTTCCGGTGACGGACCACCCCGGGAAGCGGAACCCGTGCAGGGCCCGGCAGGAGCGACCCAGGTTCCACGCCGGGAGTTCCCCCGAGCACAGCGCACGGAAGTACATGTCGTAGCCCAGCGCAAACAGGACGCACACCACGACCGACACGCCCACGCCCCAGAGCAGGCCGCGGGGCAGCGACCCGAACTCGGGCACGGGAAAGCCGGACTGCCTGCTCCACAGATGCGGGACCACCAGGAACAGGACCGCATAGATCTCGGTCAGGTGCGCGGCGACGAAGCCGACCCGCCCCGCGATCAGGTACAGCACGGCGAGCAGGGCCGTGAACGCCAGGAAAAGCCCCAGGATCGGCGTCAGTCTCGGGGAGGTGGCATCCAGGTGCA
Source organism: Deltaproteobacteria bacterium HGW-Deltaproteobacteria-22 (assembly GCA_002841825.1). Lineage (GTDB taxonomy): Bacteria > Myxococcota_A > Polyangia > HGW-17 > HGW-17 > HGW-17. Next base: position 1,473 of record PHAZ01000303.1, on the reverse strand, counting down.
TGGCTTGTCTACCGGTACTGGGGATGCAGGGTGACCGTTTCTCCGGTCAGGTGCAACACCGCCAGATCGGACTCGGGAAGGATCGACAACGCCCTGAAGCCCTGGCCCGGATTGCCGACGGCCAGACAGGATAGGTTCGAGGGCACTGACGGAAAATGAAAGCGCATCATGTGGGAAGGCGTCCCGGTCTTCGGTGCGTCGCCCAGGGCGATCGGCAGCTCGCCTAGGGTGGCCAGCGCGGCCTTGGGCCAGCCGGCGGTGAGGACCGGCAGATGGTTGCGGCAGGCTTCGGGCTGGGCGCGGCACACCTTCTTCAGGACGTCCACGGCGCGCGGATCGTAGTCCATGCCCAGGAGCAGGTTCAGCAGGACCAGCGGGTGGGTCTCCTTCTCGATCCAGGTCCAGACACGGGCGTCGTTCCTGGGCTGGTGCCGCATCCAGGCGTGGGACACGTTGATGCGCACGCAGACGCCGCCCTTGTCGAACCAGCCGGCGAGCCGGTCCCGGGGCCAGTTGAAGCGGGCAAGGGCCATCAGCAGCCGCGGTTCGGTCGGCAGCGTGCGCGAGAGCTCAGCCGGCGGGGCGCCAGCAGGCAGCAGGTCCATCCAGGCGGCCTGCAGCGAAGGCGAGAGCTTCTGGGGCACCACCGAGGCGCCGTGCATGGCGAAGTATCTCCACAGGTGATGGAGTTGAGGATTGGCGGGCATGCTGAACTTGCGGAAGCGGGAGAGCCCGGTCATGCGCCGGGTGGTCGCCAGCAGCTGGAAGAAGGACAGTTCCTTCTCAAGCTCGGGCGTGGTCAGTGGCAGCCGGTCCATGGAGGCGAACAGGGGGGCGGAGAAGCGCGGCCAAAGGATCTCGCTCCACAGCACCAGTTCATCGCGCTGAAGGTCAGGACCCGCGGCGACGATCGCGGGCATGTCCTCAACGGTGGCGATGTCCTTGAGCGCCATCAGCACGTCCCGTCGAGAAATCTTGATCTGCGGGGTCTTGAGGATCTCCAGCAGCGGCTGGATCAGGAGGCGGCTCCCGGTGGCCTCGGCGTAGCCAAGCAGCAGCATGCCCAGCTCGGGTGTGCCGCGCAGGGCGGCCAGGAAAAGCGGCGCGAGGCGGTCGTCCTTGCGGTGGATGAAGGTCTCCACGACGGCGGTCTTGTCCGCAGGCGTGCCATCGCTGAAGAGCTCGAACAGGAACTGCACGGGCAGCGGTTCCTTCTGGTTGCGGTACAGGGTGGTGATGTGGGCGCCGCTGAAGTAGCCCAGGCGCCAGGCGCGCCGCATGATCTCCGGTGTGCGGGGGTCGGGCGTGTTCATCAGCAGCAGGGCGCAGAAGTTGCGGATGTTGAAGTTGCTCTGCGGCGAGAGGATCCAGGTGTAGAGCGGATCGACGGAGGTCACCGTGATCTTCGGTGCGACCTCCTGCAGTTGCGGCATGTAGCTGCCCGTGCTGGCAAGGTTCACGAACTCCTTGAGC
>PHAZ01000302.1 GCA_002841825.1 Deltaproteobacteria bacterium HGW-Deltaproteobacteria-22 | reverse complement strand
ACAGGTAGAATCCCGTGAAGTACAGGATCACGATGCCGCCGACGAACGCCAGCGGGATGTTCGCCAGAATCAGGATGGTCTGCCGCAGGCTGCCGAACGAGGTGAACAGCAGGAAAAAGATGGCCGCCAGGGCCAGCGGGATCGTGAACCCGAGGCGTTTGGAGGTCCGCTGCTGGTTTTCGAACTGTCCGCCGAACTGGACGAACATGCCCGCGGGCAGGGGGACCTCGGCGGCGATGCGCTTCTGCAGCTCCCGGACGAAGCCGCCGACATCGCGTCCCTCCACGTTGGCCTGGACGACGACCATCCGGAAGCCGTTCTCGCGGGAGATCTGCATGGGCCCCTCGGTCAGGTCGATCCGGGTCACCTCCGAGAGCGGCTGCGTCCCGCCCGCGGCGGTCCGCACGAGCAGGGCGCCGATGGCTTCGGGCGTGTCGCGCGCCGACTCGGGATAGCGCAGGACCACCGGAATAGGGCGGTTGTCCTGCAGGATCCGGGTCACCAGCGTGCCTGCCACGGCGGTGGAGACCAGGTCGTTGACGGCCGACTGGGAGATCCCGGAGCAGGCCATGCACCCCGCGGAGAAGCGGATGTCCAGCATCTTCTGGCCGCCCAACTGGGTGCGCATCACGTCCACGGCCCCGCGGGTCCCCGTGATGAGTTCCTCGACGAGTTTGGCCTTCTCCTCGAGGATGGCGAGATCGGTTCCGAAGATCTTGATGGCGACGGCGGCGCGGGCGCCGGTGAGCATCTCCGAGATGCGCATGTCGATGGGCTGGGTGAAGCCGGAGCTCACGCCCAGGAACAACCCGAGCTTTTCACGGAGGCGGGCCCGCAGCCACTCCGGATCGGGGCGGCGCCACTGGTCGATGGGCTTGGTGACCAGATAGAGGTCGGTCTGGTAGAACCCCATGGGATCCAGGCGCAGCTCGTCGGCGCCGGTGCGGGAGACCACTCCGGTCACCTCGGGCACCTCCAGCAGGGCCTTCTGGATGGCGGTGTCCAGCTCCAGGCTCTTCTCAAGGGTGATCGTGGGGATCTTCTCGGTCTGCACGACGATGGTCCCCTCGTTGAGCATGGGAAGGAACTCCGAGCCGAGGAGCGGAAACAGGGAGAAGGCCGTGGTCAGCAGCCCCAGGCTGAAGACCAGCGCGGTCTTCCGGTGGGAGAGCACCCATGCCAGGGCGGGCCGGTAGGCGTTGGTGAGCTTCCGGATCAGCCAGGGTGTGGATTCAGCCCCGGGCTTCATCAGGAACGAGGCCAGCACCGGGATGAACGTCAGGGAGAGGACCATGGACACAAGCACCGCGAAGCCGAGGGTAGCCGCCAGGGGGGAGAAGAGCTTGCCCTCCACGCCGACGAGGGACCACACCGGGAAGAGCGACGCCACGATGACGAGCACCGCGGTCACGACGGGCACCGCGACCTCGCGGACCGCCCGGTAGATGTGATGCAGCGGATGCAGGGCCGAGTGTCCGGTGGAGAGGAAGTTGTGGACGTTCTCGGTTACGACCACCGAGGAGTCCACCAGGATCCCGATGGCGATGGCGAGCCCTCCCAGGGACATCAGGTTCGCGGTGATGCCCGTGTACTTCATGATCACGAACACGCCCAGCACCGAAAGCGGCAGGATCGCCCCGGCGGTCAGCGCGCTTCGCAGGTTCCCCAGGAACAGGAACAGCACCACGAGCACCAGCACGATCGCCTGCAGCAACGACCAGTTCACCGTGTTTACTGCGGTGGTGATGAGCATGCTGCGGTCGTAGAAAGGCGTGATCCTTACGCCTCGGGGCAGGGATCCCCGGATGGTGGCCAGCTCGGACTTCACGGCCTCGACGGTCTTGCGGCTGTTGGCGCCTCGCCGAAGCAGCACCAGCCCCTGGACGGCTTCGCCCTTTCCGTTGGCCGTGACGCCACCGTAGCGGGAGACGGCCGCGACGTCGATGTCGGCAACCTCGAAGAGGCGGATCGCCCGGCCCTCCCTGACGGCCACGACGACCTGCCGGAGGTCATCGATGGATCGCAATTGTCCGTACGTCTGGACGAGGACGACCTCGTCACGGACCGAGATGCGGTCTCCGGCCGCGTTGCGGTTGTTCTTTTCGACGGCTTCTGCGAGATCGGTCAACGACAACCCCAGGGAGACGAGATCGGAAGGCCGTGGTTCGATGCGGTAAGAGCGGACGTCGCCGCCCAGTGAGTTCACATCCGCCACGCCGTCGACGCCCAGCAGTTTGGGCCGGATGTTCCAGTCCAGGATGTCCCTCAACTGCATCGTCGTGTAGCCGTCCCCCTCCACCAGGAACATGTAGATGTCCGACAGCGGAGTGGTGATCGGGGCGAGCTGGGCCTCGACGTTGTCGGGCAGCTCGACGAGCACCGGAGCGATGCGTTCACCGACCTGGGTGCGGGCCCAGTAGATGTCGGTCCCCTCCTCGAAGTCGACGGTGATGACCGTCAGGGCGTACTTGGTCATCGAGCGCAGGACCGTCTGCCGGGGGATGCCGCGGACGGCGGTCTCCAGCGGGCGGGTGACGCGGCTCTCCACCTCCTGGGGCGGCATGCCGTCGGCCTTGACGATGATCTGGACCTGCGTGGTCGAGATGTCGGGATAGGCGTCGATGGGCAGCTCACGGAAGGCGAACCAGCCCATGAGCGCGACCGTGAGCGTGAGAATCACCACCAGCAGGCGCTGGCTGAGAGCGAAGCGGATGACGGATGGAAGCATGGGTCAATGCTCCGTCGACAGCCATTCCCCCTTGAGGAACAGCGCGTGATGTGTCACGACGCGTTCCCCGGGGTTCAGGCCGTGGGTGATCTCGACATGCAGGGAGTCCTCCAGACCCGTGACCACCCTGCGGAGGGTGAACACGCCGGGGCGCGTCTCGACGAAGACGGAGGTCTGGTCATCCAGCGTCACGACGGCCTCCCGGGGCAATCGCACCGGGACCGTCTTCTTCTCGTCGATGAATTCGGCCGTGGCGCAGATGCCGGGCCTCCACTGGCCGTCGGGGTTCGCCAGCAGCAGCCGCACCAGCACCGTGCGGGAGGTCGCATCGGCGATGGGCGAAACGAACACCACCACGCTGCGGGTGCGCACCCCGAGGCCCTCGTTGGTGACCTGGATGACCTGTCCCACGTGGGCCATCTTCACGGCGGTCTGGGGTGCCTTCACCTCGAGCCAGACCGACGAGAGGTTCATCAGCACGAACAGTTCCCGATCCGCCGGGGCGAACTCCCCGCGCACGGCGTGCCGGCTTGTGAGCGTGCCTTCAATGGGACTTTTCAGGGTGAATGAACTGATCTTGCTACGGTTCTTGATCATCTGACCCTTTTCGTCGAGCAGCCCCAGCAGTTTGAGTTTCTGGGTGGTCAACTGGAGGTCAAGATAACTCTTTCGAAGATCATTCTGGGCGTTCTGGTAGCTCTCGCGGGTCCCGATCTGCTTCTCGAGGAGGGTCTTCTCCCGATCGTAGGCCTGCTTGGCGAAGCCGGACCGCTGCTGCTGCTCCAGATACTGGAAGGCGACGTCGGCGGCTTCCTTGCTCTCGATGACGGCCAGAGGGGCGTCGGCCGGGACGAGGTCGCCGACCTTGACCGGAATCTCCCGCACGATCCCGCCGATGCCGGCGACCACCTTGACGGTGTTGTGCTCGTTGGGGACGATGTTCCCCAGGAGTGGAAGGGTGCGTTTCAACTCTCCACCGGAGGCTTCAGCGATCTCCACACCGCTTCGTTTGAGCCTTTCGGCGTCGATGGTCAGTTCGGTGCTCTTCTGGAGGTCCGCCTTTGGGGTGGCCGGATCCGCGCAGGCTGCAGCCAGAAAAACAATGGAAAGGCTTGGCAAAAGGAGAAATAGCTTCATGACGGGCCTCATTGCTCCAGGCGGAAACCGGTGAGGAATTCCAATTCGAGGATGGATGTCTGCAGCGCAAGCCGGCCTGCGAGGATGCGTTCGCGCAGCTCATACAGGGCCTTCTGGGAGTCGAGCATCTCCAGCAGGGTGAACTTGCCCAACCGGAAACCCTCGCGGAAGAGTGCGATGTTGGCCTCGATCTCCGGCAGCACGGTCTTCTCGAGCATCACGAGCTCCTCCCGGTGACGGCCGAACTCGGCCAGCTTCCGGGCGGTCTGCTGCTCGAGGAGGAACTCCTGGGCGGCGAGATCGCGCTCGACGGTCCGGATCTGTGCGCTGATCAGATCCCGGGCCTCGCTTCGGCGGTCCCAGACCGGCAACTGCATGGAGAGTCCGCCCACCATGGCGGC
>PHAZ01000301.1 GCA_002841825.1 Deltaproteobacteria bacterium HGW-Deltaproteobacteria-22 | reverse complement strand
GGGCGATGGAGATTCGGTCCGCGACCGCAACGGTCGCAGGGAGCGCGCAGGCCGTAGCGGCAGAGCTGCTCGAGTCCGGCGCGATCCTCGGGCGCCACGGTGCGGAAGGCGTGCAGGGAGAAGCCATCGACATTGGCGCAGGGAATGTGAATGAACCGACGTACGCTCCTGCTGAAGCTCGCGCTCCTGGCGCTGGGGCTGGTGGTCCTGGCCGGACACCGGGGGTGGTTCGGGAAATCGCCGCCGGAACCGGCACCGTTGAACCCGGCCCCGGCGCCACTCGAGACGCCGCCGCCACCTGCGCCATCGGCGCCACCTGCGCCACCGCTGCCACCTGCGCCACCGTCACCACCGGCGCCGACGTTCCTGCCGATTCCGACCGACGGAGAGCTCCGGATCGACGGCATCGAGGTCACCCTGCTGGAGGCCACCGCGGTCCATCGGGGCGACATCCTGATGCTCCCCGGCTGGAACTTCGAGCGCTCCCGCTGGTGCGCCAGGACCCGCTTCTGCACCCTCGCCCGTGCCGCCGGCTTTCGCCTGGTCCTGCCGGAGATGGGAAAGAGCGTCTACACCAGTGAGCACTTTCCCGAGACGAAGACGGAATGGAAGAGATACCCGACGCTCCCCTGGGTGACCCGGCAACTGCTCCCTGAACTGAAGGCCCGCTACGGTTTCTTCCGCGGTCCCGGCAATTTCCTCGTGGGTCTCTCCACGGGCGCACGGGGCGTGGTGCTCATCGCCCAGGCCACGGGCGACCTCTTCACCGCCGGCGCCGCCCTCTCCGGCGACTATGATCAGACGCGGATGCCCGCGGACCGCCTGATGACCGGGTACTACGGCCCCTACCGAAAGCACCGCGATCGCTGGAGCACCCAGGACAACCCGACCGCCTTGGTCGCGCAACTCACGATCCCGATCTACTTCGGGCACGGGCTTCAGGATTCGGTGGTCCCCGCCGCGCAGACCCGTGACTTCCACGGGCAGGTCCGGAAGGTCCATCCCCGGTCCCTGTCGCGCCTGCATCTGGTCCCGGCGGGCCACGACTTCGCCTACTGGGACTCCGAGTCGCAGGCCATCCTCGACTTTTTCAACGGGTTCCTTCCCTGAGTCCTCCCATTGATAATAAAAACAGCTTGGCATTTTTCCGCAAAGCAATAATCTCTTGGTCAGTTCAAACCAGAACGTCTTAGAGGTACCCATGAAAACTCAGGTTTTTGAAAAACTGGCATTCACGCTTTGCTTCGTTCTTGCCGTTTCCTGCGACGACAAGGTCACGGTGAAGGACTCCTGCGGGGACGCCTTCGTCGATCCGGGTGAACAGTGCGACGGCCCGGAGCTCGCGGGCGCCTCGTGCGCGAGCCTGGGCTACTACGAAACCGCGGGGACCCTGTCCTGCTCGCCGAACTGCGAGTTCGACGCCACGGCCTGCGGGCATCGCTGCGGGGACGGCTCGGTCGAGGCGGACGAAGGCGAGCAGTGCGACGGCACCAACGTCAACGGCGCCACCTGCCAGTCCCTGGGCTACGGCAGCGGCGCGCTCACCTGCGACGCAGCCTGCCAATGGGTCACCGAGGCCTGCGACACGCTGTGCGGCAACGGCTACCACGAGACCGGTGAGGGCTGCGATGACCACAACCTCGACGCCAACGACGGCTGCGACGCAGACTGCGCCGTGGAGTCCGGCTGGACCTGCGATGAGCAGACCAGCCCCAGCGAATGCAGCCCCGTGTGCGGCGACGATCTCGTCCTGGGCCAGGAGATCTGCGACGGGACCGATCTGCGGGACCAGACCTGCTCGGACTTCGGCTACCATGGCGGCGCGCTCGCCTGCACGATCAGCTGCGACTGGGACTTCACCGACTGCGAGGCCGTGGGCCGCTGCGGAGACGGCATCGCCCAGACGGCGTACGAGACCTGTGACGGGACCGACCTCGCCGGCGGCACCTGCGAACAGGAGGGCTTTTTCCTCGGCGGGACGCTCGCGTGCGACACCGCCTGCGAAGCCGTCACCACCGGCTGCACCCAGTTCGTGCAGATCAGTACCGGCAGCGGCCACACCTGTGCCCTGCGCTCCGACGGCGCGGTCTGGTGCTGGGGCCGAAACTCCGCCGGCCAGCTTGGCGACGGCACCCTGATCGATCGCGCGACCCCGGCGCCCGTGACCGGCCTGCCCCCCGCCCGGCGCATCGGCACCGGAAGTTTCCATTCCTGCGCCCTGCTGAACGACGGCACGGTCCGCTGCTGGGGCGACAACACCTTCGGTCGGCTCGGTGACGGCAGCGGCCTCAACTCCCCCCTCCCGGTGGCCGTCGCCGACCTGACCGATGTCATCGAGCTCTCGGTCGGAGGCAGCCATACCTGCGTCGTTCGCTCCGACGGCACCGCCTGGTGCTGGGGCAGAAATTCCTTCGGTCAACTCGGCATCAATGACAGCACCATGCCCGTCACGACTCCGGAGCAGGTGGACACTCTGGCGAACGTCGCCGGCATCGCCTGCGGCTCATCCCACACCTGTGCCTGGCTCACCGGCGGCACTGCGGCCTGCTGGGGTTCCAACTTCAACGGGCAGGTCGGCGACGGCACCGACCTCGACCAATTCTTCCCGGTCATGCTCCCGACCCTCACGAACGTCGCCATGATCACCGCGGGTGGATCGCACACCTGCGCCCTCCTGCTCGACGGGTCCATGCTGTGCTGGGGGACCAATAATTCCGGACAGTTCGGCGACGGCACCACGGTCTCGAGCGACACGCCCGTCCCGGGGCCGTCCTTCAACGGGGTCGTTTCGCTCGACGCCGGCTCGCAACACACCTGCATCGCCCTCTCCAACGGGGAGGCCCGCTGCTGGGGCATCAACGAATACGGCCAGCTCGGAAACGACCAGCATGCCGGCTACCGCGAGACCCCCGTCGTCCCGATCGGTCTGGTGCAGGTCCTCACGCTTGCCTGCGGGGATGACCACACGTGCGCCGTCGTCCACGCCGGGGCCGCCCTGCAGTGCTGGGGCTTCAATTCCCACGGCCAGCTCGGCGACGGCAGCATCATCGACCGCGACACCCCCGTCGACGTCGTCTTTCCATAATTGAAATACCGTATCAGCGGCCGCTGTCGGCCTTGATCTGGCGGGTGTTCCAGGCCTTCAAGTAGCTCGCGTAGCCGGGGTCATGACGGTACGGCCACGCCTCGGGGGCGTAGGGATAGCGCTTCATGCCTGCGAAGGGCAAGGGCGCGATGGTGTCCGAGAGCCGGCCGAACGGATGGTTCTTCAGTTGATACCAGACGACGGCCCGCAGAAACGCGTGGCGCGTCATCCCCGCCCGCTGCGGGGGCGCCCGGAACTGCAGTCGCAGCTCGTCGCCGTGCACCATCACCACGAAGCGGTCCTCGGCCTTCAGGCGCAGCGGCAGGACATCGCCGAGGCGCGTGGCCCGACCGGTCATCATCGCCTCGGGATTGCGCGGGAGCCGCTCGTCGGTGGCCGAGATCCGGTTCGAAAGCGTGCTCACGGTCACCCGCGTGGCGCCGCCCACCGAGAGCGTGGCCGTCTGCGGCGCGACCCTCGTGATCTGCGGTGTGATCGGCTGGCTGTCGTCCAGCGCCACCGCGTCGAGCACGTCGATCACCGACGGGTTGTGCGCCAGCGTCAGCCGGAGCTTCACGGGCTCCTTCGGGAGCAGCCCGCCGAGGTCGATGGCCCAGGTCTTGGCGTCTCCTGCTGCCTTGCCCGCGATCCTGCGCGCGACCCAGCGGCCCTGAGCGTCCTGCGTCTCGATGACCGTACCCGCCGAGAACGGCGGCTTCTGCGTGGCGCGGAAGTCGTCGTACACCCCCCAGGCGGTGAGGATCAACTTGGCGTGCCGCGGGTTCGCGATGGGCCCGAACTCGAGGATCACGCGCGTCCGCTCGTGCGGCTTCACCGGCAGGGGTGTGCCGTCGGCCCTCTTCACCGCGGCGAGCACGTCGGCGCCGTCTTCGCGGTGAGCCGCCACCGGCGGACGCGCGCCCCGGGTCGTCACGAAGTCCGCGGGCGAGACGTGACCGAGCTGGCTCGTGTAACTCCACGTCGTGTACGGCCGCACGCCGGCGGGCACGTCGACGAGGACCAGCTGCGCGCGATCGACGTAGGAGGTCTCGAAGATCACCTCACGCAACCGCAGGTCGTAGAGTCCGCCGGCGGCGGCGAGGTCGCCCAGGTCGTACACGTTGTCGCCGTAGGGGGATAAGAACTTTCATGACGATTTTGGCCTCCGGAGGGTACTATCCCCGAGGGTCAGACGGATGTCAAGGAACAGTGATTGCGAG
>PHAZ01000300.1 GCA_002841825.1 Deltaproteobacteria bacterium HGW-Deltaproteobacteria-22 | reverse complement strand
CCCCGGCCGCGGCCCGCCTTAGTTGGGTTTCCCGGCTCACACTCATTCGCTATTTTTTCTTCGCATGCCAGTCGCGGACAGGACCGGACAGGTCCATCCCGTTTCGCCCATTTGACAGGATAAATCCGGGGCTCAGCTTGAGGCAGCCCCTCGCAAACCCCTTTTTACCCCCAAAGCACCGCTCCTTGACTTCCGCTGCACCCTCGGGGATAGTACCCTCCGGAGGCCAAAACGTGGATGAAAGTTCTTATGCTCCGGACCACGTTGCCCTGGCGGTCCACCGTCACGGCCCGGCCCTCCCGGTCGAGGACGAACTCGGAGTCGTCGAACACGTGGGAGGTGACGTGGGCGTCGTCAATCCAGATGCGCACGGGTTTGGGCAACTGTGCCGCCTCCTGGCACACCGCCGGCGGCACATAGGGCACGACCTTCTTCGCCGGAAAGTCGCAGCCGGTGGAGCCCACAAGCACCAGACACGCCAGCATGGACGCGCAACCATAATATAAACCCACGCAAAATTGGGATGTTTTCATGATTCGGAATTCCTCCGGCCCGGAGAATCCCACGAAATCGCTCCGTGTCAAGTCGGAAGCGGAAACACCGCCGAGGCGGGGTCATCCGAATGACTATCCCTGCCTTCACCAACTAGGCCCTCTAATCTTTCATTGGAGTTAAACCCCAACTGCGGCGCGGATCCATAGCTGTCCGCACGCCGAGGTGTTGTCTCGGCCCAGGGTGTCTCGCACCGACACCGGGACCCCGCTGGCCTCCATGGTCCGGATCATACGTGCCAGACTGCGATCCGTGGTGCGGGGCAGCGAGACACCGTCCACCGGATTCCAGCGAAGGAGATTGACCCGGGCCCTTTGGCCGGCGAGGAACCCGGCAAGGCGACGGGCGTCGTCCTGGGAATCGTTGATGCCCGGCAGCACGAGATAGGCGTAGGACACGTCACGTCGATGTCGATCCGCCCAGGACTGGGCGCGACCAATCACATCGTCCAGTGCGATGTGTCGGACCCCCGGGATCAGGCGACCTCGGGTTTCCTGGGTGGTGGCGTGCAGTGATATGGTGAGATGGATCGCCACATGTTCCTCGCGCAGACGCCGTAGTGCATCCGGTGGTCCGATCGAGGAGATTGTGATCCCACCGGTGGACCAGTCCAGACCACGGCGATCGCGGAGAATGCGGATGGTGGCGAGCACGGCCCGGTAATTGGCCAGGGGCTCACCAACGCCCATGAACACGATGCGGTTCACGCGAGGTCCCATGAGCAGCACCTGTTCCACCATCTCCGCGACGAGAAGATTCCGCTTCAGGCCGAGGCGCCCGGATGCGCAGAAACGGCATGCGAAGGCGCACCCGACCTGTGAGGAGATGCACGCGGTGTTTCCGTCATGCCTGGGAATCAGAACGCTCTCAATGGCATGGCCATCATGAAGTCCAAAAAGGTATTTTGTCGAGTGGTGGCCCTTCTGACAGGCGAGCTGCACCAGGCTCCGGGGCAGCAACCCATGCTCTCTGCTCCAATGGCCCACTTCAGGTGAAATGGGGACCCTGAAGATATCCCGATAAGGGATGCACCTTCCGGAAGTGTTGAGGCGGTCCAGCTCGGCGCTGGTCAACCCCAGCAGGAACTCCGGGGCGGAGTTCGGTGGTTTTTTCTTATTGTACGGGGGTCTGTTCAATTCGTTCGACGACATGGATTTCTCCTTTGAGAGGTCCCTGGAGGCCCGGTCGTCGAGTTGTTTTCGGGGAAATCCCAATGAATTGAACTGGGATCTCGCATTCCAAAGCGGCATTGGCCTTCGCCAGCGCCGGAGGCGCGACGCCGTGCCTCCTGTTGTGAATTATGGTTGTGAATGGACAACGGTTGCGAGACGAAACCCGGGCCGTTATTGGACCCATGGAGTGTCAGGGCACGTTGTCTTGATTAGCGTAAACGAATGGAGCTTATACCGGAAAACATCATAGGGTAAGTGTATACCCTCTTTTCCCCACGTTGAGAAGGCCAGATTTTTCCTGCCAGGGACAATCTGCGTCAGGCGGCAATTGAATCGGACACTAGTTTTTCGATTGCAATTGCCGGGAAAAGCGGTGCGAAAAGGTCCGATCTCCCGTTATTTCCCTCTTGACAGCCGCCGGAAGTTTTTCTAGTTAGGGGCCATTGCGACATGATTGTCGGACCCGTAGTCCAAGTGAGGACATTCACCGGAGACGGGACATCCAGGACGGAATGCACTTCTTCACCCCTTCGGCGCAGGAGCGTCGAAGAACGCTGCGTGGGAACGCAGAAGAACCCGGCGCCGGTGCGCCGTTCAACCTGGCGCAGGTGCGCCAAAGAAAGAGAGTGGTTCCGCATGTCCAAGATCCGTACCTCGTATTATTCCCGTCGTGACAAGGTCGTGGCCGCGCAGGAGTTGATCCGGCGCATCAAGGAGAAGTGGGCCGACGAGCCCCCCATGATGTACCTCGTGACTCTGCTCGAACCCGTGGTCCGGCGCATGGCCGAAGGCTACGGCGGCCTCGACACCCGGCCCGCCACAGAGGCCATACGGATCGCCGAGGAGGACCGGGACAACGCCGATCAGTCCGCCTATTTCTTCCTCCGGTCCCTGATGCTCTCCAAGGCCCACGCCGACCGCTGGGAGGCCGCCTCCCAGCTGCTCGAGGTGCTGGCCCCCGAAGGCATGAACTGGATCTACGATTCCTACGCCTCCCAATCCCTGCGGACCCAGGAGGTCCTGGCGCGCTTCTCCGGGATGGGCCCCCAGATCGAGAAGTGCCAGGCCCGCGTGTTCGTGGACCAGATGATCGCCACCCAGGCGACCTTTGAACAGAAGCTCACCGATCGTGGCGAGGTCGTGGCCGAGAAGCCCGAGATCCTGGTCAAGGTCACGCCGGAATTCGAGCGGACCCTGCGCGCGGCCCTGATGCTCATCGAGCGGCGCCCGGAGGACTCCGCGCGGACCTTCGTGCTCGAGCCCTTCACCCGCCTGCAACGGAAATCCGCTGGATCCCCGTCGGATCCGGCGCCTGCACCGCAGGCCTAGCTTCTCCCTTTCGATTTTCCTTTCATGCCCCGGACTTTGGGCCGCACCAAGCGCGTCCTTCCCCGGCTCCACGGAGTCTCCGACACGCCGGTAGAATTCTTCACCCGCTCCTCGGAGTTTTCGTCACGCCGGATGGTTTCTTCACCCGCTCCTCGGGATTTCCGACAAACCGGATGAATTCTTCACTGGCTCCTCGGAGTTTCCGACACGCCGGATGAATTCTTCACCCGCTCCTCGGAGTTTCAGACAAGCCGGATGAATTCTTCACTGGCCCCACGGGGTTTCCGACACGCCGGAGCCGTTCTTTCCCGGCCCCAAGGAATTTCTGTGATGTGAGAAAAGAAGGATCGCCCCTCACCGGAATCATCACGACCCGGGAACAGAAACACCCCGGGCCTCAGGGCAGGACCCGCACCGGGACCACGCGGTCGAAGATCGTGCCGTCGCCCACCTGGCCCCAGGCGTTGTAGCCCCAGCACCAGACCTGCTTGCCGCTGGCGACCAGGGCGCAGGTGTGGCGGGCGCCCGCATCGCATCGATGGCCTGGACCACGGAAAGCCCCGACACCGCCACGGGGAGCTTGCTGTCGGTGGTGGTGCCGTTGCCCAGCCGGCCGTACTGGTTGTAGCCCCAGCAAGTCGGGGCGCCCGCGGCGTTGAACGCGCAGGTGTGCAGGTCGCCCGCCTCCACGGAGGCGGCGGCGATGAGCCCGGTCACCGGGGTCGGCGTGCTGCGGCTCAGCGTGGTGCCGTCGCCGAGGGCGCCGTAGGTGTTTTTGCCCCAGCAGGAGAGGGCGCCGGCAGGCAGGAGGGCGCAGGTGTGGAAGCCGCCCGCGGACAGGATCAGCACGTTGTTCAGGCCGGTGATGCTGGTGGGCACCAGCCGGTCCGTGGAGGTCCCGTCGCCCAGCTGGTAGTCATCGTTGGCCCCCCAGCACGACACGCCGCCGCCGGACTTCAGGGCGCAGGTGTGGAACGAGCCCGTGGTCACCGCCACCGCGTTGAGGAGCCCGCCGACGCCCACCGGGGTCTCCCGGTTGACGGTGGTGCCGTCGCCCAGCTGGCCGCGCCCGTTGGCGCCCCAGCAGGAGACCGCGCCGCCGGTGTGCACCACGCAGGTGTGATGATAGGCGGTGGCCAGCTTGGCCGCCGAGCCCAGGCCCGCCACCTGCACCGGCGTGCTGCTGTTGCTGCCGGAGCCGTCGCCCAGCTGGCCCTGGTCGTTGTCACCCCAGCAGCGCACCGTGCCGTCGGTCAGCATCGCGCAGGTGTGGTAGTACCCCGCGCGGACCTCGCCGACGCCGGTCAGGCCGGACACCGGCACGGGCGTGCGCCGGTTGGTGGTGGTGCCGTCGCCCAGCTGGCCGAATTGGTTGTACCCCCAGCAGCGCACCGTGCCGTCGGTCAGCAGCGCGCAGGAGTGCATGGCCCCGGCGGTCACCTGCACCACGTCGACGCAGCCGTTCTCCTGGAACAGGCAGCCGCCGTCGCAGGCCAGGGTCCCGTGGAAGTAGCCCCGCGTCATGCAGGTCTGGCCGGCCAGGTCGTCGCCCTCGCACTGCTCGCCGAAGGCAGTCTGGATGACCAGGTCGCCACACCGCCCCCCGCAGCCCGAGTAGTCCCAGGCGCAGGCGCCGTCGCAGGCCAGCACCCCCGGGCGGTACCCCAGGGACTCGCAGGTCTGGCCGGCGAGGTCGGTGCCGTCGCAGACCTCACCGAAGGCGGACTGGACCACGTCGTCCCCGCAGCGCAGGGAGCAGCCGGTGACGTCGAAGGCGCAGTCCGATCCGCAGGCGAGCCCGCCGGTGTAGAACCCCTGCGTCTGGCAGGTCTCGCCGCCGGGGACCGCGCCGTCGCACTGCTCGTAGTCCCCCTGCAGCACGCCGTCGCCGCACCGCCCGGCGCCCAGGCAGAACACCAGGTCGAACAGGCACTCGGAGGTGCAGCCCAGGGCCCCGCCGTAGTAGCCCAGGGTCTGGCAGGTCTGGCCGAGGTCGGCCCCGTCGCACTCCTCCCCGTAGGCTGCCTGGGTCAGGCCGTCGCCGCACTCGCCATAGCTCTGGCAGTCGGCCAGGATCAGCTCGTCGCAGGTCTCCGAGCAGGTGAGCGTGCCGCCGTAGAAGCCCAGGGACTCGCAGGTCTGGCCGCCGAAGTTCTCCCCGTCGCAGGCCTCCCCGTACCCGTCCTGCACCTGGCCGTCGCCGCACCGCCCCACGGTCTCGCAGGGGCCCAGGTCCAGCTCGCACAGGTCGCTGCACGCCGGCGTCCCGCCGTAATAGCCGAACTCGGTGCAGGTGTGGCCGTCCAGCTCGTCCCCGTCGCAGACCTCATCGCCCACGCGCAGCCCGTCACCGCAGACCGCCGTGCACACGCTCGGGGTCTGGCCGGCGCACTCCCAGCCGGCCTCGACCTCGCACGACGCGGAGCACCCGTCGCCCTCCCGGAGGTTGCCGTCGTCGCAGGGCTCGTCCCCCTCGACGTAGCCGTTCCCGCAGGAGGTCGAGCACCCGGAGGTGTCGTACCGGCAGTCCGCCTGGCAGGCCAGCACGCCGCCGCCGAAGCCCAGGCTGGCGCAACTGTTGCCGTTGAGGTGGCTGCCGTCGCACTCCTCGCCGTCGTCGGCGTCCGTGGCGCCGTCGCCGCAGCGTCCGCCGCAGTCGGTGCGGTCGAACTCGCAGTTCGCCTTGCAGGTCAGGGTCCCGAGGACCCGATAATGGCCCAGGGAGGCGCAGGTGTTTTCGCCGACGTCGCCGTCGCACTCCTCCCCGGGGTCCACGAAACGGTCCCCGCAGGAGTCCGTCGTGGTCGTGGTCGTGTCGCACGAGGTTAGGAAGAGCACACCGGCGAAAAGGGCCCAGCACTGGAAGATCGAACGTGACGTCATGGCATTTCTCCTGGTCAGACTTTTTCTGTTTATGTGAAAATCCGGTGGATTGCAAACGCTTTTCACGAACGCCCCCCGCCCCCCGGGTGAACTCGGCATTGTCAGCGGCGCGCCGTCGCGGTAGCATCGGCCCGCAGGCCACACCGGCCCGCAGGCCGCCACCGGCCCGGGAGAACGCCATGAAGCACCTCGTCATCCTGTTCCTGTTCCTGTCGGCCGCCGCCTGCGACACCGAGGTCAAGCACGTCAACCCCTGCGGGGACGGGATCCTCGACCCCGGCGAGGCCTGCGACGGACCGGTCCTCTCGGTGGCGCGCTGCACCGATCTGAACTTTTATGAGCAGCAGGGGGAGCTGGCCTGCCGGTCCGACTGCACGCTGGACCTGACGGTGTGCACCGGGACCTGCGGCGACGGCATCATCCAGACCGCCTTCTCCGAGCAGTGCGAAGGCGAGGATCTGGGCGGCCACTCCTGTGCGGAGTTGAACCTGGGCGGGGGGACGCTGGCCTGCACCGCGGGGTGCCGCCTCGACGCCTCCGGCTGCGAACTGAGCGGCACCTGCGGCGACGGCGCGGTCAACGACCTCGAGGAGGCCTGCGACGGCGACGACCTGGCCGGACGGACGTGCCAGGACATGGGGCAGTACGAGGGCACCCTGGCCTGCACGGACCTGTGCCAGTGGGACATGACCGGCTGCGGCGGCGCCTGCGGTGACGACGTCCTGCAGGCCGACCACGAGACGTGCGACGGCACCGACCTGGGCACGGCCACCTGCCGCGAAAGCGGGCGCTTCTCCGGCGAGCTGGCCTGCGACGACACCTGCGCCCTCGACGCGGCGGGCTGCGCCGACGCCGCCTCGGTGACCGGCGGCTACATCCACACCTGCGCGCGCCTGACCGACGGCGCGATCCGCTGCTGGGGCGTCAACAACAACTCCCAGCTGGGCACCGGGGACGCCTCCGAGCACACCACCCCCGCGCAGGTGCACGGGCTGCTGGGCGGGACCGAGGCGGTGGCGTCGGGCAACTCCTTCGCCTGCGCCCTGCGCAGCGACGGCAGGGTGGTCTGCTGGGGCGCCAACGACTTCGGCCAGCTCGGCTACGGCACCCTCAACCAGGGCGAGATCCCCGTGGAGGTCTTCGGCGTGGACGACGCCACCTCGCTGGCCTGCGGCCTCGACCACACCTGCGTGGTGCGCCTCCTCGGCGAGGTGTGGTGCTGGGGCGCCAACGACTACCACCAGGTCGGCCCCATGGACGGGGACGTGACCATGCCCACGGCGGTGCCCGGCGTCACCGGCGCCGTGGCCGTGGTCGCCGGCGCCTGGCACACCTGCGCGCTGGTGACCGGCGGCCAGGTCCTGTGCTGGGGGCGCAACAACCACCGCCAAATGGGCAACAGCAGCACGGAGGCGATCCAGGCCACCCCGGCGCCGGTGGCCGACCTCATCAACGTCGTCGCCCTGGGCGCGGGCAACGACCACACCTGCGCGATCCTGAACAACGGATCGGTCCACTGCTGGGGGCGCAACGACGCCGGCCAGCTCGGCGATGGCACGACCAACCCGTCCGCGTCGTCCCCGGTCCCGGTCATCGGCCTGGTGGGCGCCATCGCCCTCGAGGGGGGCGCCTCCTTCACCTGCACGATCCTGTCCAACGGCTCGGTCCGCTGCTGGGGGGCCAACGTCTACGGCCAGCTCGGCAACGGCACCACCAACGCCTCGAGCACCCCCGTGAACGTCTCCGGGCTCACCGGCGTGACCTCCATCGGCCTGGGCGACTCCCACGCCTGCGCCGTCAGCGGCGGGATGGTATGGTGCTGGGGCTACAACGAGGACGGCGAGACCGGCGACGGCACCACGCGCAACAACCGCCTCACCCCGGTGCAGACGCTCCCCTGAGAGGTGGTTCCGAAAAACTGGACAGTGGGTTAAGCTACTCGGGCATATGGAGCGAGTATCATGACCAAACAATCG
>PHAZ01000004.1 GCA_002841825.1 Deltaproteobacteria bacterium HGW-Deltaproteobacteria-22 | reverse complement strand
AATTTCGGTTATCACAAAAAAACTGGATCAGCCAAATCCCTTTGATTTGTCAAGCCACGTACTTCTCCGGCAAGGTACGGAAAGAGCGATTGTGCTAGAGGCCGGGAGTTGTCCCCGTCCTCTTTGAACATCCACATCATTGAGAACATTTTGAAGGTAGCGTATGCGTTCGGGGCCAAACACGTATAGACGTGAATGGGCAGGCAGCTTGAGGGCGGAGTTCCTTGTCCCGGCGAGGTGCCTCATGAAATCCAGATCAAAGTCACCGTCATGGTTGTAAATAAATAGAAGACCGTGGACCTCTGAACCGATCTGAGTGTTAATATATCGGTCTTGCCATGTTGCACTTATGTTTGCGCAGTCCACTGCTGAACTTAAATGTACAAGTGCGGTACGAATGGCATCTGCCGTGATGGTTTTTTTTGCATAACTTTTAAAGTCAGTCAGTAGGTATTGCCGGGCTTCTGTATATGGATCGTCGTATTGGAATACCGCATCAACGGGATGGTTAGGATGCGTCTTTTTCCGATGGTCGTCGACCTTCTCGCATGGGAAGTTCTCGTTGCATGGACCAGTAAGCGACCATCCAAATCGCCCAAGCACATCTCGGGCTACCTTTTCAGCCATGGCCATAATGTTTGCGGTTTCTCCTGACATTCACATCTCCTCTGAATTTACCGAACCTCTTTATAGACGGATCCGAGTTCGGTCGGATTTCGCCGGTTGACTCCTTCAGGCATTTTTTACGTGGATATCCTGCAGGAGCAGGAGTTCCCTGTAAACCTTTAAAAATCGTTTTGCATGTTTTTCGATCCTGCATGTACTGAGGCAGACAAGACCACTTCTCATGTCAAATCCATTCTTGGAAAGAGGCACCACAGTCAAGCAAATAATTTTAAAAACTGAATCTAAAATGCGCATATCATTTGCATCGTTTCCAAAGGATTATTATCACACAGTCCTTCAAGGTATTGACTACCATAATTGAAACCATGCTGAAAAGCAGTGGCTCGCTCTTCGCATGTCCCATGTGTTGGTGCGAACCATGGAGAAACATATGGATCTCCAAAGTTACAAAAAGCCATATAGGAACCGTAGGCTTCTCCAACAGTTAACTGCCCTTTGTAAGCTTGAGTCGCAGCAAAAATGCCGGCTTGACAATCGGCGTGCAATTCAATCATTTTTGAGGGTCCATATTCGAGCATGCCCAGATAGTGCTGATTGTAGTGGCCCCACTCGTGCGCGATGATAGCAACTGATGCAAATGAACCAAATTGGGCATCGAGCCTGTTTAGTAATTGAATATCCAATATCATACAAGCGTCTGAGGGGCAATATAAAGCATTATCTGGCACTGTTTGCCCACAAGTAGTGTTCGGAAGAAAAACAGTCGAGTCATAATTGCATATAGATGGCGGACCGACTTTCCATAACCCTAAAAGCTCATTCGCAGCGATATACATTTTTGGACCCATCGGAGATACGCATAACTCATTCCCCTGCCATGAACCCGTTTCGCAAGATGGACCCACCTGACATTGGCCTATATCAACGCATTCCCAATTTTGGCAGCATTGAGAGGCGCAATCCGTGTGGTAAGTGCATCTTGGCTCTATTCCACAGTTGCTTGAGTCTGCGCAGACGCCTCCTTTGCAACAGTAGGTATTACATTCAAAATCGTTTTCGCAGGAATATGTGCACTGATTGTCATCACCACAGTGCATTCCGTTATAACAGTTCCAATCGTAAGTGCAGCCTTCAATGCAAATGCCTTCATTGGAGCAAATTTTATCTACGCTGCAATTATAATCTGATGTGCAGGTATTCGGTACACATTTCCAATCCCAAGAATCACATTTCATTCCCTCTCCACAATCTGAATCAAATGTACATTCATCATCTTCACATGATGAAAACAAAAAAACAGCCAATAAAAGCACACAAAGATTTTTCATATCCCACCTCTCATTTTAAGACCTGTCAAGGCAATATTTGCGTGACCATCTTGCAAGAGCCGGAACTCCCAGCGAACCTTCAATAGATTGTTTCGCATGATTTTCGCTTCTCCGTGAACTGCGAAACCGTATAAAGCCCCAAGGCGCACGGCGACGCGGAGTCGTGGGGATGGAGCTATTGCGTTGACAGTCGCCAGCGTCGGCATGGACGGGCACCGCTCCTCACGGGGGTGAAAACGGAACGAGAAAAGCATTGGGGAAAAAGCGGAAAGTGTCAATGGGGGAAAATAAAGCCACATGTTCGAGAACGGTTTATGGCGTGTGGGAAGGCGTTGAAATGTTTGGAATTTTTTGGCAGGAGAGGGATTGGAAAAAAGTTAATGGTCCGACTGGACCGGCACGACGGGCACAGGCGTTCCTTGCCCGAGAATGCGACGAACCGTTCGTAGAGAAAAAATAACTTCAGTAAATTCTCTGATATTGCTGGGAATTTTGAGTTGCCAACACCGCCTGGAACCCGGATTCAATATTTTTATGATTGTAATGTGCTGGCCATATCGCTACCATTTTCACTGCCCACTCTTTTCATCGTTGTCTTGCTCTATCAAAGGAGTTGACTATGCGAGTTATTATCACATTGATTTCCTTGACGATTTTCATCACGCTCAGCGCCTGCGACGATGGCGGTTCGAAGAACACGGGGTCTGTCTGCGGCAACGACGTCGCCGAGACCGGTGAAGCCTGCGACGGCACCGACTTCGCGGGGATGTCCTGCGCCAACTTCGGACAGCCGGCCGGCCAACTGATCTGCACAAGCGACTGCACCCTCGACCTCAGTCAATGCCGCGCCACCGCCGAATGCGGCGACGGGTTCATCGATGAAGGCGAGACCTGCGACACGGATCAATTCGGTGAGATGACCTGCGCGAGCTTCGGCAAGGAGGCCGGCGACCTGGTCTGCACTGATGCGTGCACGGTCGACTCCACCGGATGCCACGATCTGATGGAGTGTGGAAACGGAATTCTTGAAGAAGGGGAAACCTGTGACGATGCAAACGAGCTCGATGAAGACGGGTGCGATTCCACTTGTTCAGTCGAGGTCGGCTGGGACTGCACCGATGGAAGTCCGTCTGTTTGTACGACCGTTTGCGGGGACAACCTGTTGGTGGGGGAGGAGGCCTGCGACGGAAACAACCTGAGTGAACAGACCTGCGTCTCGCTCGGGTACCATGCCGGTGAGCTCATCTGCTCGGACTCCTGCGAGTTGGACACGACCAACTGTGTCGAGGCTGGACGCTGCGGCGATGGCACCCTTCAGTCGACCTATGAAGACTGCGAAGGCACGGAGCTCAACGGCGGGACGTGCCAATCTGAAGGCTTCTATCAAGGGTCGATCGAATGCGGCTCGGATTGCCAGTTTGACACAACCAACTGCGTCGGCCGTTGTGGAGATAGCTTGCTGCAGCCAGGATTCGGCGAGGTCTGCGACGGTGACAACCTGAGCTCGCAGACATGCGAGTTGCTCGGTTATGCGGGAGGCACCCTCGCCTGCTCTTCGGAGTGTCAGTGGAACATCTCCAACTGCCTCACGTGCGGCAATGGCATCGTCGATGGCAGCGATGATTGTGACGGTTTGAACCTGGGCTTCTCTAACTGTCGTAACCTCGGCTATTTCACCGGGCAGCTCACCTGCGACTCGGACTGCTCCTTCTTGTTCACATGCCAGAACCTGGTGTCCGTTTCCACCGGTACCGCGCATACTTGCGCGGTGCTGGATGACGGAACCGCCCGATGCTGGGGATGGAATCATTATGGAGCCCTTGGGACAGGAAACTTGGGAGATACCAATGTCATCACTCCCGTCGTCAACGTCAGCAATGCGATCTCCATCGTAGCCGGCGGCTATCACACTTGTGCCCTCCTGAGCGACCTGACCGTGAATTGCTGGGGGTACAACGTGAACGGCCAGCTCGGTGACGGAACCACGGTCGACAAGACGACCCCCGTGGTCGTAACCGGGCTGACAGGCGTCGCGTCGCTGGCAGCGGGCTACAACCACACCTGTGCAAAAATTTCAAATGGTTCCGTGAAGTGCTGGGGCAGTGGGGGATGGGGTCAACTCGGAAACGGCGTATATACGACCTCTCAGACGAGTCCGGTGCTTGTCACCGGCATCACCACGGCCTCAACGATTACTGCCGGTATCTACTTCACCTGCGCACTGCTCAGTGATGGTACCGCCAAGTGTTGGGGCGACGGCGCCACCGGCAAGCTCGGAAACGGTACCACCACGGCATCCACCCTACCAGTGACCGTAACTGGCCTCACCGCCATTTCTGAACTATCGGCGGGTTCTGAGCACTCATGCGCTCGCCTGTCCGACGGGACCTTGAGGTGCTGGGGACGTAATCAGTATGGACAACTTGGTGATGGCACGACCTTGGATAGGTATGCACCTGTCGCTGTGCCTAGCCTGACAGGCATCGCTGGTGTTGCTGGCGGTTATGGGCACACCTGCGTGAAGATGTCGGACGGAACGGCGAAGTGCTGGGGGTTTAATACTCGATTTCAACTTGGAAACGGAAGTGGGGTAGACAGTTTGTCTCCAGTTGTGGTCACCGGGCTGATTGGTGTCACTGCCATCTTTGCTGGTAGTGAGCACACCTGCGCCCGTACGAATACTGGAACATTGTATTGCTGGGGACGTAACGACCTAGGCGCGGTTGGCGACGGGACATTGATCAACAAAGCCACAGCAACTGAAGTCCTTCCCTGATTTCATCTCCTGACAGCGTATTCCGATGATGATGGTAGTCAGAGGGCCAGTTGGACGACGTGGTGCATGACCGCGGTCTGTGGATCGTTGTTGCGGCCGTCGTCGGGATCTCGGGCTTTGCCCACCTTTTTACAGAGGTGCTTCGTGAGCCGTGCGGCGCCGGTGGCGGCAGGTGCACGATGCTCTTGTCGTTGGGCGGCAGCAACGGGGAGAATATGGCCATCCCGCCAGCGCACAGCCACGGCGTCTCTTTGAAGTCCACCGTTTGTATAAAAACTTGGTCGAATCAAGTGCAGATGTCCTGCTGATAGTAACTTTCATGTACTTACATAAGGCTTTAGACTTTAAATGGACATCGTGTGTAACTAGAAATTCATCGTTTGTACCTAGAAAATACATCGTTTGTACCTAGATATACATCGTTTGTACCTAGAAATACATCGTGCGCACAAAAAAAATCTCAACGAGACTAAAAAATTAGTTACCTGCTGAAGGGAACGTCGGGTCCGGGATGACGTGTCCGTTCTCATCAACCAAGCCGGTTGCAAGGAGGTCCAGCACGTACATCTGGCGCTCCCCCCAAGTGTGTCGCCCATAGACGAACCAGTATTCGGGCGTGATCGTGATTCCGTCGATAGCGTAGTCGGGACCTTCTGATATCGCGATGGGACGCCGTACCCCCGTCTCCAGGTCATGAATCACGGCAAAGGCGCGGTCCAGATCGAAGTTTCCTGGGTCAGACATTCCATGGCACCCAACCTGATAATTTGAATAGAGGGCAGTGGCCGAACCACCCGCGTCTGGATGGACCACGCCCGAGTCTTGGCGGATCGGCAGATCGGTGGTATGTATCACGCAGGCGTACCGGCACTGCGGCATGAAACTGTCATGGTCGTTCGACTGTAGCCTCCGAAAATGTTGAAAAAAGTTTCATCCGGCCTATTGACTTTTCTGGATATTCCCCTACGTTAGCATTCAGGCCCATACAGAGGTGCTATCCCTGTAAAAGCTGGAGATATTCTGAATCCATGCGTATGTTTCGAAGTTTTCCAGAATTGCTGAATGTTCTACAAGCCACCATGTTGACACAAGATCCACATGTCCGGATTGTCGAGATGCTCGGCGACTGGATATTTGCCCATCGCTCCTTTGATGAAGTCTTGGCAATTATTGAGGGAAGCTACGCTACAGGAGATCAAGCTGCTTTCATCCGTCCAATGTCGCACAGTGATAGTGTCGACGCAGTAAATAAGCAACGCCAGTTGTGGTCAGCCACCAGAAGGATGAGCACGCCGCGCTTTGCATTCTCCGCGTCGCGTCTTCCCCGCGCTCGAGCCCACAGGGGCGGCCGAGCTCACCGGGCAGGCCGAACCCACAAGGCAGCAGCTGTCCGCACAGGGCCGCCTGGCAGTTCCGAAGACGGCGACCCCGAGCCCGGTGAAGCCGGGCCGCACTCTCATAGACTAGAAAAATTAGAAACCGCGAAAACGCGACAAAGGGGGAGCCATGTCTAAATGGCCCGTTGCCGAACTGAAGGCTGCTTCCGTGAATCGGATTGATGTTGTCATCCGTGACTTGGGAATCGAGCTGCATGAAACCGCTTCCGGTCTTCGAGGGAAAGGTGTCTCATCTGACCGGACGG
The DNA here is from genome assembly GCA_002841825.1 of Deltaproteobacteria bacterium HGW-Deltaproteobacteria-22. Taxonomy (GTDB): domain Bacteria; phylum Myxococcota_A; class Polyangia; order HGW-17; family HGW-17; genus HGW-17. The sequence continues at coordinate 30,595 of PHAZ01000004.1, read as the reverse complement.
ACTCGCTTTCCGTGACCCCCGAGAAGGGGCTCTGGAATGACCACTCTGCCAGCGAAGGCGGGGATGTGTTCGCCTGGCTCGAAAAGCGCCAAGGGATGGACTTCCCGAGCGCCTGTCAGTTCCTGGCCGACCGAGCCGAGATCGAACTCGAGCCGCTCACTCCTGAGAAGGCTAGGATCGAACTCGATCCGCCCACACATGAGGAGACCGCTGCACAGAACCGCTGCAGTCGGTCCTACGATGCCCTGGAGGCCGCCTGGAAGGTCATCGAAGGCCACCGGCCGCCCGCTCTCGAACGGTTCGCCCAAGACCGCGGAATCACGCCAGAGAACCTTTCTCTCTTCCGGATCGGCATGGCACCAGCGGACCTGTGGCAGAAGCTCGAAGCACAGGGGGTCTCATCCGATGAAATCATGAGCACCGGCTTATTCCGGGAGCCGGGCCACCTGGCCTTCGCTGGCTACGTCCTGTTTCCGGTCCTCGTACATGGCTGTCCAGTCAATTTCATCGGCCGTGCAACCGACCCAGCGAAAGAAGCGAAGTATTTGAAGCCGAAGTCTGAACACCTGCCGGATGATGGGCACCTGTTCGGCACGAACACGACAAAAGCCGGTGAGGTTCTTTGCATTGTCGAGGGGCCGCTGGACGTGATCTCCTGCGTTCAAGCGGGCTTCCCTGCCGTGGCCTTGTGCACCACAAGCGTAACAGAGAAGGGCAAGCCTCACCTGTTGCGCCTGGCCAGCATGGCCAGCGAAGTGGTCATCATCCCCGACCACGATCCGCCCAAGGAGGGTGGCACCCGGGCTGGCCTCGAGGGGGCAAAGACGACCGCAGCTTTCCTGTGGGGCTCGGGCGTGGACTGCTACCTTGCAGACCTGCCGCCGGACCCGACCGGGGCCAAGGTTGACGCCAATTCCTTCATCCGTGAACACGGGGCTTCCGCTTTCGCCGAAGTCATTGAAAAGAGGCTACTTTTCCCGGAATGGCTGCTCGGGCATATCGACCCCGCCGCACCGGAGAAGACTGGCTTGCCGCTTTTCGTCGAGGCACTCGCCGCTCGAGACGAGATCTTCCATGAACGGTTTCTGAAGACCGCAAAAGAGCGCCTGGGCATTCCCCTGGGAACACTCCGTGCCGCACTGAAGAAGGCATCGAAGACCGCCCCCTGTGGACAGAAACCCGAGAAGAAAGCCGACCTGAACACGGAGGCCATCGAGCTTGTGAAAGCAATGCTCGAAGAGTCAACTCTCTGGTTCACGGGCGTTTTCGGTATTGGCAGGGATGCTGCCGAAATATTACTTTGGGAAGATGAACACTGGCGGCACCTGACCCTTCAGGACTTTTTCAAAAAGGCCGATCTCTTGACGGCTTCACGCGAACTGAAGGCAGCAGTCCTTCATCATGCAGGGTTTCTTTCCCAGGTGCAGGGTCCACCCGACGTGGAAACGCTCGGCTTCCGGGTCGCGCTGGTCAACGGGATCCTCGATTTCCATACCGGCGAGTTCCAGCCGTCCCTACCTGAATTCAAACTGAAGAACACAGTGGGGCGCCGCTACCTGCCCCCCCATGAGCGCCTCGCGCGGGAGAAGAACCGCGTTTACCAGATCCTGGCTGCCTACGCTCCGACCGTACAGAAGTGGATCCTGGGAAGCCTCCTTCCCCGCGTGGTTGCGCCGTGGCCCGGGGGCAAGCATTTCTACCTGGTCGGTCCGCCAGGAACGGGGAAATCAAAACTGCTCTCCCTGCTTGATCGGATCCTGGACGGTGGTGTCTGTCACCTAGCCGCCTCGACACTGGCCAAAGATTCTCACGCAGGAACCCGCCTCGAAGGCTCTTTCATGAATTCGGTGAGCGAAGCGAAACGCTCGGAGATCAAGGACGGCAACCTCGAGGAATGGAAACAGGTGGCCGATGAATTGACCCTCGAAGTAAACCCTAAAAATTTGCCGGCCTATCAGACCCGCAACATGGCGACTCCTTTTCACGCACTGAACCTCATGGTTTTTCTTGTCGGGCTCGGCTCAGAGTTCTGGCGCCGGCTCTCTATTCTCCCGTTCTTGCTTCGGCTGAAGGGTACTTCCGGCGGAAATGATGACATCGAAAAAATCATCCGTGAATTGACAAATGAAGAACTCGATTCGGTCTGGTCTGAAGCGGCTGACATTGCGATCCAATGCGGTCCAGAGGGTTTTTACCCTGCAGACCTGACCGATGAAGAAACGGAGTCACTCTATGTCGATATGGTAGACCCTTTGCGCATCTTCATGCAGAGCCGTCTTTCCTGGTCCGATTCCGGGGGAAGCGTCGCCATAGAGGAAATCGTCGAAACGTACCTGACAAGTACCTGGTCAATGACGAACCACAAAACGCAGGAACGCGACCCCAGGGGTCGGAGAACCTTGTTTGAGGTCGCGCGCGAAATTGGCAAGTCAATGTCAGGAATGCCACGTAGAGAGCGGCGGAAGGGGCCGGCCGAAGGGAAAGAGGTCCTGGTCGGTCTGAAATGGGCCGCGAATGAAAAGACTACAAAGAGCATTCTGTCAACTTGCCTTGCAAATGAAGAAGCCGAGAGCCGGAAAAATCCTATAGACGATATGGGAAACGGATCTGGAATTCCGCTTTCCTCAACTACTACGCACGAGGAGAGAGAAAAAGAAGAAAAGTCGGAGAACGACGTTCTTTTGATTACTTCCCGTGCACAGGAGACTTCCCCTGAAAACGGCCAGCCAGAGCCGTTCCCCATGGATAATCAAGGGGAAATGGCGGCTCTCGATTCTCCCGAACTGGAGGACCACCCTGCCCCCCTCGAACAGTCTGCCGCCTGCCAGGTCGTGCTCGAACTGCTCGGGCGGGCCAGCCGCACGCGGGCAGGACTCCGGGCCGCTTCCTCGCTTCCGCACGAAGCGATTGACGCGGCAGTGACCCATCTCCTGTACGCCGGGAAAATTGTGATTGATGAAGACGGGTATCTTTACCTGCTCGAGCAGGCGGAAGGGAGCAACTCATGAACCGGCGTTCCCTCTCCCCTAGGTGCAACCCAAACGGGGCATGGCCCCCACTGCACACAGACCACCCATACGAAAAGGACAGTTTTCTAACGGCCGAGATGGCCAGAAAGATGACCACCATGAATGAGAACCTGAAACCCAAACTGAAGACCGTTGACCCCACCGAATTGCCGGAAGTCCTGGACGTGGCCGGAGCCGCCGCTCTGCTTGGCGTAACCCCGAACAGCATTTACTACATGGTCGAGCACAAGCAGATCCCTGCTCGCCGGGCCGGGAAGGGCTACCGCTTCCGGAAGTCGGTGCTTCTCGAGTGGCTGGCCGGGGAGCCGCTGGTCGCCGCCGGGAAGTGAACTGCACGCGCGCTCTGGGGCCGGTCTGGACTGCGTTCTTGACCGGCCGCCGGGGCCTGTGATAGGGTGCTCTCGAATCGCCAAATTCAGAGCACCATGAGGTGCAGAAATGCCATTGCGTAGAACCATGCAAGAAGTGCGTTCCGGTGTCGAAGCCCTGCCCTACTCCGCTCGTGGGCGGACGATGTACCGGGTGGACGTCTCCTTTTCCACCGACGCCGGCAAGCCCGTCCGGCTGCAACGTCGGGGGTTCTCGACGCGCGGGGAGGCGCTGGTCTGGGCGGAACGGGAAATCGTCCTGGTCAAGTCCCTCGCCAAGGAGCCGCCGTCGCGAGCGGCGGCCAAGGCTGCGGCCATCACCACGAAGGAGGCCCTGTCCAAGATCATGGACTTCTGGCGGGACTCCGGGCGCAAGAAGGAAAGTACCCTGTTCGTCGACCAGTGCGCCCTGCAGAAGCACCTCTTCCCGGCCATCGGAGACGTGCCGTGGAGGTCGGTCACGCAAGAGCAGATCGACGCCCTGATCCGGGGCGTTCGCAACATGCCGACGCCCCGCCACCTGTCCGTGCTCAAGGCTGCGCTGCGGGACTCGAAGCGGGCCGGCATGGAGCCGCCCCAGGTGCTGCTGGACGTCCCCAGACGACAGTCCAACGACAGGACGGACTTCCTGAACATCGACGAACTGGAGATGGTGTGCGCCCACGCCGAGCCGCTCATGAGCGCCGTTTTCCGGTTCCTGTTCCACACGGGGCTGCGCGTGGGGGAGTTCATCGGCCTGGAGTGGGGCGACGTGGACCTGGGTCCTCAACGGGAGACGGTCACGGTCCGGCGCACCGTCTACCCGATCAAGGGCACGTTTTCGGTCTCCTCGCCCAAGAGCGGCAAGCCCCGCACCGTACCGTTGAATGCGTCTGCGGCCTGCGCCCTGAACGAGATCTCCTCGATCCTGCATCCTGGCCGCGAGACCGTCCGCCCGCCTGCGGACGCGCCCCTGGGCAGTCGTCTGGTGTTCCCATCCTCGACGGGCATCTACCGCAACAAGTCGATCATCGGAAACGCGCTGACCCGCGCGTGCAAGGCCGCGCGCCTGCGAAGGGTCACCTGCCACGCCCTGCGGCACTCGTTCGGCTCCAACCTGGTGCAGGCGGGGGTCGACCTCTACACTGTGTGTCGGCTCATGGGCCACAGTTCCGTGGCGATGACCCAGCGGTACGCACACTTATCAGAAGACGGCCTTCGCTCCTCCGCACGCAAACTGGACACGCTGTCGCGCACAAAGCGAAAAAATCCCCCTGACAAAAACCGATTGAAGTGAAGGCGCAGTGAAGGGTTCTTCCAGGCTTGGAAGGCCGTCAGACGGGTTCGTCCGCACCGCCCGCACTGTCAAGACCGTGGTGCTTACGGACGTTCAAGGACTTCCACCTGAGGCCCGGATGCTCGCGGACCACTGTCTGCATGGCCGGGTCGGTCGTGAGCAACTCCGGGGCGATCTCACCCTGGTCGTTGAGGCGTCGCAGGAACTCCTGCTCCTGCTCGCGCAGCGGGAGCACCAAGGAGAGCCGCTCGCGGCACTCTGTGACCAGCCTGGCGGACCAGGCAGCGACCTCGCGCCTGGCGGGAGCGATGTCGGCCCGCAGCATGGGGACCAGTTCCATCTGCACCTCGTTCTTCTCGGCAGTGACGTCGGTGCTCGAGACCGTGCGCCAGTCCTTGCGGTTGATGCCACCGTAGACAACGAAACCGAGACGGAGCTTGGCAATGTCGAGGCCGGGGGTGACAAGAAGCGCATGCGCGTCGAAGACATCTCGGCTCGCGCTGCGAGCCATGAGCGCGGCGAGTTTGCCGGCCACCAGTTCGTGCAGGTCCAGCACGCGAACCGGGGCAGCGCGAAGAGAGCCGACCGGGTGGCAGTCCTTCGTAGTGCAGGGCCATAACGGAGTGCGCAGCATGAAGTTGATGTCCAGCTCGAGGTTTCCAGGAGTGCCCTTCAATCCAGCGTAGGTCAGCCTCCATTTGCCACCGGCGTGGTCGCTCGGGATCCGCTTGATGGTGAGTCCCTCGCGCAAGCATACTGCCTGCACCGCTTGCTCGACCTTGGGCTTCTCGGCGAGCATCGTCTCGCGGTCGGCTGCGCCGATGTAGTTCAGATCGATGTCCACGGAAAGGCGCGGCACCTCGAAGGTAAACAGGTTCAGGGCCGTTCCGCCCTTGAGCGCGATCCGAGGCTTCAGGAACGGGTGGCTGCCAAGGGCGTCGAGCAGCGCCATCAACCGGAAGACCTTCTCCAGCGGCTCCGCGCCGAAGCCCGTGGCCGAGACCTCCTTGGCCATCACCTGCGGAGTCAGATTCATGTGACCTCTGCCCAACTGCGGTCAAGGACGCGCTGAGGAACCACGAGGTTCCAGCCCGAAAGGAGCTTGCCCGGTTCGCGCTTGCCGCGCTCCAGGTACATCGGGCGTCTGGGAGCGCGCGCGCGCAGACGCTCCAGATGGTGGTCCTCGACCATCAACTCCTCCCGATGTTGTTCGAGGTAAAACCCGACCTTGGCCACGGTCACGGCCGAGGACAGCTTGAACGCGTACTCGATGACCGCGTCCAAGTCGAAGAACTCGACCGACTCGAGTGAACGCCAGATCTCCTCCCAGCCGCCACCGTGCCGGGGCACGTCGAGCACATCGACGAGGGTGCGCTCCAGGGTCGTCACCCTGACGGAGGAACCATCCCGCGTCTTCAAGACCACGCCACCGCCCAGATCGGAGAGCGCGCGCAGGGGCGGCGGAATGGGGACGGGGACGAGCTCCGTCCCCCGAAAGGCAAAGGCCCTCGCCGTGGTCGCAGTGAGAAACGGCACTCGCCGGGTAAGGGAGTGCGCCTTGCCGTGGAATTGCAGAGCGCCGTGGTAGGCGACCACGGCATCAGGCGTGGAGTGGGTGGCCAGGACGTAGGGATCGACGACCAGGCTGTCGGGCGTCTGCCCGCGCGGGACGACCGCGTAAACGCCTCGACGGACGCGCAGCAGGTTCCCCGCCTGGACGTGCTTTTTCACGATCGCCAGACTGGAGCTCGGCTGGAGCCGGTCGCCTGCCTGATGCGCGGCGGCGAAGTCCTCCAGGCGAAAGACTGGATGGGATGCGAAGTAGTCGATCGGTTTCATCGTTCTTGCCGTTTCCGCCTCCAACGGATAAGCATAGTATCCGTTACGGCAATCAATGGCAAGTTCCCATTCAGGGTAAAAAGGTGATGGTCCTGTCGGTTCGTGTCGGTGCGTGCGGAGCCTTGGAACTTCGAGTGCGCGTGCCTTCCGGCTCAAGCCGGGTGTTCACGCGCAGCATACCAAAGTCGCAATCGCTAAGAATACCTTGACAGTGAAGGTCAGTTAGTGAAAATCAATTCCATCCCGCCGGACGCGAAGGAGTCTTTGATGAAAAAATATATTGTGCTTATAGTCTGGGTATTCATGGCTTGTAGCAAGCCTGCCGGGAAAACCACCGAAGAGACCATCCTCGCTCCGGTCGATATGGACAAATGCGTGGATGAAAACGGGGAAGCGCTCGGATTTCCGGTCAACCAGTTTCTGGTGTTCACGAACGAGCCGCATCCCCGAGCGGACCGCATGCGACAACTGGCCGCCGAGTGGGGTGTAGAACTCGTCGGACAGATCCCGGACATGGGCATCTGGCAACTGCAATGCGATTGCCAGACACCGGCCGAACTGGAGGCGTTCATGGAGTCGGCTGAACAACGCATCGAGGTGGAATTCGCAGCGCACAATTTCCTCCTCGATCTTCAGGGGAGCGTTCAGAAATCCAGCGACGGAGGTTTGTGTCGCGCCGAAGGGGATCTCGATAAATTGAAAGACGCCTTTCGTCTCGCGCTGGATTCAATCAATTACTATTCCACGGTAATTTTGTTCGACAAGATCAAGCAATTTATCTCCCTGTCTCCAGTGAACATCCTCGTGATGGATGGCCAGTTCTGCCTGGGTTACTTGCAGAGTCAATTCGACGACATCGCCAACGGGTTGCAGGTCGTCGGGGTCAATGGCGAAGCAGCGAAGCAGCAGGACGCGCAGTTCTGCGGACAACCCGGATATGGCCACGGCGCCAAAGTCCTGGGAATTCTGGCAGCCGACGATGATGACGGCGGCGTCAGCGGCCTTCTGAAGAGGACGTTGTCCACCGATTTTATTGTTGACGTGGCTCCCGCGTTAACGAAAAGTCAGGGAAACACTGGCCCATTCAGAAGCGATTTGTTGCAGTTTTTCTACTCCCTAAATGATAAATTCCTCAAGCAAGCAAGTGTTGTAAATATTAGTATGGCTATTAGTCTGAAGAGCGCTCAGCATTATTTAGATGTTACTGAATGTCCTGTAGACATTTACCCCTTACCCGATTCAGAAAGTTATAAAGAATGCGCAAGAAAAGCCAAGAAAGACTCTATTCTTATTAAAACAAAAATTAAAGGTATTTTTGAGCGCCATTCAGATGTGCTTTTCGTCTTGGCAGCAGGAAATGACGGTCAGCCACTTGATGTAATTATTAACTATCAAAAATATAACGACTTGCTGTTTCCATACGGAATTCCTTCCTCTCAGAACAACGTCATTCATGTCGGGGCATATGCTGTTCCCCAAGATGAAAATGGACTTTTCAAAATCTGGTCTGGCTCAAACTATATCACCGGAACTACATCAGGAATTGTGATGGTCTATGCCCCCGCAGCGCCACCGGTTCTCAATGCCCAATCGCCCGATGGATTGCCCGTGACGACATCTGAAGCAGGTACGTCCTTTGCCGCGCCGATTGTGACCGCTCAGGTAGCAATGATCCGTGCAGTCGCGCCGGATCTCACGCCGAAAGAAATCATCGAGGACATCATCGTTCCCACCGCAGGACTGCCGGTTTCACTCCCAGAGGGAGACCTGGGTCGAGGTATTATTCTTTTTGATGCAGTTGCCAAGGCGCTCCTGCTTCGTGAACCATCATTGTCAGATATCTCTGCGATCGTGGACAGAAACCGAGATGAAGTGACCGATGACCCAAGACTCATCCTTCATCGCATCTGCGGCTGGAGCCTTCTGGACGTCAATGGGTTCGATATGTATGCATTCTCATCGAGCCTTGATACGGAGGGCGAGGGCATCATACATTGGACGTATGGATTCGTCCGCCCGGATGACTGGAACTTTCAGTTGATCGCCCAGGATATGAGTATTTCGTTCGGTGGAAGTTGCATTCCGGAAGTGGCAGGTTCTCTGAATTGTTCGATGCAGATCGGAACCCCTTTCCCCGTGTTCAACTCTGAGGATGGCACCGGCCCGTCCATGCTATTTGACGCGACCAAGGATGGAATTCATTACACGGGAGTCGCGCTAGAGACCTCTGCGATGACCTTCCCCTCCTGTTTGATTACCCAGCGGGACCCATCCGGAAATCCGCTCAGCGTGGAGATGGAGGTCCTCGTGTCGGGTATGCTGGAGATGGTGAGACCACCCGAGAATCCCGGCGATCCGACACCAGAGCCGACTAACCATGAGTTCGACGGTTACATCTTGACCTCGTTCATGCTGGGGGAATCGGAGAACGGGATACCCATGCAGCAATTGTACAACACGTTGGAAACCTATTGTTTTCATGGATTGCAGTAGGAAAATGCAATGAAAAAACTGAGTCTCCTTTCCCTCGTTCTAGCGGTTGGGTTTTCTTCCCAGCTCTTCGGTTGCTTCGCCTCCACCGGCGCCCGAACTGGAAAAACGGCGGTTCCGTTTTCCCACTGGAATCGAAGCGACGGTTCCCACGACTGGCAGAAGCTCGCTGAGTTCCTGCAGAAGAACCAGGTGGTCATGAACCTGCAAGAATACATCTTCAAGCAGGCATGGGGCGGGTTCATCCTTCCTGGGTTTATCAAGTGGTTCATGGACCCGACCGCATATGACTTGCCCTCGCATGTGGATGCTTTTCCTGTCCGGCTCGAAATGGAACTGGCCCGAAAAGTGGAAAGGATGGAATACAACGAACTTGCACTCTGGCCGAAATGGATGTTGTTCCCGAAAAAACAGGGAGCCTGGGATTGGGGCTCGAACCTCCTGTATCAGCGCTTGTCCGTCGTCCAGGCGAAATGGGCCCATTCCCATCTGCGCATTCCCAGCCGCGTTCGGGCCGAATCCTGTGTTCAGACGGTTCCGGACCATGGGTTGTGGCAGAAATTAATCAACTCTTCGGAACATTTCCATGGCAAGTTGATCGAATACCAAAAATGTCGAATCGCCATGATCGATCCGCTGAATCCTTTTCATGCCGTGCTCAACTTTGGGAAACCTGCGGATTGTTTTCGTGGAACCGGGATAAAACCCAAGGCAAAACTGTTCGCAAAGCATTATCCGGAATACAATTTAATTTTGGAGGGAATTATTCGAAATGACCCAAGCTCGTATTCAATCGACCGTACGCGGGGTTATGAGTTTATCGAAAACATCACAGGTCAAAGACTCAATGACATCGCCGCCATCCTGAATTCCACGCATTGGCTACGAAAACAGGTGACGAGCTACAACGTGAAGAGTGGCGATGATTGGGCTTTTAGCAAGCCTACTACAAGTGAGTATTTCGAGTGGCCCATTACCAAAGCTGTCCTTTTTGGAAATGCGGATGTCGTACAAATACTTCTGGACAACCAGGTCACACCGGTTCCGACGATGGTTTCGATGGCTTCTCGTACGGGAAATGTGGTCGTCCTTGATTTACTCTTGAAGATAGGATTATCTGCCAATGTCTTCTCCGAAGGGGAATATTACCACTCCATATCCATGACGAATGCGACCGTTTGCATCGATGTCGACTGGGAGGATACCCCTCTGGGAGTTCCCAAGGAGGACTGTTGCGGCTTTCAGGAATTGTTGAAAATCAAGGACACCCTCGGCAACGAGCATAGCCCGTATTTGTATTGTGATGGGGCTTCCATTCGGAATCAGTACCTTGGAAAAATGCCAGATTTTTTCGGATTGGTCGAAGCGCGCAAAGCCCCGGCGCCGGTCGACTTCTCCACCATCGAGAAGAACTATGAGCAGGTGCATGTCTTCTACCCGTACAAGACGCCGCTGATGTTCGCTGCAGAGTACGGGCGCAAGGAGGCGGTGGCGTTTCTGCTGAAGCACGGGGCCGAGGTGAACGCCGGAAACGGCGGTTTGAGCGCCCTCAGCTACGCAGCCAAGTACGACTACCTCGACATCGCGCGGATGCTGCTGGCCGCCGGTGCCCAGCTTGCGCACGAGTGGGTGATCGAGGACGAGGCGGACGTGCTCAAGGCCTTCGTCGGTGAATCAGACTGTGACGAAAATCCAGTACTCTTCGCGGATTCGAAGAACCGTATACGAACGCGATGGAAATACGAGCAGGTGCATCACCCGCTGTTCACCGCTGCCCGGGAAGGGCATCTGGCGATGGTGATGTTGCTGCTGTCGCATATGAAGGACGAAAAGTACGACGTCATCGTGCAAAAGTCCCTCGACGCCATCGCCGGGTACCGCGTGTTCGAGTACCCGCAGATCCGCGCCGCGCTCGCCACACACCTGCATCGGAAATAGGACGCACTTTATCTTAGAGCGAAGAAATCGCACTGAGAAAAGCCGATTGACGTGAAGGTCGGGAAAATGGTACTTTCACAGGGTGGAAAGTGCTTGATTGGCGCGGGTTTTTCGTCCCTGAAATCACAAGCCCGAATAATCCACTGAATTTCAAAGAAAAGAGGGGATTTTCCCTGCGACCCAGTACACACCGGGAGACATGTTCATAAATGATTTCTCGTTTGATCATTGTGAAGATATCGAGCTAAAAAACAACCGTTGACATCGGCAATTGCCAGGGGGACACTGGGATGTATTTTCCACTTCTTGCATGAAAGTTCCCCATCACTTTCATCGCATCCGGCAATGTTCCTGGTGTAAATATATTGTAGGTTGAGTTCGTGGGTGGTTTTTTGGAGATTTGCGGAGTATTTTCATGACAAGAAAGAAGAAAACCCCAACCCAACCAGTGGACGACACACCGGTCGTCAAAGCGCCCGCTTCCAGCGAGCCGGCCTTTCCCGTGGTCGGCATCGGCGCCTCTGCCGGCGGCCTGGCTGCGTTCGAGGCGTTCTTCTCGGGCATGCCTCCGGTCATTTCCGACGCCGGCGACGACAGCCATCCTCTGGACACCGGTCCTGGCATGGCCTTTGTCCTCGTGCAACACCTGGCCCCGGACCACAAGAGCATCCTCACGGAACTGATCCAGCGATGCACCCGCATGCCGGTCTTCGAAGTCGAAGACCAGATGGTGGTCCGGCCCGACTGCGTCTATATCATTCCGCCGGGCCACGACATGGCGTTCCTGAACGGTGAGCTGCATTTGCTCCAGCCTTCGGCTCCGCGCGGCCAACGCCTGCCCATCGATTTCTTTTTCCGGTCACTGGCACAGGATCTGCGCGACCGGGCCATCGCCATCGTGCTCTCCGGGTCCGGCAGCGACGGCACCCTGGGGGTACGTGCGATCAAGGGCGAAGGCGGCATGGTCATGGTCCAGAGCCCCTCCTCCACCGAGTATGACAGCATGCCGCGAAGCGCGCTGGCCACGGGCCTTGTGGATTACGAACTTCCGCCGTCAGAGATGCCGGCCCATCTCATATCCTATATTGCCCACGCCCTGGGCAGGTCCCTGCGGGAGCCCGTTCCGGTGATCGCCAACGAGAACGCGCTCAAGAAGATCTTCGTGCTGTTGCGCAACCAGACTGGTCATGACTTTTCCCAGTACAAGCCCAGCACCATCCATCGCCGCATCGGGCGGCGCATGGCGGTGCTGCAGATAGAAGCGATGACCGATTATATGAGGTTCCTGCAACAGACAACTGCCGAGGTTGAAGCGCTCTTCCGCGATCTCCTCATCGGCGTGACCAGCTTTTTCCGCGATCCCGAGGTGTTCGGGACCCTGGAAGAACTGGTCATCCCCCGGCTCTTTGACGGCAAGAGCGATGAAGCGGTGATCCGCGTCTGGTCTCCGGGCTGCTCCACCGGCGAGGAGGCGTATTCCCTGGCCATCCTGCTCGCCGAGCGGCAGGAGGTAATGAAACGAACCTTCAAGGTCCAGGTCTTCGCCACCGACATCGACAGCGCGGCCATCGCCACGGCCAGGGCCGGCCTCTACCCGGCCAGCATTGCAGCAGACCTGACACCCGACCGGCTGTCCCGCTTTTTCACGGCCGAGGGCGACGGCGGCATGTTCCGCATCCGCAAGGGCATCCGCGACATGCTGATCTTTTCCGAGCAGGACGTGATCAAGGATCCTCCCTTTTCCCGGCTCGATCTCATCTCCTGCCGCAACCTGCTGATCTACCTCGGCGGCGACCTGCAGAAGCGCCTGATACCGATGTTCCGCTTCGCGCTTCGTCCGGGCGGTTTCCTTTTTCTGGGCACCTCGGAGACCATCGGTGAGTTCGACGATCTGTTCACCGTGCTTGACCGCAAGGCCAAGCTCTACCAGTGCGGGGATCAGTTGCACGGGGAGAAACGTGCGCTGCACAGCCGACTGCAGCCGCCGGTGACGGCTTTGTCGTCGTCGCCGCCGCGCCAGGCCGGGAGGAAGGCCGCCGTCGGGACGCTGCCGCTGCGCGAACTGACCGAGCAGGCGCTGCTGCTGCAGTTCGCGCCGGCCGGTGCCCTCGTCGACAACTCGGGGGACATCCTCTACCTGCACGGCCGACTGGGTCTGTACCTCGAACCACCCCCGGGTGTGGCGGGCATCAGCAACATCGTCAGGATGGCCCGGGAAGGCCTGCGGCTTGAACTGTCCGCGGCCCTTCACGAAGCGGGCAAGACCCTGGAGATCGTCCGCCGCGACGGTCTGGACGTCAGGACCAACGCGCACTTCACCCGGGTGAACCTGACCATCCTGCCGGTGCCGGGCCGTCCCGGGGGGCCGGGCCATCCCGATGCGGTCGAAGGGGAGGGGAGCGAGCACCAACTGTTTCTGGTGGTCCTGGAGGAGGCGCCTGAGACGGATCCCGTGGATCTCGGGACAGCGACGCCGGCGCCGGAAATGTCGAAGAAAATCGAGTCGCAACTGGCCATGCTCACGAAGGAACTCAGGCTCAAGGAAGAGTATCTCCAGTCCGCCATCGAGGAGCTGGAGACCTCCAACGAGGAGCTCAAGTCCTCCAACGAGGAATTGCAGTCGGTCAACGAGGAGATGCAGTCCACCAACGAGGAGCTGGAGACGTCCAAGGAGGAGATGCAGTCGGTCAACGAGGAGATGTCCACGATCAACGCCGAGCTGCAGAACAAGGTCACCGACCTGTCGCGGGCCAACAACGGCATGTCCAACCTCATGGCCGGCACCGGTATCGCCACCGTCTTCGTGGACCTTCACAAGCGCATCCTGCGCTTCACGCCCAGCGCCAGCGGCATCCTGAACCTGATCCCGGGTGACGTGGGCCGGCCCGTGGGCCACCTCGTCTCCAACCTCGCCGATTACACCGATCTGGTGCCCGACGTGCAGAAGGTGCTCGACACATTGATTCCCTACGAGGCGGAGGTGCAGACCCTCGACGGCAAGGGGTACCTGCTGCGCATCCATCCCTACCGCACCCTGGAGAACGTCATCGAAGGCGCGGTGATCACCTTCATCGACATCACCGAGATGCAACTGATGCGGACAGCCCTGACCAAGGCCAATGACCTGCTCCGGCTGGCCGTCGTGGTGCGTGATTCCCGCGACGCGATCACGGTGCAGGATCTGAGCGGCCGCGTCCTGGCCTGGAACCCGGGCGCCGTGAGGATGTATGGATTCTCCGAGGCCCAGGCGCTGGGGATGAACATCCGCGACTGCATCCCCGAACCACTGCGCGAGGAAGCCCTGTCCCGGGTGCACCAACTCAGCCGGGCCCAGGTCCTGGAACCGTACCTCACGCGCCGTGTGGCCAAAGACGGCACAATCTTGGAGGTCTCGATGATCTCCACGGCGCTGGTGAACGAAGCCGGGCAGACCTACGCCATCACCACCACGGAGCGGCTCAGGGGGGGCACGCCATGACCAATCACGACAGTGAATCCGCAAAGGCCGCAGAACTGCGGCGGCTGGCCGAGGTGCGGGTGACGCCCCGGGTCCCCGGGATCGCGCCGTCGGTCGACGAGATGAGCCGGACGCTCCACGACCTGCAGGTGCATCAAATCGAGCTGGAACTGCAGAACGAGGAGCTGCGGCGGATCCAGGTCGAGCTGGACGCCGCCCGCGCGAGATATTTCGCTCTTTATGATCTGGCGCCGGTGGGGTACTGCACCGTCAATGGATCCGGCGTGATCCTGGAAGCCAACCTGACCTCGACCAACCTGCTGGGTCTGGCGCGAAAAGATTTGATCACGCGACCGTTTTCCCGGTTTGTCTTCCGGGATGACCAGGACAACTACTACCTGCACCTCAAGCAGATCTTGAATACCGGGACCCCTCAGCAGTGCGAGCTGCGGATGGTGAAGAACGACGGCGGGGTCTTCTGGGCGCAACTGGAAGCGACCGCTGCCGCCGAAAACGGAACGTTCGTGTGCCGCATGGCGATCAGCGACATCTCCCTGCGCAAGGAGGCCGAGGCTGCCCGGGCCGTGCTCGAGCAGCAGCTGCAGGTGGCACAGAAGATGGAAGCCATCGGCCACCTGGCCGGGGGTGTGGCCCATGACTTCAACAACATGCTGGCGGTGATCATCGGCAACATTGGACTGCTGCTCGACGGACTCGAGCCGGATCATCCCCTGCGCGGCAACGTCCTCGAGATCGGGCAGGCTGCGGATCGGTCCGCGGCCATGACGCACCAGCTCCTGGCCTTCAGCCGCAGGCAGGTGCTGCAACCCATACTGGTCAACCTCAACGAGCTGGCCTGCGGTCTGGACCGGATGCTCGGCCGGCTCATCGGCGAACACATCGGGATCCACCATGAGCTGGCAACGGACCTGGGGCCGATCCTGGCCGATCCCGGACAACTCGAACAGGTGATCGTGAACCTGGCGGTCAACGCCCGGGACGCCATGCCCGGGGGCGGACGGCTGCTCATCGCCACGGCCAACGTGACCCTCGACACCGAGACGGCCATGGCGATGGGCGTGGCAGCGCCGGGATCCTACGTTTCCCTGACCGTCACCGACGACGGGTGCGGCATGGACAAGCCGACTGCGGCGCACATCTTCGAGCCGTTCTTCACCACCAAGGAGGTGGGCAAGGGAACCGGCCTGGGGCTGGCCACCGTCTTCGGCATCGTCAAGCAGAGCAACGGCGAGATCTGCGTGCGCAGCGTTCCGGGGAAAGGCACGACGTTCCAGATCCTGTTTCCGCAACAGGTGTCGTGTGGGGACCTGGTCACACCGTCACCGGAGCAGGAAGCGCCGTCGGGCGGTCAGGAGACCATCCTGGTGGTGGAGGACGAGGAGCTGGTGCGCAAGGTCACGCTGCGCATCCTCGGGGGAGTCGGCTACCACGTGCTCACCGCGGCCAGCGGGGTCGAGGGGCTGCGCCTGTTCCGGAGCCACGCCGGGGCCATCGATCTGGTGCTCACCGACATGGTCATGCCGCAGATGAGCGGCAGGGACTTCGTGACCGCGCTGCGGGAAATCCGGCCGGCCACCCGGGTCCTCTTCATGTCCGGCTACTCCGGAGACTCCACCGAGGTGCGAGGCATCCTCGCCCCGGACACCGGGTTCATCGGAAAGCCGTTCCGCACCGCCGACCTGGTCGCCAAGGTCCGCGAGGTGCTCAACGTGAAAAAGTCCCTTCGTTGAACAAGCGATGTTAAAAGTAAAAAATTTGAATTCAAGCGTGATCCGGCGCACGGAAACCCCCGTTTTTTTTCCACCCCGGGAGGGTGATGCAGGGTGGTAATCCACCAGATTGGTGCTACTTTCTAGTTGTACGGAGGAAAGCCATGAAAAAGCATCTTAATATTTTAATGTTAGCTTCCGCCTTCTGGTTCCTGTTCTCCTGCGACCCCGCCAACTTCACCGAGATACCCCGCTCCAAGTACGTCTCGGCCGATCCGGCGGGCAACTCGCGGGGCGGGGACTACAGCGAGGACGCCAACGCCGGCGCCAACAACGGCAACAACCAGGCGACGCCCGGCGGCGACACGGCCCGGGAGATCTCCGAGGCCGACATCATCAAGGTCTCGGGGGACACCCTCTATGCTCTGTCGGCCTACCGCGGGCTGATGGTCGTGGACATATCCAACCCCTCGGCCCTGCGCGTGCTCGGACGCGCCCCGGTCTACGGCGTCCCCTTCGAGATGTACGTGCAGGACGGCGTGGCCTACGTGATCTTCTCCTCCTTCTGGACGTTCGCCTGGGACGAGGACACCAACACCGGTTCCTGGAGCGCCAACTCCAAACTGGTGACCCTCGACGTGTCCAACCCGGCCGACGTGCGCACCCTGGGACAGTTCGACCTGTTCGGCGCCATCAGCGACTCCCGCAAGGTCGGCGACATCATCTACCTGGTGGCCTACGAGGACGGCTACTGCTGGGGCTGCGGCGACGGCGCGCGCACCACGGTCACCTCGCTGTACGCAGGCGCCGCCGAGGACATCGCCCAGATCGACCAGATCTCCTTCGAGGACGGCAACGGGTATTCCTGGGGTCCGCGTTCGATCCACGTCAACACCGAGCGCCTGTACATCGGCGGACCGAACTGGGAGCAGACCGGCTCCGAGGTCCAGGTCGTGGACATCTCCGATCCCTCGGGCGTCATGGACGAGGGCGCGCGCATCACCATCGCGGGCGCCATCGACTCGCGCTGGCAGATGGATGAATACGAGGGCGTTTTCCGGGTGATCTCCCAGCCGGGCTGGTCCTCCGTGGCCCCGACCGTCGAGACCTTCCGGGTCGTCGACGCCGGACACTTCACCCCCCTGGGACACCTGCAGATGACGCTGCCCATACCCGAGAGCCTGCAGTCCGTGCGCTTCGACGGCGAACGCGCCTACGCGGTCACCTTCCAGCAGACCGATCCGCTGTTCACCATCGACCTCTCCGATCCGGCCCACCCCGTCCAGCGCGGCGAGCTCGAGATCCCGGGCTGGCTCGAGTACATGGAGCCCCGCGGCGACCGCATGATCGCGCTGGGGTACGACTTTTCCGCCGAGGAGACCCTCACCCTGAGCCTGTTCGACGTGGCCGATCTGGACCACCCCGTGATGCTCGCCCGCGTGAACTTCGGCGGCGGATGGTCCTGGATGGTCGAGGACGAGGACCGCATCCACAAGGCCCTGCGCATCCTCGATGACCGTGGCCTGATCCTGATGCCCTACGCCGGCTGGGGCGACTATGAATACGAGAGCGGCATCCAGATCTTCTCCTTCACCCGCGACACCCTGACGCGGCGCGCCTCGGCCCCGCACTATGGCTTCGCCCGCCGCGCGTTCGTCCATCGCGACCGCCTGTTCGCCATGAGCGACGAGCGCATCGAGACCTTCGACATCGCCTCGGTAGACGCGCCGGTCAAGCTCGACACCCTCAAACTGGCCCGCGCGGTCTTCAACCTGGCGACCTTCGGCGACGGTTACGTGGCCGAGATCGTGCAGGACTGGTGGGCCCACACCGCCCGCCTGGACATCCTCACGGTGGACGACCCCGACGCCATGACGCCGGTCGGATCGCTGGACCTGGCCTCCCTGATCTATCCGTACGAGCATCCGTACTACTACTGGTGGAACATCTTCAACTTCGGGCGCACGCGCATCTTCGCCAACGGGGACTACCTGTATCTGATCTGGGGGGAGAACTACTGGTACTGGGACTACTACGCGACCGAGGACGGCGACGTGGTCCCCGAGGAGGAGCGCTTCCCCACCCGCCTGGCGGTGTTCGACGTGTCCGATCCCGAGGCTCCCGAGCTGGTCAGCCTGACGGGCCTTCCCTACGACATGCCGTGGCAGCGCGGGCACTGGAGCTGGTGGTACACCGTCGAGGCCGGCGACAACGTGGTCCAGGTCGGATCGGCCATCGTGGTCAAGCGCGACACCTGGGACTACTGGTGGTGGTATGACGGCGGCCAGGACGCCCAGGTCACCCCCGAACTGTACGTCATCGACGTCAGCGTGCCCGAGGCCCCCGTGGTCAGTCACACCCTCGACCGCGTCGAGGGCGTGCACTACGGCGCGCTGCTGACCCGTGGCCACGACGTGGTGACCTCGTACTACCAGCCCGAGCCCGGCGCCACCGACGGTTCGGTGGCGTTCTTCATGCACCGGCTCGACGTGTCGGATCCCTCCAACCCCGTCTGGGAGGCGCCGCTGAACATCCCGGGCTCCCTGGTGGAGTTCAACCCGTCGACCAACCGCATCGTGTCGGTGGACTACCAGGCGCGCACCGCCCATGCCGACACCTGGGATGACTGCTACGCGATCTCCGCCTGGTACAACTGGTATGACGACGCGGCCGACGAGTGCCACTACATGGAGCGCTCGGTCAACATCAGTCACTACACCGGCGACACCGCCGTGCTGCAGCGCACGCACACCTTCGACGGCTGGATCCGCAACGTGCGGACCACCGGCTCGCGCGTGTTCATCGACGAGCAGATGAGCTACTACTGGTGGTACTACGACGACGGCAGCGGCCAGGAGAACCCCGACATCCGCCCCCTGCTGCACGTGATCCCGCTGAACTCGGCGAACTACGACATCGCCGACTCGGTGCGCATGCCCAGCCCGTATGCCTACCTCGTCGAGGCCTTCGGAAATCATGCGATGGTCGTCTCCGACACGCCTCCGACGCTCATCATCTACAACGCCGCCCTCCCGGCCAATGTCCAGACCCGCGGCGAGACGCTGCTGACGGGATATTCCTATGATCTGGAGTTCGTCGACGGACGCGTCGTGTCGGCCAACAGCATGTGGGGCGTCCAGACGATCGTTCCGTAGCCCTCTGTCGGTCTTACTTCACGGTGCGCTTCTCCTTGCGCTTGAAGAGCAGGTCCAGCGGGGCGTTCTTGAGACGGCGGGCCATCATGCGCAGGTCGTTGTAGATGCTCGGATCGCGGATGAAGCTCTGCAGGGTGCCTTCGGGCGAGTCCAGCGCGGCCACCAACCGGCGACCTTCCTGCTGCAGGGCCTCGAGCTCCTTTTCGATGCGTTCCAGGCGCGCCTTCAGGCGCCGGATCCGGGGGGCGAACGGCGCCCGGGTCCAGACGTGAACGCCCTGCTCGAGCTCACGCGAGAACCCCTTGAGCCGCCCGGAGGCGACCTCGAGATCGTCAAGCAGCTTCGTGATCTGGGCCAGCAGGCTGAGGTCCGGCAGGCGATCCCCCACGCGGATCCAGCCGCCCGGCTCCGGAAACGCCCGCGCCTTTTTCAGGATCGATCGGGCGCGGGGCAGCAGCGTGTCCTCCAGAAACGGCCGGTGGCGCTCGAACTCCCGGAGCTGGGCTTCGACTTCGCGGATCTGGGGACCCAGCTCCCGCCACATCCGGAGGTTGGTGATGAGGCTGTCGTAGAGCTTGATCAGGAGGTTGTCCATGTGCGCCGGATCCTGTCCGCGCAGCACGTCCCCGTCGGTGACCGGATTCCCCAGGGGCTCCTCGGCCGAAGGCAGCACGATGTTCACGTGCCGCTCGCCGATCAGCGAGAGGCTCTCCAGATACACCCGGCTGTTCGAAAAGATGTGCGGCGCCATGCGCTGATCGATCCAGAGCGTGACGCGCACGCGCCCCACGTCCGACCGGAACTGGATCTTCTCCACCACCCCGACCTTCTGGGCGCCGATCTTCACCGCGGCACCGGTGTCCAGGATGCTCAGCCGCGAGAACTCCACGTGCAGCCTGATTCCCGGACGCAGGTGCAGCGCGTCGAAGAAGAAGATCCAGGCCAGCCCGGCCAGAAACGCCAGGACTCCGGCGGCGCCGAGGAGGGTCTGGTACCGATGCTCGAACAAGAGCCTAGTCCTTCCAGAAGAGTTTCCAGGGGTTCTCGCGCAGGTCGCGGACGAGCTCCTTGAGATCCTCGTAGACCTCGCGCTTCATCAGGAGGGCGCCGGCGGTGCCTTCCCCGGCGTTGATCTTCTTGAGCATGCCGCGCGAATCGGTCGCCACCAGCTCCAGCTGGCCGCTGAGGCGGTCGAGCTTGTCCAGCGAGGAGAAGATCCGGTCCCGTTCCTTGGGTCCCATCAGTCGGGTGAGGTTCTGGGCTTCGACGAGGGTCTTCTCGACGGAGTCGATCAGTTTCGGCAGGCGCCCGGACAGGACGTTGACCAGGTACTGGGCGCTCTGGAGGGTCTGGACCAGCACCTTGCCGTCGCCCAGCGCGGCGTTGGCGCTTTTGGCGGTCGTGGTGAGCTCGACGAGGAGGCCGTCGCTCTCGGTGAGGACCTTGCCGATGGTGTCGTGATTCTCCGTGAGGAGCTTGTTCATCGATTCGAGCATGGAGACGGCCTCATGGAGGCCCTTGGACAGGGTGGGTTTCTCGGTGGTCAGCAGGGTGGTGATCTCGTCGAGGAACGTGTACAGCCGAGCGATGACCAGATCGGTGCGCGGCGGATTCTCGCCGGCCAGCGGCGGCAGGTCCGGGGTCCACTCGCGGGAGCCCTCCACGTCGGGGTTGCCAGGCTCGATCTCGATGTACTGCTCCCCGAGGATGCCCTGGGTGTTGATGTAGATCCGGCTGTTGGTCCGCACCGTGGCCCGGGCCCGGCTCTCCAGCCACAGGTGGAGACGCACGTAGACGCGACGCTTGGTGCGCTCGTCGACACGGCCGCCGAGGAACGAGATGCGCTCGACGCGCCCGACCTTGATGCCGGCCACCTTCACCGGGGCGCCCGGCGGCAGGTTTCCGACGAAGTCGAAGTCCACCTGAACGGTAAAGCCTTCTCCGAACGAATAATTCCCCAGGATGAAGATGAACCCACCCAGGACGACCGCGGCCACCACCACCAGGAGCCCGACTTTGATCTGCAACGCGCGCTGACCCATCATCACCTCACGCACACGTTATTATCATGGATGGCGGTTTCGCGAAAGAGGTTGCAGATGCTGGAGAAATGACGCGGCGCGTTAAAAAATCCGCGTCGATTCGGCTGAATCGACAAGCGGATTCACCCCACTCGGAGGCGTCGATTCGGCTGAATCGACAAGCGGATTCACCCGTCAGGGTGAATCCGCACAGCATCGGAAGCCCGTGCTGTAGTCCCAGTGGGAGACGTTGTGGGCGGTCGTGGTGTACAGGCAGCCGTTGCCGTTGATCACCGTGTCCACGTAATAGCCGCCCTTGAAGGTGCCGGCCGGGTCGTCGATCCACTCGTGGAGGTTGCCCATCAGGTCAAAGAACCCTTCGGGCGTGACGCAGCCGGCATTGTCGCCGGTGCGATCCAGGCTGTCATGGAGCTGGTTGATGCAGGGATGACCGAGCTCGCTCCAGATCCACTCCTCGGAGGTGCCGAAGTACTCCACCACGGGGTGCGGGGTGCGGGCGTCGTTGCACACGCCGGGCTGGCGCGTGGTCCCGTAGGGATACGTCCAGCCTGAGGCACCGGCGCAGACCGCCTCCCACTGCGCGCGCGAGCACAGGCGCCTGCCCGCCTCGGCGCAGGCGGCCGTGGCCTGCACCTGGGTGATGTAGCCCTGCGGCACGGCGCCGGGAGCGGACACGGCGCGCACCCGCACGGTGCCCGGATTGAAGTAGGGCGACCAGGGCTGCGTCGAGCCGTCCTGGGCCACCTCCACCAGGTGCGCCTCCCAGCGGTCCATGCACACGCCAGCGACCGCAGAACGCGCCATGCCCGCCGGGCAGCCGTCGAGACCGGCCGGCGCCACGATGCCGGTGTTGGGCTGCGGCACCTGATCGGCCGTGCAGGCCTGGGAGATCTCCGGCTCGCACAAGCCCGTCTGCGGGTTGCACGCCTCGCCGTCGTTGCAGATCCGGCCGTCGCACAGGCCCACGCACATGCCGCGCAGCTCGTCGCAGACGAACCCGGCGTCGCAGGTGACGTCGACACAGAGGCCGACACACTCGGCTGTGGTCTCGTCACAGCGCCCGGTCTCGCAGGTCAGGAGGCTGCACAGATGGACACACTCGCCCGGGTCCCCGTTGCAGGTGTACGGATGCACGCAGGTCGCGGGTTCACAGGAGGCCGGAATATCCACACAGGTCAACATCTCCGGATCGCACACCTGATCGTCGGCGCAGATCCGGTTGCCGCAACCGGGCACGCATTCGGCCTTTCCCTCGTCGCAGAGCTCAGGAGCGACGCACCCCGGCGCGCAGTTCGAGGGAGATGACTTTTGCGACTTCCCGGAGCAGCCCAGGATCAGGGAGAACAACAGAATGGGAAGGTACCGCATGGTCCTTCACGTTGACACAAACCACCAAAAAAGCAAGGGCAGCGGAGCAGCCATTCCATGGCGATCGCACGAATATCGAACTCGAAATCGAGCCAATGGGTCTGTTCAGTTTTCATGATAAATAATCTTGCGATTGCCATGGGCCACCAGATCTGCCAGGACCCTTCACTCGCCGATGATCTTGATGAGGATCCGTTTCTTGCGGCGTCCGTCGAACTCGCCGTAGAAGATCGACTCCCAGGGTCCGAAGTGCAGCTGGCCCCCGGTGATCGCGACGACCACCTCGCGCCCCATGATCTGTCGCTTGTGGTGCGCGTCGCCGTTGTCCTCGCCGGTGCGGTTGTGCAGATACCGGGAAGGCTCGTGGGGGGCGAGCTCCTCGAGCCAGCGCCGGTAGTCCTGGAGCAGCCCCGACTCGTTGTCGTTGATGAAGACCGAAGCCGTGATGTGCATGGCGTTGACCAGGCACAGGCCCTCCTGCACCCCGCTGTCGCGCACGGCCTGCTCGACCTGCTGCGTGATGTTGACGAAGCCCATGCGCTCGGGCACCTCCATCGTGAGTTCCTTCGTGTGCGATTTCATTTCACACTCCTAGTTGTAGCCCCAGCGACCTTTGCGCTTTCCGTACCGGTTCCGGCGCAGGATCCACCAGGCCCGCAGCCTCGCCGGCCAGCGGGGTTCGAGGAAGAAAGCCGCCACCAGCACCGTGGCGACGAAGCCCAGGGACTGATCCATGGGTTCCTCGGAGACCCAGGTCAGCAGGACCTGCATGGCCAGTCCGCCGAGCAGGAAATAAAAAAGCACCGCGATCTTCCCCAGGCCGTAGTTCTTCCACACGAGCAGCTTGTTCCTGTGCAGCCTGCAGGCCGCCAGCGCCAGGGCCCATGCCATGTTCGGTGCCAGGCTCGCCACGTGTCCGGAGAACGCCCGGGACCAGGCCCACGACACGAGCAAACCCGCCGCCGAGGAGGTGAGCAGGAAGAGGATGAACCTGCGGCGGCCCAGCCTGAACTCCAGGTCGTCCCCGAAGAACCAGAACACCGCCGAACCCAGCACCAGGCCCAGTATGGATATGTTCGACGAAGGACCCCATGCGACCGGCAGCAGCAGCGCGCCGGTCCAGGAAAACGCCGTCACGGAGAGATGCCACAGCCCCCGGTCGGCCAGCGACGGCGCCACGATGTAGAACACGAACATTCCCGCCCAGGCCATCAGCACCAGCGCCGAGAGCCGGGCGGGTTTGCGCGTGTGCAGGGGGTAGTGATCAGAAGACAGGTACATGGACTTCCTCCATTGGGTCGGAATCACCATGGGTTCTGGGGAGGTTCTTGTCAAGGGCCTGCCCGGTTTCAGGGAGCCTCCATCTTCGGGATTGCGCCCGTGTGCGGAAGTGGGGTACCTTCAGCGGTCGGAGGAACGCCCATGGCCGTTTTCAGCATGACCGGTTTCGGACACCAGCTCGAGGACTTTCCGGAGGGCCGGTTGTCGGTGGAGGTCCGCACGCTCAACGCGCGCGGGCGGGAAGTCGGCGTCCACGGCTCGGGTCTCCTGGTGGACGAGGCCGCCTGCCGCGAGCTGGCTGCGGGCCGGTTCGCGCGGGGCAAGGTCGACATCACCCTCCGGTTCGAGCCCCACGACCGCGCCAGGCCGGACTCGGTGCCCGACTTCATCGAGGAACTGCGGACCCGGATCTCCGGCCGCGACATCCTGATGCAGGAGGCGCTGCTGGCCCGCCTGATCATGGCCATCGAAGGCTCCACGGGAGCCCGGCGCACCCCGGATCTCGATCCTGTGACTGTGCTTGCGGCCGTCTCCGGAGCCTGCGAAAAGGCCCGGGGCCACCGTCTGCAGGAGGGCGCCCGCATGGGCGAGGCCATCACCGGAGTGCTCCTGCGGCTGCGGGAACATCTGGCCACGATCGAGGCCCGGGGCCCGGTCCAGGCGCAGGCCACGCGGGAGCGGCTCGAGCGTCGGATCGCCGAGCTGGTGCTGCCGCAGGATCCCGACCCCGGTTCCGCCGTCGGCCCCGCCTTCGCACGCGAGATCGCCCAGATGGCCGACCGGGCCGACATCCACGAGGAGCTCGCGCGCCTGAAGACGCACTTCGCGCGCATCGACGAGGCACTGGTGTCGGACCGTCCTGTCGGGCGCGAGCTCGACTTCATTTGCCAGGAGCTGCTGCGTGAGACCAACACCATCGGCTCCAAGAGTGTGGATTCCGGGATCACCGCGGCCGTGATCTCGATGAAGACCGGATGCGAGCAGGTCCGGGAGCTGGCCGCCAACCTGGAGTGAACCATGACCCGGATTCCGGGGTTTCTGTTTGTCATCACCGCGCCGTCGGGCGCCGGAAAAACCACCCTGATCTCACGTCTGAGGCAGGAGTTCCCCCAGATCCGGTTCTCCGTCTCCACCACCACGCGCCCGCCCAGGGCCGGTGAGGTGCACGGGAGGGACTACTTCTTCGTCGACCACGGGAGGTTCTCGGACATGGTGACGCGCGACGCGTTCATCGAATGGGCCCACATCCATGGCAACGACTACGGCACATCCCGCGAGTATGTCGACTCAGCGCTCGACGGCGGCGCCGAGGTGCTGTTCGACATCGACGTGCAGGGCTTCCGTGCCCTGCGCGCCCAGCTGGGTCCCCGCGCCAACTACGTGTTCATCGCGCCGCCCTCGCTGGAGACGCTGGGCCGCCGGCTGGCCGGACGCGGCACCGAGAACCCCGAGAGCCTCGCCCTGCGCCTGAAGAACGCCCGCACAGAAATGGAAGCCGCCGGCGAGTTCGACTTCATCGTCGTCAACGATGATCTGGATACCGCCTACACGGAGCTGCGCGCTGCCTATCTGGCCTGCCACCTGCGGCCGCAGTACCGAACCGGACTTCTCCCCGCACCGGGACAGGATTCCCATGAAGGCTGAGTTCGAGCGCATCCGGGAAACCTACCTCAAACACTTCCCCGGCACGGACACCTCTTTTCTGGATCGGGTTGCTCCAATCGCAGAGGAGATCTACGCATCCCTGAACCGCGTCTCCGGGGACCCCTACCTGATGCATGCGCTGGCGGTGAGCCGCACCGTCGCCGAGATGGGCCTCGACCGCGACGCCCTGATCGCGGCCCTCCTGCATGACGCCGCGGGAGATCCCCGTGTGAAGACGCGCCTGGGAGACCTCTGGACCCCCACCGTGCAGATGCTCGTGGAGAACCTGGAGAGGCTGCGCCGGATCCGGCCGGCCACACCGACCGAGGAGGAATACGAAGGCTACCGCCGGATGATGCTCGCCGTGGGGGGCGATCTGCGCGCGGTGCTGATCCGCATCTCCGACCGGCTCGACAACATGCGCACGCTGCGGCACCTGCCCCGCGAGGAGCAGGTCCGCGTGGCCACCGAGGTGCGGCACATCGCCGTGCCGCTGGCCAACCGCCTCGGTCTGCAGGCCATCAAGTCCGAACTGGAGAACCTCGCGTTCCTCTACCTCGAGCCTGAGGCCTTCCTCCAGCTCGATCAGGGTGTGAAGGAGTTCGAACGCGCCCGGGCCAGCTACGTCGACGAGGTCGTCCGGATCATCTCCGCGCGGATGACGGCGATGGAGCTGGAGGCGGTGGTCTACGGTCGTCCCAAGCATCTGTACAGCATCCACCTGAAGATGCTGGAGGGTGGACGCCAGCTCGAGGACATCCACGACATCATCGGGTTCCGCATCCTGGTGGACTCGTCGGCGCAATGCTATGCCGCGCTGGGGCTGATCCACAGTCTGTTCAAGCCCGTGGAGGGGCGCTTCAAGGATTACATCGCGGTGCCCAAGCCCAACGGCTACCAGTCGCTGCACACGACCGTGCTGGGACCGAGGAGCCGGCGCATCGAGATCCAGATCCGCACCCGCCAGATGCACGAGATCGCCGAGAAGGGCGTCGCCGCGCACTGGTTCTACAAGGAGCGCAGCCAGAAGGCGCGCTTCACCGACGGGAAGGGACTGTCGCAGGTCGACCTCCACGCCGGGGACGCGAAGTTCTGGTCCCTGGCGCAGTACCAGACCGAGATCTTCGTCTTCACGCCGCGGGGCCAGCTCGTGGTGCTGCCGGTCGGCTCCTGCCCTGTGGACTTCGCCTTCATGGTCCACTCGCTGGTCGGTGTCCACTGCACCGGCGCCCGGGTCAACGGTCTGATGGTGCCTTTGAAGACCCCGCTCAAGACGATGGACGTGGTGGAGATCATCACCACGCAGAACCAGTGGCCCAAGTCCGACTGGCTGAAGTTCGTCGTCACCGGCAAGGCGCGCAACAAGATCCGCTACTACCTCAACCAGGTCGAGCGTGAGCAGCTGCGGCAGCGGGGACGCGAGCTGCTGGAGCGCGATTTCAAGCGCAGGAAGATCAGCCTGAGCCGCTTCCTGCGTGAGGATCTGGTCGACGAACACCTGCTCGAACTGAAGTGTCAGAACCTCGACGACCTGCTGCTGGCCCTGGGAGACAACCGCCTCACCGTCGACAAGATCCTGGCGATCATTCATCCTGTGGCGGAGAAGCCCGAGGAGCCCGAGCCTCCCAGAGAGAAGCCGAAAAACCGGAAGTCCCGCATGGTCTCCGGCCCGCCCATCGCCATCGAGGGGATGCGGCACGTGCTCGTCAAGCTTGCCCAGTGCTGCCGTCCGGTGCCCGGCGAGGACATCGTCGGCTTCGTGACCCGCGCCCAGGGCGTCTCGGTGCACCGGCAGGATTGCCCCCGGGTCGTGGGGCTCCCGCCCCAGCGGCTCACGCAGGCCACATGGATCCTCGACACCGCGCTGGGGGAACCGATCCGGCTGCGCGTGGTCACCGACGACCGCCCGGGCCTGCTCGCGCAACTGAGCGAGGTCTTCGCCAAGCTGGGCATCAACATCCGCAAGGTGCAGACCGAGCCGCTGCGCAACAACCGCTCGGCGGTGCTGTTCCACTTCACCTCTCCCCGCACCGGCCTGGAGATCCTGATCCGCAACCTGAAGAAGATCAAGGGCGTGCACTCAGCGTCGAAGTCCTAGAAGCCTGACGATACACGAACTGGTTTCCACGCTTGCCGCACAACTCCAGCACGCAGGCCTTTCGCAGGGTCCAGGCCATCTTCCCGGCGTGGATTCCGGCCCCGGCGGCGGCCAGCTCCTTCACCGTGAACTCATCGGGCAGGGAAGCGGGCAAAAGACCGGCCCAGTCCTCGAGGGTCCGGAAGGTCTCGGTCCCGTGGATCTGCATCAGGCTGCGATCCTCGATCCGGACGCCCTTGCGCCGCCATGATCCGGTCCCGTCGGCCACGCGCGTCTCCAGGATATCGGCGAAGACAACCTCGAGTTCGAGGCCGGGGTGTCCCAGCAGCGACCACAGGCCCGTGAGCTCGGCGAAGACCCGGTAGACCGTGTCGTGCTTCGGGCTCTTCCGGCGCGACTTGAGGCGCCCTCCCCGGGTGCGGGTCTCGAGGAACTTGTTGCGCGCCACCGGATGAACCAGCTTCACCCGATGGTGCAGGAGCAACCTGTCCAGCTTTTTCCTGAGTTTTCCCAGTTGGGCGATCTGGATCTCGACCACCGTCCCGTCCCCGCACAGGACATCGCAGATCGACCCCTCAAGTGGCACCTCGGTCTGCCCGGCGTCTCCACAGTAGTGCCGCTTCAGTTCCTCGTGCAGAAGGCTCTCGTTCCAGGTGTTGATCATGGGCGTTCCGACGGTTCTCCGGTTTTCACTTCACGCATCGAACGAGAAGAAGAATTCTTCGGGATCCTCCAGGATGGTCTCGAGGGAACCCTGGAGAAATCCGTCAAAATTCTTCGCAACATATTCCATGGTGTCCGGATCGTGCACGAAGGCGATGATCTGCACCGCCTGACCCGGATTCGAAGGCGCGTGATCCTGCATCAGGATCAGTTCGCCACCACCGAAACGGGCAAACGGCACCCATTCCGGAAGGAACCAGCCTGCGGCGATGCGCTCATCCCGGGGAACGGGCTCTGCATAGCCGGCATACCGTCGGGCCATCGCAGCCCAGCTCCGGCGTTCTTCCAGCACCTCGTCGACCGACAGGAAGTCGAAGTTCTCGAGAAAGCCGTGACGGGTGAACAGGGAGATTCCGGTCTGGGAGCCGTCGGCGACCTGCCACGCGGTCCGGAGCGCCGGATCCAGCACGAAGCCCAGCGAAGCCTCGAGCGCGGCGATTTGCGCTTCCGAGGCGGGTGGACGAAGGTCCAGACCGTACCCCTGCTCCACGAACAGCACGCCGAGTTTTTTCAGATAGGTTTCGAATGTCATGGAAACATCCTTCGTTTCCTGCAGGGCGGGATGCTCAGTTGAAGTTGCCGATGCGGATCGGTTCGGACCAGTCGACGAACGTCGTGTCGGGCAGGACCTCGACCACGCGCAGGACGTCGCCCACGGTGATCAGGTTGCAGTCGGTGCACTCGGTGATGTTCACGAGGTTCGGGGCGCCGCCGGAGGCGAACTTGCCGAAGGCCTTCGGGGGATCCTCGTCGGCGGCGTCGGGCGCATACACCTCGAAGTCGATGTCAACCAGGTCCACGGGGACGTCGTCGTCGACCTGCAGGGTCGGGA
Source organism: Deltaproteobacteria bacterium HGW-Deltaproteobacteria-22 (assembly GCA_002841825.1). Taxonomy (GTDB): domain Bacteria; phylum Myxococcota_A; class Polyangia; order HGW-17; family HGW-17; genus HGW-17. Next base: position 1,325 of record PHAZ01000004.1, on the reverse strand, counting down.
AGCCCGGCAGGTTCGGGATCACCTGCTCGATGGCGTATTCGACAGGGCTGGCCCACCAGTTCCAGCCTGCATGCATGAACAGCCGGTCCGTCGAGAAGAAGGCCAGGATGCGCGGCAGATCAATCATATAGGAGAAGTTCCACGTCGCGCCGTACGGCGGAGCCAGCGAGCCCACGAGCGCGTCGCCCTCGGACAGCATGCCGTTGCCGTCCAGGTCCAGGTAGGAGAACGGCAGGATCAGCAGCTGGGTGAGGGGGAATCCCGCGCCGAGCTCCTGGGTCAGGCTCCAGGCCTCGGCAGTGGCGGCGTCCAGGATCACCAGCGGGTCGGCGGTCATTCCGGCGAACTCGCCGTCGACGACGGCCGCGTCGAGCAGGGAAGCCGAGTACAAGGGATCAAACAGCAGGACCCAGGGGTTCTCGCCGTTGTTGGCCATGTCCATGAAGGTCGGCGCGTCCACGACCGCAAAGGAGACGCGCAGGGCCTCGGTGACCGTCGAGGTCACCGGACCGCCCACCTCCGGCACACGCACCGGGGCCGACACGATGGCCATGTCCTGCAGCAGCGCGACGTCGTCCCAGTCCAGCAACTGGGGGTTCTCCTCAAGCGCGCTCAGGAAGTTCCAGCCCACGGCCGGAGGCTCGGTGGTGGTGTCGGGCGCGATGTAGACCAGCGCGCCGGGAGCGCCGTGCACGGCGCAGATGAACTCGTCTTCGTCCCACACACCGTTGTCATTGGTGTCGTTGTAGAGCGCGGGCGGGAAATAGCCCAGCAGGACACCGCCCTCGATCGGGAAGAGGTACTCGCTCGGCGGCGCAAACGGCAGATGAAGAATGTAGGCGAAGTTCTCGGCGGTCGTGTCCAGGGGAACGGAGCCCTCGACCTCACCGAGGATCTCGGGCGTGCCGCTGAAGACCTGCACGGCGAAGACGCCGATGCGCGGATGGACCAGCTCCGCGAAGGACATCGCCTCCTGGATCGAACCCGCGATGGCCGGACCGAGCAGTTCGGCCGAGGTGTTCAGGGGCTCCTCGATTCCTTCGAGCTCGAAGGAAAAATCCATCGCTCCGGGGATGATCGCCGTGGCCGAGAATCCGGCCTGGCCGTCGGCGTCGGTGGTCAGCGTCTCGGGATCCACGGTCACGCCGTTGAACGCCGGCAGGTAGGTCAGGCTCCCGCCGTCGACCGGCCCGGAGGGGTCCGAGAGCGTCACGCGCAGTTGAAAGTTCCCGCTCCCGGGCGCATAGACCGCATCCCCGATGAGTTCGAGGGACACCGCGGCGGTGAAGTCCACCAGCGCGGTCGCGTCCAGCGCCACGGCGGTC
>PHAZ01000299.1 GCA_002841825.1 Deltaproteobacteria bacterium HGW-Deltaproteobacteria-22 | reverse complement strand
GGACCCTCGTCCGCAATGGGGATTCTCAACCATTATTACGAAAAATCATTCGCCTATGTCCATAATGATCTTGCCCTGGTGGACCCCCAGTGTGCGTTGACGCTGCCGGCGAAACCGCCTATGATGCGCCCTGCGATGAATCAGACGCCTTTGACCGAAATCCCTACCGAAATCCTGGACGAACCCCTGCGCATCCGTGACCGTGTATTTTCAAGTCGGCTATGGATCGGATCGGGCAAGTTCTCCTCGCCAAAGATCCTGGCGGCTGCGCTCGAGCGTTCGGGCGCGCATCTGGTCACCGTGGCGGTGCGCCGCGCGGACCCGTCTGCCCGTGGGGGGGATCCCGCCTTTCTGGGCATCGATCCGGAGAAGGTCTTCCTGCTGCCCAACACGTCAGGCGCGCGCAACGCCGCCGAGGCGATGCGGCTGGCGCGTCTGGGCCGGGCGCTGGTGGGGCACGCCTGGATCAAGCTCGAGGTCACGCCGGATCCGGCCACCCTCATGCCCGACCCCGTCGAGACCCTCCTGGCCACGGAGATGCTGGTGAAGGAGGGATTCACCGTGCTGCCGTACATGCACGCCGATCCGGTGCTGGCCCTTCGCCTGCAGGACGCGGGCGCGGCCACCGTCATGCCCCTGGCCGCACCGATCGGCACCAATCGCGGACTTCGCACCCGCGACCTGATCGAAATGATCCTGGCCCAGGCTCGCGTGCCGGTCATCGTCGACGCCGGCATCGGGCTGCCCTCGCACGCTGCCGAGGCCATGGAGATCGGTGCCTCGGCGGTCCTGGTCAACACCGCCATCGCCACGGCCGGATCGCCGCCTGACATGGCCGAGGCCTTCCGCTTCGCGGTCCTTGCCGGGCGTGCTGCCTATCTCTCCGGCCCTGGCCGCGTGCTCGAACATGCCGAGGCCTCCAGCCCGCTCACGGGATTCCTCTGGGAAAAGTGATCGAGATATTTTGTTCTATGATTTGACGGGGTGCTGGGCGGTCCCTTCCAGGATCTCCCGCCTCCGAAAGCAATCCACGGTGTGATCGTTGATCAGGCCGGTGGCCTGCATGTGGGCATAGCAGACGGTGGACCCCAGGAACTTGAAGCCGCGGGCCTTCAGATCGGCCGCCAGCGCATCGGACTCCGGGCTCGTGGCCCGGTAGTCCTGGAGCGAGGCCAGCTCGTGCACGATCGGGACGCCGTCGACGAACCGCCAGATGTAGTCGCTGAAGCTTCCGAAGCGGTCCCGCACGGTCAGGAACCGCCCCGCGTTGTTCACCGCGGCCGCGATCTTGGCACGGTTGCGGATGATGCCGGGGTTCTGCAGCAGGCTGAGGATCCTGGCCTCGTCATAGAGGGCCACCTTCTCCGGATCGAAGTCGTCGAAGGCGGCCCGGTAGTTTTCGCGCTTGCGCAGCACCGTGTACCAGCTCAGGCCCGCCTGTGCGGACTCCAGCACGAGAAACTCGAAGATCCTGCGGTCTTCGCGAACGGGAACTCCCCACTCCTGATCGTGATAGGCCACATAGTCGGGTTTGTTCAGATCCACCCAGGGACAGCGAATGAGTGTCATCGAAAGCCTCCGGATCACTTGTAGCACGATTGGGTCCCAATGTTTACGTGGTTGAATCACCCGTTGCCAGCGGTCTTGATTTTCCGTAGATTCCCAGGAGGTCGGACGCTTTTCATCCGGCCGGGAGCATGCACATGAACATCACCAGACTCGAAGAGGCCCAGGCCGCGTTTCTGGAGCGTTTTCCGGGCGGCTTCGCCCATCCGGAGATGCTGGCCATCGCGAAGAAGCACAAGGTCGACAAGATGACCGCGCTGGTTCAGGAACGCTTTGCCAAGGCGAAGTTCAAGGACTCCGATGCGATCGTGGCCGCGATGGCAGAGGTCGTCGGCAAGTCCTCGGTGGTTTCGATCTTCGAGAAGCCCCGGTTCAAGGAATTTGCGGGGCTGATGCTTCCGGAGGATCGCAAGAGGCTGGCAGGTGGCCTGCACGCATGGCTGCACAGGGATCGGGAGGCCGGTTTCGATGCGGTGCTCGACGTGCTGTCGGCGGGCCGGCTCGCGAAGTGGTCCCTGCAGACGGTCGTTCCGATGTATTTCCATCCGACCACCGAGGTGTTTCTGAAGCCGACCACGGTCAAGGGGGTCATCGAGTTCTTCGAACTGGAGGTGCCCCCGTACAAGGCGACGCCCTCGTGGGAGTTCTATGAGGCCTACCGCGCGGCGATCCTGGACCTGCAGTCCAGGGTGGATCCATCGTTGCGTCCCGGCACCGCGGCCTTCTGCGGCTTCCTGATGATGGCCATGGGCGGGGACCGGTAATAGGCACGGCGCCGGTGGCGCGAGATTGGACGCACCTGATGGATCTGAATTCCCTGCTGGCCCGTGAGACCCGCACCGCCTCGGACCTGGAGAACCTGATTTCCCCTGAAACGGGCTCCCGCCTGGAGGCGCTGGCGAAGGCCTCCGCGGACCTGACCCGTCGGCGCTTCGGGCGCACTGTCACGCTGTACGCGCCGCTGTACCTGTCCAACTACTGCGTCAACCCGTGCGCCTATTGCGGCTTCTCGGTGCGCCAGAAGATCGCCCGCGCCACGCTCACGCCCGCGGAGATCTCGTCCGAGGCGCGAACGCTGCGGGCGCGCGGCTTCTCCCACGTGCTGCTGCTGACCGGCGAGGATCGCAGGCAGGCCTCCGTTGCCTATCTCGAGGCCGCCGTCGGGTTGTGCCGGGAGCACTTCGCGCACGTCTCGATCGAGGTGTACCCGATGACCCGCGCCGAGTATGCGCGCCTGGTGGCCGCGGGCGCCTCTGCGGTCACGCTGTACCAGGAGACTTATGATCGGGAACTGTACGCACGGGTCCATCCCGGGGGTCCCAAGGCCGATTACGACGCCCGGTACGATGCTCCGATCAAGGCTGCGGCAGCCGGCATGCGTGGCGTGGGCCTGGGTTTTCTGCTGGGCCTTGCTCCCTGGCGGGAGGAAATCCGGGCATTGTACAGGCAGGCCGTGGAGGTGCAGAAGGCGAGCTGGCAGACGCGGCTGGCCTTCAGTTTTCCGCGGCTGCGGCCGGCCGCAGGGGGCTATGAGCCCGGGCATCCGGTCTCCGATGCGGAACTCGCCCAGATGATCTTCTCGCTGCGGCTGATGTTTCCCGATGCCGAACTGGTGCTCTCCACGCGGGAGTCCTCACGGCTGCGTGACGGCTTCCTCGGGTTGGGCGTCACGCGGATGAGCGCTGGTTCGGTCACGACGCCGGGCGGCTATCACGAAAAGTCCGCCGCCGGCGAGCAGTTTGCCATCCATGACGCCCGGGGTCCCGCCGAGATGGCCGCCGCGATCACAGCCCGCGGCCTCGATCCGGTCTGGAAGGACTGGTCCGAGGCCATGACGGAGGTCCCATGAACACGTTTCGCCTGCGCAGGGAGCAGCAATTCCAGGAAGCCACCATCTATCCGGTCGTCACGCCGGAGTTCTGCAGGGGGAAAGACCCGCTGAAGGTGGTCCGAAGTCTGGTGGACGCCGGTGCGAAGGTGATCCAGCTGCGGGTCAAGAAGCAGCCCGACGCCTTCTTCTACGAGCTGGCGCTGCAGGTCCGGAAGATCACCCTCGATGCCGGCTGTCTCATGATCATCAACGACAGGCCCGACATCGCGCAGGCGGTCCGCTCCGACGGCATCCACCTCGGTCAGGACGATCTGCCCGTGGCCCTGGTACGAAGGATGCTGCCTGATGCCATCATCGGTCTGAGCACCCACAACCGCGAGGAGATCCTGGCAGCGCAGCAGGAGGACGTCTCCGTCATCAATATCGGACCGATCTACGCCACCAGCACCAAGGTCAACCCGATGGCCCCGCTGGGACTCGAAGCGCTGCGTGAACTGATCCCCCTGGTGCGCGTTCCCTTCTCCGTCATGGGGGGCATCAAGGAGCACCATCTGCCCGAGCTGGTTTCCGCTGGCGTGCGCTGCGTCGCGATGGTCACCCAACTGACGCAGGATCCCCGTCCGGGCGACGTGTTCACCCGCATGCACCGCGTGATCAAGCCATAGGTCCGTGTGGAGCCTTCATGGAAGAAAAACTCTTCTCCATCGTCCGCAATCTCCGGGAGTACGGGTACTACAAGAAAAGCGACGCCAACGCCGCAAAGATCCTCAGGAAAGCCTTCCCTGGAATCGGCGTTCCGGAGAGCCTGGCGATGATCGCGCACTACGGGGGCCTGTTCGCACGCATCTCTGATCTCATTGACGCCAACCGGGTCGAGGCGCTTGCCCTGTACGGCGGGCACCGCCTCGAGGAACTCCTCGACAGGGAGCTGGAGCCGTCTGAGGTGCAGCCG